>NZ_BAAAHK010000007.1:563290-693601 GCF_039525325.1 Kribbella koreensis
TCAGGGGTTAACCCCTCAGATGGTGGCGGAGGGGTGCGGTGGTGGGGCGGGTTGGTGGTTAGGTGAAGAGGCGTTGCCAGAGGGTGCGTTTCGGCGCCGGCGGTGGTTCGGATTCGCGCAGGCGGGCTCGGGCTGCCTGGCGGGCTTCGTGGCCTTCGCGCCAGGTGGCCAGCATTTCGTCCTCGTCGACCGGGCCGACGGGGACGACCACGCCAGTGGCGTCACGGATCTGGATCAGGATTCGGCGGTTGAGGTCCTGGAGGTAGTCACGGGCCTCGGTCTCGGTACGGAGTACCGAGAGCTTGTCCTGGAGCGCCTGCTTCTCCTTGCGGAGTTGTACCGACGGGGGCAGCAGGGCGTCGGTCTCGATCTTCTCGCGGCGGATGAAGTCCTTCACCCACCAGTCCGGATCGTGCGGGTCCGCGAGCTTGGCCAGCGGCTTGCCCTCGCCGGGCAGATCGTCGAACTCGCCCCGCGCCTGCGCCTGCTTGATCTGCGCCTCGACCCAGTCCTCGGTCTTCATCCCGGGCGGCTTGCGCTGCGTCATGTACGCCTCCAGTCAACTCCGGCATGGTTGCTGTGCGACGGAGTTTACCGGCTTGTGATTGCGTTCACAAGGCTACCGTTTCGGTACCGCCCGATCGGCCCAGAGCTCCGGCAACGGGATCGGCACCCGCCACATCCGGGTGCCCGGCTCGACCAGCCCGTGCCGGGTGGCGACGATCCGCATCAACCGCAGCGGCCCGGCGATGAACACGATCGCGAGCGGCAACTCGATGATCAGCGCGCTCAGCACCGCCTGCAGCAGGTCGCCGCCCGGCTGACTCGTCATCACGTCGAACCAGGCGTCGCAGATCAGCAGTACGCCGGACGCGAACGCCGTCGGAAAGACCAGCTGCCGACGCCGCCACCCCGCGATCGCGGTCGCCGTCAGCATCACCATCAGCAAGATGTCGAACCCGACCCAGGTCGCGACCCAGTGCCGAGCCACATACCGGCTAGGCAGCGTGATCGCCAGGTAGACCGTCCACGGCACCAGCACCACGACGCAGAGCACCAGCAGCAACAGCCGCCACTTCCGGAGCCGCTGCAGCGTCCGCCGCTGCGGACCCAGCGGCGACTCAGGCAGCAACCGCCGAATCAACTCCCGCCGCTCCGCCACCGACAGCTCGGCGATCTCCTCATCACTCAAACTCACCCCAGCACTCTCACACGCCATCCCCACCCAGTCCCCTCCGCCACCCGTCCCAACCCCGCACTTTGTGCTCGACCTGAGCATCCCGCCGGCCCGATTTCGCTCAGGCGGAGCACAAAGTCGCCCTGATGCCCCGGCTGGAGGCGGGACGGGCTTGGGCGCGCGGGGTGGGGTTGGCAAGGCGGGCGGGATGGCTGAGGGTGGGGGCACCGAAGCGTTCGAGCGAGAGGACCCACCTGTGTCGTCTGTCATCTTGTCCGTGGTCAACGGTGAGCGGGTTCCGGATCCGGTACGGACCGCGCCGTCCACCAATCCGGCGGACACCGCCGACGTGGTCGGCACCATCGGCGTCGCCGGGCCGGACGTCTTCGTCCAGGCCGCCCAGGCAGCCAAGGACGCGCAGGCGGGGTGGGCCGCGCTGCCGGCTCCTCAGCGCGGTCAGGTGATCGCGCATGTCGGGCGCCTGATGACCGCCAACAAGGACCGGCTCGCCGCGCTCGTCACCCGGGAGATCGGCAAGCCGCTCGCGGAGGCACTGGGCGAGGTGCAGGAGATCATCGACACCTGCGACTTCTTCATCGGCGAGGGCCGCCGGCTCTACGGCCAGACCGTACCGTCGGAGATGCCCGACAAGCAGCTGTTCACGTTCCGCCGCCCGGTCGGCGCGGTCGCGGTGATCTCGGCCGGCAACTTCCCGGTCGCGGTCCCGTCCTGGTACATCGTGCCCGCGCTGCTCTGCGGCAACACGGTGGTCTGGAAGCCGGCGGAGTACTCCGCGGTCGTCTCGGACGCGTTCTACGAGATCTTCGCGCATTCCGGCGTACCGGCCGGGGTTTTCAACCTCGTGTACGCCGACGGGCCGGACACCTTCGCCGGGCTGGAGCAGTCGTTGCAGGCCGGGCTGATCGACAAGGTCGGCTTCACCGGGTCGAGCGAGGTCGGCACCCGGATCGGCGAGCTCTGCGGCCGCCACCTGCAGACCCCGTGTCTCGAGCTGGGCGGCAAGAACCCGATGGTGATCACCGAGGACGCGGAGCTCGACCTGGCCGTCGAGGGCGCCCTGTTCTCCGGCTTCGGTACTGCGGGTCAGCGCTGCACCTCGCTGGGAACGGTGATCGTGCACGAGTCCGTCCACGACGAGTTCGTCGCCCGCTTCAGCAAAGCCGTCCGCGAGGCAGCGATGGGCGACCCCACCCAGGACGTGCTGTTCGGTCCGTTGCTGGACGAGAAGTTCGCGGCCGGGTTCGAGAAGTCGCTCGGCTGGATCAGCGGCCACCACGCGGTGATCGGCTCCACCGGCCGGGTCGGCGCGGACAACCCGCGCAAGGGCTTCGTCGGCGATCCCGCCAAGGGCCTGTTCTACCACCCGGTGATCGTCGACAAGGTCCAGCCGGACGACGAGCTGTTCCTGAACGAGACGTTCGGGCCGATCGTCGGCATCACGACGTACCGGACCCTCGACGAGGCAATTGCCCTGGGCAACAAATCCGGGTACGGCCTGTCGAGCTCGATCTACACGACCGATCCGAACAAGGCGTTCCGGTTCGCGCAGGGCATCTCGGCGGGCATGGTCAGCGTCAACAACTCAACCTCCGGTGCCGAGGCGCATCTGCCGTTCGGCGGCAACGGTAAGTCCGGCAACGGCTCGCGGCAGAGCGGGATCTGGGTGCTCGACCAGTTCACCCGCTGGCAGTCGATGAACTGGGACTACTCGGGCAAGCTGCAGAAGGCGCAGATGGACACCGTCACGGTAGAGGCGGACGACGACTTCCTGCTTCCATGATGCTGCCGGACAAAGCCGGGGTGGTGATCGTCGGCGGCGGGGTGATGGGCACGAGTATCGCCTTTCACCTCGCCGAGGCCGGCGTCACCGACGTGCTGCTGCTGGAGCAGAACGAGCTCGGTTCGGGCTCGACGTCGAAGGCGGCCGGTGGCATCCGGGCGAACTTCTCCGACGAGCTGAACATCGCGCTCGGCGCGCGCAGCCTGGAGGCGTTCGCCCGGTTCGGCGAGCGGCCCGGGCAGGAGATCGACCTGCATCGCGTCGGCTACCTGTTCCTGCTGTCGACGGCCGAGCAGGTCGAGTTGTTCGAGGAGAGCACCCGGCTGCAGAACGCGGCCGGCCAGCCGACCCGGATGCTCGATGTCGCCGAGGCGGTCCGGCTCGCGCCGATCCTCTCGCCCGACGGCCTGGTCGCCGCCTGCTTCTCCCCCAACGACGGGCACTGTACGCCGGAGTCCGTCGTCCTCGGCTACGCCACAGCTGCCCGCAAGCTGGGCGCGAAGCTCGTCACCAATTGCGAGGTCACCGGGATCGATGCCGTCGGCAACGAGATCCGCGCGGTCCGGACGACCCGCGGCACGGTCGCCACTTCGACCGTCATCTGCGCGGCCGGCGCCTGGTCCGCACCACTCGCCGCGATGGTCGGCGTCGACCTCCCGGTGACACCGCTGAGGCGCCAGATCGTCGTGACAGAAGCGATTCCCGGCCTGCCGCGCGACATGCCGATGACCATCGACTTCAGCAGCACCTTCTACTTCCACGGCGAAGGCCCCGGCCTCCTGGTCGGCATGTCCGACCCGGAGGAGGAGCCTGGCTTCCTCCTCAACCGCTCCGACTCCTGGCTACCCCGACTGACCGCCGCCATGGAACAAAGAGCGCCGTCCCTACTGGATGCGGGACTGGCCAGCGGCTGGGCCGGCCTCTACGAGAACACCCCCGACCACAATGCCCTGATCGGCGAGGCGACAACCGTCAGCCGCTTCCTCTACGCCACCGGTTTCTCCGGCCACGGTTTCCTGCAAGGCCCGGCCATCGGCGAGATCCTCCGCGACCTGTACCTCACCCGCCGGCCCTTCGTGGACATCTCCCCACTCGACGCGAACCGCTTCCAGACCTCAGGCCTCCGCGCCGAACAGAACATCGTCTGAAAAAGCTCCGGCCCGCCTCGATGAGGCGAGCCGGAGTGGTAGGTCAGGGGCCGTCGGAGTCGGGCCAGTTGGCCGGGTCGCACCAGGCGGGGTCGTAGCCCTGGGCGGCGCAGTACGCCTGGATGATCTCTTCGCGGGTCGGTCGCCGGCTCGGCGTGGTCCGGGTCGGCCGGGCCGTCGTCGGCTTCGTGCTCGGCGGCTTGGTCGGCGTCGTCTGGCGATCCTCACGCTGACGCGTCCTGGTCGTCTTCGTCTTGGTCGGCGTCGGGGTGGCCGGCGGCCGGGTCGTCTTCACGACCGGCGGCGGCGCGGACGTCTCGGCGGTGGTCGTCTTCGGCACCGGCGTCGGGGTCACCGGCACGGACGGCGTGCCGCTGCGATCATCCACCGGCGGGATGGCCTGCGAGTCCGCCGGTCCACCGTCGAACAACCCGATCGCCGACAACGCCCAGAAGTTGACCGCCAGGAACAACACCAGGCCGACGGAGCCCAGCGCCACCACGCGCTGCGAGGGACCGCCGTACCGGCCGACGGGGCCGCGCACGGCGTTGCCCTTGCCGTCGACCCAGAACTTCCAGTCGTCGGGCGCGGCCGGCCAAGTGGGGTCGGGACGCCACGTCTTCGGTGGCATCCAGCTACGGCGGGGTGGCGTCGGCCAGTTCGGCGGTACTACGAACCGCTTCACGCAATCCTCCACGTCGCCGACGAAACCCGACCCAGGCTAGACGATCGCCGGGCTCAACCAACAGCCCGGTCCACGATCTGCCGCAGCCCGTACGTTTCCCCAACGACACAAACCACCGGCAAGCTACTACCCGATCGGCGTGTCGCCTTTATTTCTCCGGCTTCGCCGCGCGCACCGCCTCCGCCGAGGCGAGGTCGCCGCGCTCCTCGAGCGAGGAGATCACCCCGTCGATGTCGGCGCCGGACCTGTTCTGGCTGAGCTTCGCCTTCGCCTCGATCCGGCTGATCACCAGCTCGACGCCGACGATCGCGCGCAACTGCCCGGCGACGTAGGCCTCCGGCGCATCGTCGACCGACCACTGCTCGGCGAACTGAGCCTCGTGCTTCTCGGTCAGCCGCCGCACGAGCCCGTCCAGCCAAGACGGATCGTCGTGAATCACCAGTTCGCCATAGACGTGGGCTATCACGTAGTTCCAGGTCGGTACGACGCGCCCGTTGTCCTGCTTCGACGCGTACGCCGACGGGGAGATGTACGCGTCCGGCCCGGTGATGATGGCCAGCGCCTCCCCCAGTACCGGCGTCTTCCACTGCGGGTTGTTGCGTGCGAGGTGCCCGAGCAACGCGCCCTGCTCGCCGATTGAAGGGTCGTAGATGAACGGCAACAGGGTCGCGAGCAGGCCGTCGGCCGTACTGGTGACCAGGTCGCCGGCACCGTGCCCCACCAACAGATCCCGTACTACGGACTCGTCCGCCGCGAAGTGCTTGGGAACGTACATCTACTTGGCAATCAGCTTGCTGGCTTGATCGAGCATGTCGGTAGCAAACCGCTCACTGAAGCCGGCCGCAAACCCCGTCAGCCCAAAGACCGCGACCGACCCCGGCGTGCTCACCGTCGCCCCACCGGCCAAAGCGCCTGCCAGCAAGGTGAAGTAGGCCAGCGACCCGAAGATCGCGCCCACCCCCGGCCGGAACGCACCGAGCATCGTGCGTTGCCACCGCGACGAGCTGTGGTCGATCACCAGCGACCCCTTGGACATCCGCTGGATCACGCTGATCGTCGCACCGAGCGCCGACATCGCGATCGCGGCGACCAGCGCCGACGGCACCAACGAGTCGCGCCACCAGGCGTTCGCGGCCAGACCGAACAGGATCACCAGCACGAACGTCGGTACGATCCCGCCGAGTACGCCCTGGAAGTACTCGAGCCGCGCCTGCCGTTGGAGCAGGACCTCGACCCGCGCCTTCACCACCGCGACCTCGTTCTTGGCGGCCGCGATCGACGCCGCGATCTCCTCTGGAGTACCGCCACCAGCGACCAGGTCGGCCGCGACCATCACCCGGGTCAGCCCGGAGTATGCGTGATCGGTCGCCTCCTCGAGCTGCTGTACGACGCCCTTGCCCTGCAGGCCGTAGAGCGCTTCCTTCGCGACCACCTTGCAGGCGATCTCCGAGTCGACCAGCTCAGGCGGCGGCGAGTTGAGGATCGAGTAGACCGCGCGGTCCTTGGCCAGCAGGCAACCGCCGACCAGTTCGCTGCAGTAGTACTCCTTCTCGATCCCGCCGTGCGCCTCGCTGAACCTCTGCGACAGCGCCGGGATCAGCCAGTTGCCCGCATCGAACGCCAACTGGTCGGTCGAAGCCGCGAGCTGATGCGCCTGGACGAGATGCCGGAAGGTCGCAGGCCCGTTGATAGCCGCCTGGTAGAGATCGGGATACCGCGCGGCCGACTGCTCACCGGCGGCCTGCGTTGGTACGGAGGTCAACGGAGGCGCAGTTTCCTGGAACGCCTCGGGTGCAGGCAGCGGCTCGGGCGGCAGCGAGTTCATGCGCCTACCGTACGGTGGGCGGACCGCTCGTGTCGCGAACTTGCAGGGTCATCGGCAGGTACAACGGTTCTTCGCTGTATTCGTTGACCAGCAGCCGTTCGAGCATCTCGCCGGCCCGGCGCCCGAGCTCGTCACGCGGTACCGACACCGTGGTCAGGTCGGAGTGCGCGACCCGATCCAGCGAGATGTCGTCGAAGCCGATCACCGACAGCTCGTCCGGTACGCCGACGCCCAGCTCGCGCAGCCGTGCGATGGCGCCGAGCGCGACGAGATCGTTGTAGGCCAGTACCGCCGTCGCCTCCGATTCGAGCACTGCGGCGACAGCGTCGTACCCGGCCTGGCTGGTGGAGCCACCGCACTCGACCACCGTCACCTCGAGCCCGAAGGCCCGAGCCGCTTCGAAAGCACGGACGCGTTCGTCGTTGCCCCACGAGGCCGGCGGTCCACCCAGGTACGCCGCTCGCCGGTGCCCGAGCTGCGCGAGATGCCCGCAGACCTGGGTCATCCCGCCGGTGAAGTCGACCGAGATGGACGGCACTCGCGCTCCGGCGACGACGCGGTTGAACAGCACCATCGGGTGATCGCGGCCGAGCAGATCGACCAGCTCGGCGCGCGGCATCCGTGGCGAGGCGAGCAGGACGCCGTCACAGCAGCGCATCAGGTCCTCGACCAGCTCGTACTCCAGCGCGGGGTCCTCGTCGGACTCCATCACCATCATCCGGCGGCCGTGGGCCCGGGCGACGGCCGAGACGGCTTTGAGCACCTCGGGGAAGTACGGATTGGCGAGGTCCGGGACGAGGACGCCGATGGTGCCCCACTCCCCGCGGGCGAGGCCTTGGGCGGCGGCGTTCGGGCGGTAGCCGAGTTCGCGGACGGCGTCGTGCACGCGGTCGACGAGCTGCGGGTCGACCTTGGCAGTGCCGTTCAGGACACGCGAGACCGTCGCGGCGGAGACCTTGGCCGCCGTACTGACGTCGCTGATCGTGATCCGCGGGGACCGGCCCGGGCGGTTCTGCACGCAGCCTCCTCTGGAAGAAAACGCTTGCACAGCGTCGCTCAGGACAGCTGGTTTAGGCAAGACGAGGCTCTGAAACCGCTTTCAGGCGAGCTCTTGCCAGCGGGCCGGACGCGGACTAATGTCCGATGGCAAACGCTTACCGAGAGGCTTTCCCATGCAGCTCGACCGACTCTCGTCGTTCCCCGTCACCGCCTTCGACGCCGACGGAGCGCTCGCGCTCGGCGCGTACCGCGAACACCTGCGGCATCAGATCGACGCGCGCCCTGCAGCCCTCTTCGCGGCGTGCGGGACCGGTGAGTTCTTCTCCCTCACCCTCGACGAGTACGCCGCCGCGGTCCGCGCCGCCGTCGAGGAAGCTGCCGGTGCACTCCCAGTCTTCGCCGGCACCGGCTACGGAACAGCAGTGGCCAAGCAGTACGCCGCTGCCGCCCGAGAGGCCGGCGCCGACGGCCTGCTCGTCCTGCCGCCGTATCTGATCAAGCCGTCGCAGCAAGGCCTGCTCGACCACTTCCGCGCTCTCGCCGCGACCGCCGGTCTGCCATTGATCGCCTATCAGCGCGACAACGCCATCTTCACCGCCGACAGCGCGGCCGAGCTGGCGCAGATCCCGGGTGTGATCGGCTTCAAGGACGGCTTCGGCGACCTCGACCTGCTCCAGCGCATCATGGCCGTCGCGCCGAACCTGACCTATTTCAACGGACTCCCGACAGCCGAGGTCACCGCGCGCTCGTACGCCGCGATCGGCGTCCGGGCCTACTCATCGGCCGTGCACTGCTTCGCCCCGGAGATCGCTCATGCGTACGAGGCCGGGCTCGATGAGTTGCTGCCCGTCTTCTACCTCCCGCTCGTCAAGCTGCGCGACAAGGGCGCCGGGTACGCCGTTTCGCTGGTCAAGGCCGCTGTCCGGAGACGCTGGACCGACGTCGGCTCGGTCCGCTCGCCGCTGACCGATCCGCTGACCGAGCACCTGGAGGAGCTGGATCACCTACTGGAACAAGGTCTGACCCTCGTCCGGAAGCAGGCCGCCGCATGAAGATCACCGAGATCGTCATCACCCCGATCGCGATGAAGGACCCGCCCCTGCGCAACATCCAGGGCGTCCACCAGCCCTACGCGCTGCGCTCGATCCTGCAGGTCAAGACCGACGAGGGCCTGACCGGGCTCGGTGAGACGTACGGCGATCTGGCGGTACTGACCAAGCTGCGGCAGATCGCGCCACGGCTGGCCGGGCTCGACCCCTTCGACCTCAACGGGCTGGAGCGGATCATCACCGAGACGCTCGGTTCGGCCGCCGGGCTGGCGACGCACGGGCTGGTCGGCGAGGCGAGTGACGAGAAGACGCTCGCGACGGTGCTGTCGGCCTTCGAGATCCCCTGCTGGGATCTGCAGGGCAAGGCGCTCGGCCGCCCGCTGGTCGAGCTGCTCGGTGGCAAGGTACGCGACGCCGTACCGTACAGCGGCTATCTGTTCTTCAAGCCGGCCACGCACAATCCGGCACCCGACTACGAGCCGGACAGTTGGGGCGAGGCGATGGATGCTTCAGGCATCGTTGCCCAGGCTCGGCGGATGGTGTCGGAGTACGGTTTCAAGTCGCTGAAGCTCAAGGGCGGGGTACTTCCTGCGTTCGAAGAGGTCGAGGTGATCCTCGCCCTGCGTGAGGCGTTCCCGGATCATCCGCTGCGGCTCGATCCCAACGCGGGCTGGACCGTCGATACCAGCATCGCGGTCGGCCGAAAGCTCGATGGCGTGTTGGAGTATCTGGAAGATCCGACCGCGACGATCGACGGCATGGCAGCGGTGGCGCGCGAGGTGTCGATGCCGCTGGCAACCAACATGGCGGTGACGGCTTTCAGCCATCTGCCGCCGTCGATCCGGGTCGACGCGGTTCAGGTGATTCTGTCCGACCATCACTTCTGGGGTGGGCTGCGGCGGTCGCGTGAGCTGGCGGCGATCTGCCGGACGTTCGGGATCGGGCTGTCGATGCACTCGAACTCGCACCTCGGGATCAGCCTCGCCGCGATGACTCATCTGGCCGGCGCGACGCCCGAGCTGACCTACGACTGCGACACGCACTATCCGTATCTGGTCGAAGACGTCGTCGTGCCTGGGGTGCTGAACTTCACCGACGGCGCGGTGAAGGTGCCTGCCGGCCCGGGTCTTGGGGTCGAGCTGGATCTCGATTCGCTGGCGCGGCTGGGCGAGCAGTACGAGAAGTGTGGGTTCGACACCCGTGACGACGTCACGCCGATGCGGGCGATCCAGCCGGACTGGGATCCGGTGATTCCGCGATGGTGAGGCATGGCGCCTTCGCCTACACGTGGGATCTGGTCGGCGATCCCTCGGCGGCTGCGCGCTTCGCCGATCTCGGCATCGACACGGTGACGCTGCAGGCCGCCTATCACTCGGTGCGCGCGACGACAGCCTGGCATCCGGCGCATCGCGTGGTGCACGCCGACCACGCGGCGGCGTATTTCCGGATCCGGCCGTCACGGTGGCGCGGGTTGCGCCCACCGGTGCCCACGTGGGGAGTCGACGACGAAGACCGCTTCGGTACTGCGTCCGCCTCGCTCGCCGCCGCTGGGCTCCGGACCGAGGCCTGGGTGGTGCTCACGCACTCGTCGGCGCTGGGGCGGTCGAATCCTTCGCTGGCCGTGCGCAACGCCTATGACGAGGTGTTCAGCTATGCGCTCTGCCCGGCTCAGGCGGCTGTGCACGACTATGCGTTGACGATTGTGCAGGAGCTGTGTGAGCAGTACGACGTGCCTGCTTTGATGTTGGAGGCTTGTGGCTGGCTCGGGTTCGAACACGCCAGTCAGCACGAGAAGACCTCGGGTGCGGATCTCTCCGCCTGCGCCCGGGATCTGCTCTCGATCTGCCTTTGTCCGGCTTGCTCCGTCCGCCTCGAGTTGGATGTCGCGGAGCTTGCCGCCGACGTTCGGGCGGTTGTCGATCGCGAGCTGCAGGAAGGGATTGGAGCGGGATCGAATCTGGCCGATGCGCTCGGTGCGTCGCGGGCTGCTGAGATCTATCGGCATCGGCGGTCGGTGATCAGCGGACTGGTGCGGGAGGCGGCTGGGTTCGCGGGGTCGCGGGAGCTGTTGCTGATGGCTACGGATGATCCGCAGGTGACCGGGCCGGATGTGGGGGTCGAGGTGGCTGGGTTCGCGCCGGATCCGGCGGCTTTCGTGTTGAAGTGCTGGGACGATGAGGAGGCGGCCATCGCGCGGATGAAGGGGGCTGCGGGGCGTACCGGCGTACCGTTGGTTGCCAATGTCAACGCTCTCGGCGAGCGGCCGTCGGAGTTGCCTGCGCTTGCGGCGCGACTCGTTGCGGCGGGGGCGTCGGAGGTCCGGTACTACCATGCGGGGCTGGCGTCGCCTGCGCGTCTGGCGGCCATCCGCGCCGCCGTCCAGGAGGTGGGCTGATGCTGAACGGGCTCTACGTGATGGATCTCGACCGCTTCCCTGACGTGTACGGCGAACAGGAACGTGCCGCTGTGGAGAAGAACGTCCGCATCACCGCCCCGCCGCTCGCGCCGGCCGACCTGACACCGTCGCTGCTGGCTGATGTCGACGTTCTGGTGACCGCTTGGGGTGGGCCGCTGCTCACGCCTGAGTTGCTGGAGTCCGCGCCCCGGCTGGCGTTGGTGCTTTATGGCGCGGGATCGGTGCGGTCGATCGTCACGCCGGCGTCGTGGGCGCGGGGCGTGCGGGTGACGACGGCCAACTCCGTGATCGCCGCGTCGGTGGCCGAGTTCACGCTGGCTCAGGTGCTCTATGCGTTGAAGCATGGTTGGCGGTATGTGCTGGGTGCTCGGTTCGGCGCGAAGTCAGTGCCTAGGGCTTCGAATGAGCCGGGTGCGGCGGGATCGGTGGTCGGGTTGATGTCGCTGGGCGCGACCGGGCAGGCGACTGCGCGGCTGCTTGCCCGGCATGACCTTGTTTTGCAGGCTTACGACCCGTACGTTGATCCGGCTGTGGCGTCCGCGTTGGGAGTTCGGCTGGCCTCGTTGGAGGAGTTGTTCGCGACCTCCGATGTCGTCTCGCTGCATGCGCCGGTGCTGGCGGAGACGCGCAAGGTGGTCAGTACGAGGTTGCTGTCGTCGATGAAGCAGGATGCGACGTTGATCAACACCGCGCGGGGAGCGTTGATCGACGAGGACGCGTTGGTGAGTGTGTTGCGCGAGCGGGCGGATCTGTTCGCCGTACTGGATGTGACGGATCCGGAGCCGCCGTTGCCGGGGTCGCCGTTGTTCTCGGCGGTGAACATCGTGGTGACGCCGCACCTGGCCGGGACGCTGAATGTCGAGCGCCGGCGGCAAGGGCAGTTGATGGCTTCGGAGCTGGCCCGCTATGTCGCCGGGGAGCCGTTGGAGCACGAGATCTTCGAGTCGGGGCAGGCGAGGTCCGCATGAGCCCGACGCTGGTGATGGTGCCACCGCAACGGGACAGTACTGCGGACTGGGCCGGGCGGCTGATGTCTTCGGTGCCGGGACTGACCGTGCTGCGACCCTCTGAAGCCGACGCTGTCGCCGCGTTGGAGTCGGCGGATGCGGCGTACGGCGTATTGCCGGTTGAGTTGCTGGCGGCAACTACTCGGCTGCGGTGGTTGCAGGCGCAGCAGGCTGGGCCGCCGCCTGGGTTCTACTATCCGGAGCTGGTCGCGCATCCGGTGGTTGTCACCAATATGCGCGACACCTACACCGATCATGTCGCGACGCACACTCTGGCGTTGGTGCTGGCGTTATGTCGTGGGGTGCCGCGTTATGTCCGCGATCAGCAGGCCGCTGGGTGGAATCCGGATTGGGATCCGGAAGCTGTTGTCTCTTTGTCGGAGGCGACGGCTCTGGTCGTCGGGGTCGGCGCGTTGGGCTCCGAGATCGGTCGGTTGCTACACGCCTTCGGGACTCGGGTGACGGGGATCGATGTGCGGTCCGGTGATCGGCCTGGGTTTGCTGAGGTGCTGCCGGTTTCGTCGTTGGACGAACAGTTGCCTGCGGCTGATCTGGTGATCCTTACGGTGCCGCACACGCCGGACACCGAGGGGATGATCGATGCGCGGCGACTGAAGCTGCTGAAGGCGTCGGCGTTCTTCGTCAACGTGGGTCGCGGTCCGACGGTCCAGCTCGACGCGCTGGATGCGGCGTTGTCGGCCGGGCAGTTGCGTGGGGCCGCGCTCGATGTGTTCGAGACCGAGCCGTTGCCTGCCGATCATCCGTTGTGGCGGCGGCCTGAAGTGCTGATCACTCCGCATGTCGCCGGCGTCGGGCCTCATGAGGCGGAGCGGCGGTTCGCCGTACTGCTGGAGAACGCCCGGCGGTTCGTTGCCGGTGACCCCTTGATCAATGTCGTCGACAAGTCCAAGTGGTTCTGAGAGGAACACCAGATAGCTCTACTTCCGCCCCCGAAGGAGTTCGACCATGCGTGGTATCCGCCCCCTTGCTCTTTTGTCCACGGTCGTCGCGAGCGCTGCCCTGCTGACCGCCGGCGCCGCGTCCGCAGTACAGGCTGCTTGTACTTATCCGGCGCAGGTGCTGGACCTCACCCGGTGGAAGGTCCAGTTGCCGATCGACGACCCGGCGCAGTCCGGCACCCAGGTGTTGCAGGTGACTCGGCCGCGGCTGAACACCTATGTGCTGTCGCCGTGGTTCAAGCCGACGTCGTCGTGTGACGGCGTGCAGTTCCGCAACGCGGTGAACGGTGTGAAGACGCCGAACACCACCTACGCGCGCTCAGAACTGCGCGAGATGAAGACCGACGGCACCACCGAGGCCATCTGGTCGTCGAACGTCGGCACCCACACGATGGTGATCGACCAGGCGATCAACCACCTGCCGAACACCAAGCCCCAGGTGGTCGCCGGCCAGATCCACGACGGCAACGACCGCTCCACCTTCCGCCTCGACGGCAAGGCCCTCTACATCACCCGAGACAACGACACCCACTACAAGCTGGTGAACAGCAACTACGTGCTCGGCACCCGCTTCCAGGCGAAGTTCGTGGTGAGCAACGGCTCCATCAAGGCCTACTACAACGGTGTCCTGCAAACGACGATCCCCGTCATCTTCACCACCGGCTACTTCAAAGCGGGCGTCTACACCCAGGCAAACTGCGACAACTCCTCCCCCTGCGACACCACCAACTACGGCCAAACCACCATCTACAACGTGTCTGTAACCCACAGCTAACCAACACCGCCAGCAGCCGCAGCCCCGCAGGGGCTGCGGCTGCTGATTTTCTTGAGCAGCGTCAGTGCTTACGGGGCTTCGTGATGTCGTCTACGTCGATCTGTTCCTTGCGGACGGTGTCCTTAACCGTGGCTTCCTCGCGGATCGTCTCGGTCTCCAGGCCGACGCGCTCGACGGCGACCGTCTCCTTGGCGACGACCGGGCGCTCCTCATGGAGGACCACCTCGCGCTCGTCTTCCTGGATCTCGCCCGTACCGGAGTCAGCGCCGGTCATCGGCTCGCGGACCACCCGAACCTCTTCGTGGCTGACCGGTACGGTGATCTGCTGCTCCTCGGTCACCACATGCTTCTGCAGCCGAACCCGACCCGTCTCCACCGTCTCGGTCCCCGCCCGCAACTGCTCTTCGGACCGAACCATCGACTCCTGCCCGGCCATGCCCGGCTGACCCTTGTACGGCGTACCCATCTGCAGGTTGTAGTGGCGGTAGAGCTCGGCGGCTTCCGCCTCGGTCAGATGGCCGTTGTCGTCGATGCGCGGGGCGTCCTTGATCACGTCCTTGTGCGCGCCGACATGCAGCCCGTCCTGCTCGGTGTGCGCACCCGTCAACGGCACAAAGGATTCCTTGCCACCGAAGAGTCCGGTCTTCACCGTCACCCACTCCGGCGCCCCGGACACGTCGGAGGCGTAGAGGTGGGACGCCGTACCGACCTTGTGGCCCTCGACGTCGTACACGTCCTGGCCCATCGCCCGTTCCAGCTCCTGCGTGGTGCTCATCGGAAACCATCCCCGTTCTCGTTGTCTACGGCAACTGCCTTCGACCGCCGAGTACCCGGAGCGACGATCAGCAAACAACCAGTAGTCAGACGACGCTTTCGAGCAACTGCGCGACATCCACCCCGAACGGGCGGTCGGCGACGATCGGCGGTACTACGTCCGCAACCTCACCGAGAAGCCCTTGTAACCCTTCTGGGACAGGGCGTTTCGACAAGGCGAAGGCCTGATGTACGACGAGCAGCTCGCACGCCACCACCTCGCGCGTCAACCGAATCGCCTCAGCCAGTACGCCGACAGCCTCCCAACTGAAGCTCTGCACATCCTCCTGCCCGTTGGAGGTCTCCATCGCCCCGACCGCCGACGGCACCGCCAACCGTCGCAGGTAGTGGCAAGTAGCAACAACCCTCTTGTGCACAGTCACCAACCCAGCCTGCGGCCCTGGCTCAACCGCCAACTGCGCCGGCAACCCGGTCACGGCCGGATCCAGCAACCGATGAATCCGAGCCGCCGAAACCTCAGCCGCATGCGCCAACGCCGCCACCAACTGATCGCAATGCGCCGCCAGATCAACCCCATGAAACCCCGCAGTCCCAACGAACTCCCCCTCAAGAAACGCGGGCGAATCCGTCACCCCGTCGAACGCCCGCCCGACAGCCTCCTCCAGCCTCCCCACCGCCCGCCGCACGTTCGCATTGACCTGCCCCACCACCCGAAACGAAACCGGCGCCTGCAACCCGCGAGGTTCCTCCTCAGACCCAGCCGCCCGCAGAACGCGCCGCAGCTCTTCCGTCAGCACCGCATCCCCCCTTCCACACAAGGGGTTGTACGGATCCCGGCTGGCCCCCACCACCGCAACAGCTCCAGCGCCAACCAAAGTCAGTCGATCAACCAGCCGCCGAGCAACGTCCACCTGCAACCAAGCCCGCCCAGTAGCCCCAGGAATCCCAGCCAGCAAAGAGATCCCCTCCTTGGGCCCCAACTCAAACGGCGGCAACACCCCCTCAGCCGAAACAACCGTCCACTCCGCGCTCCGCCCGGAGTGGACGGCAAGGGCGGGGGCGGCCTGTGCAGCGGGCGGTGGGGTGAGTAGCGAGCCGATGCCTACTAGGGGGCCGAAGGCGTGGGCTAGGGGGATGATTTCGCCGGCAGAGCCGGCGCCGCCGGTGGGGATTGCGGGGACCAGGCCGCTGTTGAGTAGAGCGACTAGTTGGAGGCACAGCTCGGCGGATACGCCAGCGTCTCCGGTTAGGAAGGTTTTCAGGCGGGCTAGTACCACTGCTCGCGCTTCAAGGGGTGGAAGCCAAGGGGCGCCGCCTGCTGCTCGGGCCAGGAGGAGGTTGTTTTGGTGGGTGCGTTGTTCCTCTTCAGTCAAAGGGATTTTGCTGAGGGCGCCCATGCCGGTGTTGACGCCGTAGACCGGGGATCCGGTGGCGAGGGCAGTTAGGACGGCCTGGCGGGTTGTGCGGAGGCGGGACAGGAGGGCGGGTGAGAGTTCCAGGGGGTCGGGAGAGGTGACGTGCTCGGGGCGCAGGTCTGCTGCGGAGTTGATGAGCATGTCAGTGGAATCTCAGCATGGTGCCGACATCCGCCAGCTCGGCTCGGCGGAGGATCAGGTGGGCGATGGCTACGTCGAGGAGGGAGAGGCCCCGGTGCCAGAGGAGGGTGCGTTCGGCAGCCGATTCGCGGCCGGGTTTTTGGCCGGAGACGATGTGGCCGAGTTCGGCGTACAAGGTCGATGGCGACAGACGTCCGGTGTCTACGTGGCGGCGGAGGGAGCCGAAGCGGCCGGATTGCGCTTCTCGCCAATCGTCGACGACGACCTTGTCCATCACGTCCAGGAGGTCCAGTTCGACGGCGCTGACTGTGCCGTAGGGGACGACGAAGGCACCTGGGCGGATCGAGGCTGTGCGGAGCAGCGGCTCGGGCTCCATCAAGCGGGTGGCCTCGACGATGACGTCGGCGCCGTCGAAGGCCTCCTCCGCGGTCGCGAAGACGCGTACCGGTGTGGACAGCTCCGCAGCCAAGTCGGCGGCGAACTTCTCGCGCGACTCCGGGCGCCGCGACGTCACCCGGATCTCGTCCAGGTCGAAGAGGTCGTCGAGCATGGTGACGTTCCACCACGCCGTACCGCGCGCGCCGGCATGCGCCAGCACCTTGCTGTCCGGCCGTGCCAGATACCGCGCCCCCACCGTCGTCATCGCCCCCGTCCGCGCCGCCGTGATCATCGTCGCGTCCAGCACCGCCAGCGGTACGCCGGTAGTCGGATCGAACAGCGTCGCCATCGCCAGCTCACTCGGCAGCCCGAGCTGGTAGTTCGGCACGAAGTCGCCGACCACCTTCACCCCGCTGATGCCATGCTCACCCAGCCGATTGAGATGTCCGCGCAATACGTTGAAGTGCCCGATCCCACCGTTGTCCGGCATCAGATGCACCCGCGGCTCGAAGCTCGTCTCGCCTTCGCCGTGATCGCGTACGGCCGCCTCGACCGCGTCGACGATCTCCAGCCTGGTGAGCCCGAGTGAGTCGATCTCGGGACCGGACAGGAACCGCAGCCAGATGCCATCAGTCATGTCCAGCATCGTGTCACCCGCGTCTGAACCCGCCGGAAAACGACCAAGGAACGGTCAGCCGGCTACCAAAGTCACCCGCGAACACGCCTGAGCGCTGCTAATTTCGGGGCCATGCGGCCGGAACGGAGCGGGAGATGACCACGGATTCGTCCACCAAGACGGTGATCGGGCACTCCGCCGCGGACAAGCTCCTCCTGTACGGCGGCCTGCCGCTGCTCGGGCTGGTACTCGGCTACTTCCTGCCCCGGATCGCCGACTGGGCGACGAAACTGGAGTGGGTGCCGTTCCAGGGACCGCTTGAGCTGATCTCGCGCTGGGACGGCTGGTGGGTGGTCGCGATCTGCCTCGCGCTCGGCCTGATCGGCGGTGTGCTGCTGGCGGCGATGGCGCTCGAGGACACGCTCAAGACGACGGTCGGCAACACCGAGGTCGAGTTCCTGAAGAACCAGCGGACCACCCGGGTACCGCGGGAGAAGGTCGCGCTCGCGTTCCTCGACGGCAAGGAGATCGTGCTGCAGGACAGCCGGTCGGCCGAGCTCGCCCGGGAGAAGCACGACGAGCTGGGCGCCGCCGCGAGGACGAAGATCCAGGCTGCCTTCCGCGCTCACGGCTACCCGTGGTCGGACGCCGGTGATCCGCACGAGAGCGAGTTCCGCCGCTGGGTCGAGGACGACCCGGACCTGTCGCCCGCGGCGAACGCGGTCCTGAAGGCGCGGTCGAAGGCGTTCGGCCAGGGCGACAAGGGCAAGGCCGACCTGCGAGAGCTCCGGCTGGAGCTCGGCAAGCTCGGTTTCGTGGTCCGCGACCGCGAGAAGAAGCAGTACTGGCGACCCGTCCGCTGACGCCCGGAGCCGATCGCGGCGGTCCGGCTGGTGACACGGCCATTTGATCCCTCGCCGTCCGGAGGGACGATGGAAGCGTGATCACGGTTGAGCAGGCGCGGAGGTTGCGGAAGGCCGGCGCGATGTGGGTGCCCGGCGCCGGCGACCGGTTCGTCGTACCGGACCGGGAGATGGACGACGACGTGTTCGTCGTCAGCGACATGACCGTCGAGGTGCACGACTACCCGGGCGGCAAGGTGATCGGCTTCAACGGTACGACGGAGTGGGCGCTCGACAGCATCGAGCAGCGCGAGGTGATCTGGCTGCCGCGCGAGGAACAGCTGCGCGCGTTGCTCGGCCCGCATTTCCAGCGGCTCGAGGCGGTACCAGGCGGTTATGCGGTCGTACTGACCGACGGCCGCTACCCATCGGACGATGCCGAACAGGCGTACGCCGAAGCTCTCCTGGCGCTCCTCAACGGGTGAGCGCCGAGGGGGTTGCGCCACAACGGTGCACGGCCGGCCAGGTCTGGGCGGGGCCCCTCAGCAGCGCCCGTACCTGGCCGGCCGTGGCCGGTGGCACAACCCCCTCCTTTCAGTAATTGCGTTTACCTGGGTACTACCTGGGAGGAAAGTCTCAGCGGGCCAGTGTCGCCCGCAGCTCGGCCGCGCGGTGAGCGACCCGGTCGCGCGACGCGATGCTGAACCCCTGCGCCTGCAGTTCGAGGATCGCGGTCGCCTGCAGCTGGCTGACGCCGAGCAGCTGACGGACCCGGAACGCGGCGGTCAGCCGGTCGGAGGCGCCTTCGATCGTCCGCAGTACCTCGGTACGCCGCTCGAACGCGGTCAGCACGCCCTCGTAGATCTCCAGCTGCGTGTACGCCGACCGGTCGGGCTCGACCTGCTCGTCCTTCGCGGCGCCACCGACGACCTGACGCCACAGCGTCGGTACCGTGTGGCGGTTGCGGTTGGCTCGCCGGGTGATCGGCAGTGCATATGTCATCGTCATCAGTTGCGCTCCTGATTCGGTGGTGGTCAGCCGCGCTCGGCGGGTGAGCTGTCTTGGAGTGGTGGGCACTTCTTGCCCGGCGACCGCAGGGCCTCGAAATGCCAGGGCTCGTTGTCGTAGATCCGGCAGATGCCGTACTTCCAGCCGACCCGCTCCAGCCAGGCCATCGCCGACTGGGGGGCGATGTCGACCGCCCGGCCCTGCACGTGTTCCGACTTGTCCGGCGGCAGCACCCAGCGGGTGGCCGCCTTGTACGAGCCGTACTTCTTGATCGCGTCGTCGAACAGCCGTTGCTGCTTGGCGGCGCTCCGCCGGCCGGAGTTGATCCGCATCGGGATTCCGGCTGCGTGCGCGTCGGCCATCGCCTTGCGCAGCCGGCCGCGCAGCACCGGGGCCAGGCCCTCGATGCTCTCCTCGGAGTACTTCTTCTTGTCGTCGGTCGACTCGGTTGATTTGGTGGACTTGGTCGCCTCGGGCGACGGCGTCTTCTTCGGCTTGGACTCTCCGGACGGCGTCTCGACCGGCGCCGAGGTCTTGCGCACCGGCTTGCGGGCCGGCGGTGGCGGCGAACCGTTGGGTCCGCTCGCGACGACCGGCTGCTTGTCGCCGCTGGAGTCGAAGGACAGCAGGTCGATCACCTGGGCGTGCCAGATCAGCAGCGAAGCGACGACGACCACCCCGGTGACAGACAGCAACCGGGCCCGCACCGAGAACGGGCGGCGCGGCGGCAGGTCGTTGGTCATGGGGTACAGCCTCTCGGGTCGGCGGGTTCGCCACATCGGTCCCAGGGACCGTCTCGGACAGCCTTAAGTCGGACCTGGGTATCAGGTCCGACGCCCGGTCTCATCCAAAAGTTGGAGAAAACCACCCCTCCTGGCGCAGGAGCCGAAAATTGTCGCCCACGACTACGCTCTGCAAGTGACCTCATGGCGTCGACTTGCCGCGTGGCAGCAGGACATCCTGCTGGCCGCGCTGGTCGGCGTTGTCTGGTTCGGGGGACTCGCTGTGATCAACAGCAGCGATCTGCGGCCGAAGAATCCGAGTGTCTCGGTCGTCACCGGGATGTTCCTGGTGATCACGATCGCGATCGCCCGGATGGTGCCGCGGATGACGCTGCTGTTCGTGTCGATCTGCTATCCGCTCGTCTATGCGGCGGCGGAGACCGGGCTGGCCGAGCAGATCGGGCTCAGCATCTTCCGCGCCCCGGCGATCAGCGACGCGGCGCTGCAGTCCGAGCTTCACCTCGCCCCGCTGCTGGTGATCGGGTATCTCGCGGCAGCGAGCGGAGTACGGCGGTTCACCTGTCTGTTCTTCACCATGGGCAGCCTGGCGGCGCTGATGATCGGCCTGCCGGCGGTGGTCGCGATCGTGATGAGCCACGCCCCGCCGAGCGTCTACCGGTACGGCGAGCGCTACGCGAACCTCCCCCGCGACCCGTACAGCCTCTACGGCTACATCGACCTCTCGCTGTTCGTCTTCGCCGAGGCACTGATCTGCGGCATGGTCCTGCTCGGCGCCAACGCGCTGCGCCGCCGCAAGAGCCTGCTAGTGCTGGAGCAACGCAACACTGCTCTGGTACGACTCCAGGCAATCGAGGCCGAGCGCGCGGCGGCGGCCGAGCGGACCCGGATCGCCCGTGACCTGCACGACGTCGTCTCGCACCACATGAGCGCCGTGGTGATCCGTGCCCAAGCAGCCGACCGTGTGGCGGACCAGAAGCCCGAGGCACTACGGGAAGCCGTGCGCTGGATCGCTGCCAGCGGCCGTGAAGCGCTGACCGCGATGCGGGAGACCGTGCGAGTACTGAACACGGCTGCCCCCGGTGCGAGCGCGTTGACCGCGCCAGTGCCCGACCTGGCCGACGTCGCGCGGATGGGCGACCGGCTCAAGGCGGTCGGTATCGACGTGACGATGCAGCTGCCGACCCGTAGCCGGCAACTCACCTCGGCCACCGACCTGACCGCAGTACGGATCATTCAGGAAGCACTGACCAACGTGATGGTGCATGCGAAGGCCACTGCCGCGCATGTGAGCTGGCAGAGTGGACCGCAGGGTGAGTTGCTCACCATCGACGACAACGGCAGCGGCGGACCGCCGCCGGTGAACGTGCTGGAGACCGCCCGGCGGCAGGAGAGCGGTCGCGGGAACGGACTGATCGGAATGCGCGAGCGCGCGCACGCGAGCGGCGGCACACTGACCGTCGCCGCCGGACCACTGGGTGGATGGAGAGTGCAGGCATGGTTGCCGCCGCAGAGGTGAACAGCTCGGGGCCGGAGAAGATCAGAATCCTGGTCGCCGACGACCAGGGCGTGATCCGGATGGGCCTGGCGATGATCCTCGACCACGAGCCCGACCTGATGACGGTCGCGCAGGCCGACGACGGCGAGGAGGCGATCCGGATGATCGCGCAGTACGACCCGGACGTCGTGCTGATGGACATCCGGATGCCGGTGATGGACGGGCTGGAGGCGACCGAGCGGATCACCAAGGCCGCCAAGGAGTCCGGGCGGGATCGGCCGGCTGTGCTCGTGTTGACGACCTTCGACGACGAGGCTTACGTGCTGAGCGCAGTACGGGCCGGCGCTTCGGGCTTCCTGCTCAAGGACACCGATCCGGATCTGCTGGTGTCGGCGGTGCGGGCGGTGCATCGGGGTGACTCGCTGGTCGATCCGGCGTCGACGCGGGTGCTGCTCGAGCGGTGTGTGGAGTTGGAGCGGCAGGTCGGCAGCGGTCCTGCTGATTCGGCGCCGGTTGGCGCGGGGCGATGGACCGGGCCGCTTGCGCAGTTGAGTGAGCGTGAGCGGGAGATCCTGGTCTGGATGGCGCGCGGGCTGTCCAATCGCGACCTGGCGGCGAAGCTCTTCGTCAGCGAGACAACGGTGAAGACCCACGTCAGCAGCGTGCTGTCGAAGCTTGGGCTGTCCAGCCGGGTCCAGGCGGTCGTCGTGGCGTACGAGGCAGGTGTCGTCCGGCCGGGCGAGGCCGAGGTCCGCTGGGAGGGCTGACTCAGCTCAGCAGGAACCACGCGCCGATGCCTGCGGCGATGAGCACGACGATGGTGAGCAGTTGAGCAAGTAGCGACGCCTGGCGGCGTTGTGGCAAGAAGTCCCCGGTCATACCTTCAAGCCTGCCGGGGAGAGCCGTGCTTTCCATCCTCCCCGGGAACGGTTCCGACGTGACGCAAGTCGCCCCCGGGGAGCCCCGGAATCATCCCCAGGGATGACAACCACTTCACATTGTTGCCGTAGGCCCCTGTCCGGCTACTCGCCGAAGTACTCGGCCGCCACCTTCTTGGGCACGCACATCCGCCAGGCCTCCAGCACCAGCTCGCGCAGCTCCTCCTCGTCGAGCACGGCGAGGTTGACCTCGATCCACTTGTACCGCTCGTCGGCCTTGCTCGGCGGCAGGAACTTCTCCGGGTACGCCGCGATCGCCGCTGCCCGTTCTTCCTTGGGAAACCCGATCCCCATCGTCTTCTCGTCCCGCGACAGCGCGAGGTAGACGATCTGCCCGACCCGGAACTTGATCCGGTCGCGCACGACGACCTCATAACTGCGCGGCAACCCCTCGGTCACCGCCCGGATGTCCTCCAGATCGACCATTCTTCGCCTCCGGGTCCGCGCAAACCACCCTGACGCCACAACCGCGCCGTGCGCCGACTTTACCTCCGGACACTGCCAAGGCCTGTCAGTGTTCCGGCATTGCGCGGGATGACTACGGCGGCGGACGGTTCAGGAGCGGCGGGCCTTGCGGAGGGCCAGGAGCATGCGGATCAGGAAGACCGGGGTCGGCGGAATCCAGCCGAGTTGCATCGCCTGGCCGAGGTCGTCGCGGTTGGCCCAGTGCTCGATCACCTTGCCGTCGGCCAGCCGGAACCAGTGCGTCTGGGTCACGGCAAAGCTCTTCCCGGTGGGTGGGAACGCCTGCGCCGCCCGCCCGTTCTCGTCGTACGTGACGAAGGGGCCCGTATGCCGGCCCGACATCGTCGCGTGCAGGACGACCAGGTCGCCGTCCACCACGGCGTCCTCGACCGTCCAGCCGAGGTCGGCGTACGCGCCGCGCAGCCACTCAGCGGTCGCGTAGTAGGCCTCCGGGCCGCGGCCACGGCAAGCGAGTGGCTCGTCCACAGCCATCCGATTGGTCGCGTCGGGATGGAACAGCGAACGGAAGTCGGCCGGCGATCCGCTCGCCATCACCATGAGTGACTCGATCGCGACTTCCTTGGCCGCCAGTTCGGTCGATGTCATCGCAGCTCACTCCAGAGGTCAGATGTTGTCAGCATCACTTTCCGGCGCTTTCCCAGCGTCCGCATCGGTACCGAGGTGCCTATATCGGGCCCGGCAGGTGCCCATACCGGACGATTCCGGCGCCGGAAGGCCGTACCGTGGTCTGATGCCCGAAGCAATCGTGAGCGCGGTCGAAGGCGCTGAAGTGGTGTTCCGCCTCGGCGACCCGTCGCATGCGCTGACCGGCGTGCGGCTGTGGGAAGAGCTCGGGCTGGCCGCCGAGCAGCTCGAGTTCAAACCGGTCGACTACGGCTGGGAACTGCGGCTGCCGCGCCCCTCGGTGCACCGGATGGAGTACCTGTTCGACATCGCCGGCAGCGGCATGCGGACCGACCCGACCAACCCGCGGGTCGTCGGCGGCGCGTTCGGCGAGCACTCCTGGCTGCCGCTGCCCGGGTACCTCGAGCCCGACTGGATCACGATCGAGCCGATCGCGTCGACCCTGACTCCGCTGGGTGTCGACCCGACTCCGGTCGGACCGATCGACGTGACCGTCTGGTCGCCGGACGGGATCGCGCCGGGCTTCGAGCTGCCGTTGCTGCTGGCCCACGACGGGCCCGAGTTCGCTGCGTACGCCGGCCTGACCCATTACGTCGGCGCCATGGTTGCCGACGGCACGCTGCCACCGTTGCGTCTCGCCCTGATCCGGCCGACGTCACGCAACCTCTGGTACGCCGCCAATCCGGGGTACGCCGAAGCCCTGACGCAAAACGTGCTGCCGGCGGTCACGTCGTCGTACCGGAGCAAGAAGCCGGTCCTGATGGGCGCAAGCCTCGGCGCCCTCGCCGCCCTGTACGCCGAATGGCACCACCCCGGCACCTTCGCCGGGCTCTTCCTCCAGTCCGGCTCCTTCTTCACCCTCGACACGGACCCCCAGGAAGCCCGGTTCGAGTACTACGCCGAGGTCACCGGCTTCGTGAACGAGGTGCTCGAGGCGACCGCCTTCCCGAGCAGCCCGGCCATCTCGATGACGGCCGGCACGCCCGAGGAGAACGTGCACAACAACCGCGTGATGGCCGCACACCTCGCCAAGCTCGGCCTCCACGTCGCCTTCGACGAGACCCCCGACATGCACAACTTCACCGCCTGGCGCGACGTCCTCGACCCCTGCCTGACCGAGCTGCTCAACCGCGTCTGGGCATAGGCTCGAGCGGGTGCTCAAAACACTCGCGGGATTCGGCGCCTTCGGTCTCTTCTGGGGTGCGTGGGGAGCGGTCCTCCCCGCGGTGAAGGCCGAAGCCGGCGTCACCGACGCCCAACTCGGTGCTGCGCTGCTGTGCGTCGGCCTGGGCGCCCTCTTCTCCATGCGCTTCACCGGCTACCTCATAGACCGGTACGGCGGTGTAGTGCTGCCCGTCGCCGTCCTACTGTTCGCCGCCTGTGGCGTACTACCCGCGCTGGCCGGCTCAGCCGTCGCCCTGGGCGGTGCACTCTTCCTGCTCGGCGCCACCTCGGGCGCAACCGACGTAGCCATCAATGCAACCGGCTCCTCCGCCGAGGCCGCCGGCGGCAAGCCACTGATGAACCTGGCCCACGGGCTCTTCTCCATCGCGGTAGTCGTCGCCAGCCTCGGTACTGCGGGCCTCCGCGCCGCCGGAGCCGGTGCACTGCCGGTGCTCGGCGGGGTGTTCGTCCTAGTCGCTCTGGTTGTCGCTCTGGTCCTCGCGCCCGGCTCGACGCGGATCAAGCCGGTAGTGAAGGAGAAGGCGCCTCGCCGGCTCGAACCGGCGCTACTGATCTTCGGTGGACTCTGCGCGCTCGCCTACGTGGTCGAGAACGCCTGGCAGAGCTGGAGCGCGGTACACCTCGACACCACCCTCGGCGCAGCACCTGCTCTCGCCTCGAGCGCACCAGCCGTCTTCGCAGCCGCTGCAGCGACTGGACGACTCACCGGCAACGTCCTCCTCCGTCAACTCAAGCCCACGCAACTCCTCGTAGCCGGTGGCGTCATCGCAGCCCTCGGCAGCGGGTTGGCGGCGGCAGCTGGCAGCCCCTGGCTCGCACTCGTCGGCATAGCGATCGCAGGTCTGGGTACTTCGGTCTGTGCGCCGACCATCATCGGTATGGCCGGCGCCTGGGCCGGGCCCGAGCGGCGGGCCGGCGCCATCTCCACTGTCACCACGATCGCCTACCTCGGCTTCCTGCTCGGCCCTGCCGCTGTGGGTGCGGTGTCGAGTGCATGGTCGTTGCCCACGGCATTGGGTGGGGTCGCAGTACTCGCTGTAATCGTCGCTGTCCTCGGTCCGGTGGCAGGACGCGCTGGGACGAAGCGAGCGAGGTAAAGACATGGCAGGGTGGCGACCGGGACACTAGGACAGGGGTGAGGCCACATGGAGCGCGAGCAAGTTGAGCTGGATGCACCAGGGCTGGATAGGCCCGGCACGCTGATCCGCTACGGGCACTACGGTCGCCCGGTGCTGGTGTTCCCCAGTGAGCAGGGCCGGGCCTGGGACTACGAGAACAACGGGATGGTCGGAGCAGTGGCCGACCTGATCGAGGCCGGCCGGGTCAAGCTGTACTGCGTCGATTCGTACGACCATGTGAGCTGGTCCGATCGCAGCATCCCGCTGGAGGAGCGCGCGCGACGGCATGGGCTCTACGAGTCGTGGATCCTCGACCACGTAGTACCGGCGATCGGCAGCGACACCCCGGGCGCCAGCGACATCATCACCACCGGTTGCAGCCTCGGAGCCTTCCATGCGCTCAACTTCGCGGTGAAGCGGGCAGACCTGTTCCCGATCGCGATCTGCCAGTCGGGCAACTACGACGCGGCCAGCTGGCACGCCTGGGGCGAGCGCGGCGACGCGACGTACTTCAACAACCCCGCCGACTACCTGCCCAACCTGGAGGGCGACCACCTCGAGTGGCTGCGCCAGCGACTCTTCCTGGTGCTCACGGTCGGCCAGGGCGACTGGGAGACCCACCCGACCGGTTCGCTGCCTTCCGCGCGCGCCACCGCGGCAGTACTCGCTGCCAAAGGCATTCCCCATGAGCTGGACCTCTGGGGACACGACGTAGCCCACGACTGGCCTTGGTGGCGCAAGCAGCTCGCCCACCACCTGCCCCGATTCGTCTAAGGAGCTTGAAGATGGCTGACCGCTCTCAGCACTTGATCGGGTTGTTGCTCGGCGCCGAGGAGGACTGGCCGCAGGCGTTCGAGGCGCTGCTGCAGCGCGTCGGCCCGGTCAAGACCGCCGACCGGACCCACGAGTTCGGCACCGAACGACTGACCATCGAGCCGTTCGACCTGAACGACCCGGTCCGGGTCGAGCTGGTGATCGACCGGCTCGCCTACTGGTACTACCACCCGCGCGAGTGGCTGAAGAAGGCCGCGCTGATGAACGGCACCTACCTGCTCAACTCGCCGTTCACCTTCCAGGCGATGGAGAAGCACAGCGCGTACTGCGCGATGCTGCGGCTCGGCCTGAAGATCCCGCGGACCGTGCTGGTGCCGTTCAAGAACCCGGTCGACAACGTGCGCTGGGCGTACACGTCGGAGAAGTACAACAAGCCGTTCGACCTGGACGCGATCGCCGACGACCTCGGCTACCCGATGTACATGAAGCCCTTCGACGGCGGCGGCTGGCGCGGCGTCTCCCGGATCAACAACCGCGACGACCTGCACACCGCGTACGACGAGTCCGGCGAGATGCTGATGCACCTGCAGGCCACGGTCGAGTACGAGAAGTTCGCCCGGGCGCTGTCGATCGGCGCCGAGACGATGGTGATGGACTTCCGCCCGGACGAGCCGATGCACAACCGGTACGCCGTGTCGCACGACTTCCTCAGCCCGTCGGCCGGTCATCAGGCGGTCGCGATCAGCCGGATCGTGAACGCCTTCTTCGGCTGGGAGTTCAACTCCTGCGAGATGCTGGTGGCCGGCGACTCGGTGCACCCGATCGACTATGCGAACGCCTGCCCCGACGTCGCGATCACCTCGCTGCACTACTACTTCCCGTGGGCGATCAGCGCGCTGGTGAAGTGGTCGGTGTTCTCGCTGGCGACCGGCCGGCGGACCAAGGTCGACCTGCACACCGAGCGGTACTTCGCGATCGCCGACGACGACTCGCTCGACTACGACGCCAAGCTGGCGGGCTACCTCGCGCTGGCCGACGAGTACTTCGAGACCGCGAAGTACCACGAGTGGTGTGCCGAGAACCTGACCGACTTCGACGCGAAGCTGGTCGACTGGGTCTCCGGCGACGACTTCGACCGCATCCTGCGCGAGACGGTCGCCGCCACCTACCCGGCCCACGAGCAGGAGAAGTTCCTGGCCCACTTCCGCGGCCTCACCGGCCTCTGGGTGAGCGACCAGGCGAAGTAGCCGCCGTCAGACGAGTAGTGCGACCAGTGTCGCGGCAATGATCAGTTGGGTGGCTGCGGAGATTGCGCGGCGGCGGGGGCGGGCGGGTCTGAGCCAGGGGAGGTCTGGCCAGGCCCAGCCGGAGTACGCCGTGGCCGCGGCCAGCAGGGCCAGGCCGACGAGCCAGAGCCAGGATGGGACGTGTTGCCAGTTGGTGATGGTCCGGGAGAGCAGCAGGAAGAGGATGCCGGCCACGAGGATGATGAGCAGGTCCAGGCGGTCGCGGAGCTTCCTGGCGCGGATCTGCCAGAGTGCGAGCAGCGGGTAGCCCACGGCCAGGGCGATGGCGTAGTACTTCACGACTGGTCCGCCAGGAGCTTGGTGGCGAACTCGTCGACATCGGCGGCCACGTCGGACAGCACCACGACAGCTCGCTTCTTCTCCAGGTCGAGGCCGACGAACGAGCGGTAACCGCCGGTACCACCGTTGTGCCAGACCATCTGGCGGTCGGTGCCGGTCAACGGACTCGTCAGCCAGAAGTAGCCGATCCGGTCGCCCTCCTCGAAGTCACGTCTCGGCGCCAGAGCTTCGACTCCGTTGCCTCGCAGCAACGACTGGGCCAGCAGGGAGAGGTCGCCTGCACTGGAGACGATGCCGCCGGCCGGGGCGTAGCCGTCCTGGATCCACGGCTCCTCCTTGCGTCCCCCGGAGCTGTAGCCGGGTGGGGCCGCGTCGTCGATCGTCGTCGGCACGTGGGTTTCGGCCAGGTCGAGTGGCTTCAGGAGGCGCTCGCGCAGGAAGTCCGGGAAGCTCATGCCGGCTCTGCGTGCCAGGGCTTGGCCCAGCAGGGCCGCGCCGACATTCGAGTACGCCGGTTCGCCGCGGCCACCCGCGTCGGCCTTCGCCTGGCTCATCACGTCGTCGACGGTGTACGGGTAGGGGTTGCCCGCGTCGAGGGTGGTGAGCAGGCCGCGCGCTACGTCGAGAGGTTTGGTCGACGTACGCGGGAGACCGGAGTAGTGGGTGGCGAGGTCTTCGAGAGTCGCGGTGGAGACCTCGGCGCCTTGCAGTGGGAGGAGTGTGCCGACCTGGTCGTCGAGCTTCACCTCACCGTGGTGGATCGAGTTCGCCAGCAGTAGTCCGGTGAAGCACTTGCTGAGCGACCCGATCTCGAACTCACTGTGCTCGTTGGCACCCCGCCCGGCGAAGGTCAGCGAGTTGTCGCCGATGACAACGACTTCGAGGCGATGGCCGGCGCCGGTGTAGTGCTGATCGATGTACGTCTGGAGTTTGTTGTCACCTGTCCGGTTCGGCTCCAGCTCGATCGTCCGCGGCCGAACCAGCCAGCCTCCGGCCACAACTGCAAGCGCGACCACTATCGCAACCACTTTCAAGGCTTACCTCTGCAGGGCTTCCAGGATTGCCAAAAGGGCGACCACGCGTGGTGGCGGGACGGAGAAGGTACCGCGACTAGGACTGTGGAGCCAGCCCTCAGCCGTCAGTTGCCGCAGGTGGTGATAGATCTGCCCGCTGGTCCCCAGCCCGTCGACCTCGCTCAACGCATTGACGGTGTTCCTCCCCTGGACGATCTCCTGCAACAGCCTCAGCCGCACCGGACTCCCGAGCGCAGCCAACGCCCCGGCGAACCCCGCCCAGTCCTCGGCCACCTCTGCGCCCCGTGTGGACAACCCCTCGGATTCCAGCGCAGCCACGCGCCGTTCCAGCTCTGCGAGCCGGTTATCCACAGGGTTCTCCACATTGTGGATAGTACGTAGTTACGTAGCTATTGCAAGTACCGGCAGAAGTAGGGTGGCGGGGTGCGTGACGACGAGGTACCTGGGTGGTGGCAGCGGCTGGGGCTCGACGGGCTGGTGGACGTGCATGTGCACTTCCTGCCGGACCGGGTGATGGATGCCGTCTGGAGCTACTTCGACCAGGCAGCGACCCACTACGGCACCCCCTGGCCGGTCACCTACCGCACGCCGGTAGCCGAGCGACTCCAGACCCTGCAGGACCTCGGCGTACGCCGGTTCCCCGCACTCGTCTACCCGCACAAGCCCGACATGGCCGCGTCCCTCAACACCTGGGCACGCGACTTCGCAGCGACCACTCCCGGCTGCGTCTCGAGCGGCACCTTCTACCCGGAGCCCGGCGCAGCGCAGTACGTGAAGGAAGCCCTCGACGAAGGCACCGAGATCTTCAAGGTGCATGTCCAGGTAGGCGACTACGACCCGCGTGACGACGAGCTAGACGCGGTATGGGGCCAGCTGGCCGAGTCCGGCGTACCAGTGGTCGTCCACTGCGGCTCCGGCCCGATCCCCGGCCGCCACACCGGCCCCGGCCCGATGGGCGACGTACTACGCAAGCACCCCCGCCTCACCGCGGTCATCGCCCACCTGGGCATGCCGGAGTACGCCGAGCATCTACAGCTCGCCGAGACCTACCCCAACGTCCACCTAGACACCACGATGGCCTGCACCCCGTTCACCGAGGCACTGGCGCCCTTTCCCCGCGACCTGCTCCCCCGCTACGCCGCACTCCAGGACCGGGTGGTCCTGGGCTCCGACTTCCCGAACATCCCGTACCAGTACGCAGTACAGCTAGAAGCCCTGGAGCAACTCGACCTAGGCGACGACTGGCTACGAGCTGTCTGCTGGGAGAACGGCAACCGCCTACTCGGTGGGTAGATGAGCAGCGAACCACGCCAGGGTCAGCCCAGTGAGGATCTCGTCCCGATCGACCAGCAGGTCGACCAACTGCGCATGCCAGGCATGTAGGGCAGTACTGAGCACCAGCGATGAGATCTGCTGCCGCTCACTGAAGGCAGTGAGGTTCTCGTTGAACCAGCGGACCTCGGCGAGCTCCACCGGATCCAGCCCGCGCCGCTCGGCCTGCGTCTCGGTGACCTCCGTGTACGCCGGTGTCGCACTCAACCCGTCGCGGTCGTCACCCACGCGGTAGTCGTGGTACCCGAGCCGGCGCATCAGCTCATCCCACCCGGCCGCCGTACGCCGACTAGTGGACCCCTCACCGAAGCCTGCCAGCGCCGTCCACGCGATAGACGGGATGACGAGGTGATAGCGGCCCTGCGCCTCGTACGGAAGAGCAGTAGAGAGCGCATCCATCACGCCACTCGGCCAGGCATGCGTCAGGAGTACCGGCTGAGCATCCGGGTTCGCCGATCGCAGGTGCAGGAAGTGCACGAACTGTCCAGCGATCTCGGTGCTGTAGTGGTCGTAGGTGTTGAGCCTGTTCTCGTGAGCGCGCCAGTCGTAGCCGTTGACCCAGTAGTCGACCAGGTCGTCGGCGTAGGCGGCCGGCACGATCCGGTCGAGCCCGGCGGCGATGTAGTCGCCACTGTCCCGGAACGTCCGCAACCGCCGGTACAGCGAGTCGAGGTCGGCCTGCGGTACCCGCACCCGCAGCCGCCGCACCTCGGCTGTGCGCTCAGTCGTCACCCATCTCCTCCGCCATCTCCCCCACGCCGCTTCCACCAGCATGATGCTTAAGGCCCCCAAATAGTTCGCTGCGGTCAACCTTTCAACCAGAATTGCAGCTTGTTGCACATCTGAGCGCTCTCCGCCCGTTCGTTGCCCACGCCTATTACAACGTTGTACGCTCATCAGCGACCGCATCCCTCCAGCCCTGGGAGCCCTCGATGCCCACTGCCCAGCAACCCCGCCCCGAGCACCCACGGCCGCAGTTCACCCGCCCCGACTGGCTCAACCTCAACGGGGAGTGGCAGTTCGAACTCGACCGGTCCGATTCCGGACTGGAACGCGGAGTCCGCGAGCGCGACCTGCTGCAACGCATCACCGTGCCGTTCGCCCCGGAGTCGCAGCTGTCCGGGATCGAGAACCTCGACTTCCTCGAGGCGGTCTGGTACCGGACCACGGTGACGATCCCCGCCGACTGGGCCGGCAACGACGCGGTCCTGCACTTCCAGGCCGTCGACCAGGACGCGACCGTCTGGGTCAACGGCGTCGAGGTGGCCCGCCACCGCGGCGGCTTCACCCCGTTCAGCGCCTCGCTCAGCGCCGTCGCGGCTCCCGGTGAGGACGCAACGATCGTCGTCCGCGCGCGCGACAGCCGATACGGCGTACAGGCGCGTGGCAAGCAGTCCCAGCCGTACTTCAACGCCGATTGCCACTACACCCGGACCACCGGCATCTGGCAGACCGTCTGGCTGGAGGCCGTCCCGTCTGTCCACCTGAACCGGCCGCGGATCACCCCCGACGTAGCGGGCTCCTGCTTCCACGTGTCGGTGCCGCTCTCCGCCAACAAACCCGGCTGGAAGGTCCGCGCCGTACTGTCCGATGCCGCGGGCGAAGTCGCGGCGGCGGAGGTCCGCGCGGATCTCGATCTCGCCCCGCGACTCGTGCTCGCGGTACCGGCTGATCGCGTGAGGCTCTGGGACACCACCGATCCCCACCTGTACGACGTCCGCCTGGAGCTGATCGATGCCGACGGCAACCTCGCCGACGCGGCCGACAGCTATGCCGGCTTGCGATCCGTCTCGATCAACGGCCAGGCCGTCCTGATCAACGGCAAGCACGTCTTCCAGCGACTCGTCCTGGACCAGGGCTACTGGCCCGAGAGCCTGATGACGGCACCGTCCGAGGAAGCGCTCGTCGCCGACATCGAGCTGAGCCTGGCCGCCGGATTCAATGGCGCACGCCTGCACCAGAAGGTGTTCGAGGAGCGATTCCTCTACCACGCGGACCGTCTCGGCTACCTGGTCTGGGGCGAGTTCGGCGACTGGGGTGCGGGCGTCGCCGGCACCGGTGACGACAACCAGCAGCCGACCGCGTCCTTCGTGACGCAGTGGCTGGAGGCCGTCGAGCGCGACTACAACCACCCGTCGATCGTCGGCTGGTGCCCGCTCAACGAGACGCATCAGTTGCTGCACGACAGGATCACCCAGCTCGACGACGTGATGCGCGGGATGTTCCTGGCGACCAAGGCGGCCGACTCGACCCGGCCGGTGCTCGACACGTCGGGCTACTCGCATCGCGTGCCGGAGACCGATGTCTGGGATTCGCACAACTATGAGCAGGACCCGGTCGAGTTCGGGAAGCAGATGGCCGGGCTCGCCGACGGTTCGCCGTACGGGAACACCGGTCCGGAGGGGCGGGCGATCTCGCAGGAGTACAACGGGCAGCCGTACTTCTGCAGCGAGTTCGGCGGGATCTGGTGGAACCCGGAGGCGGCGACAGCCACTGGCAACTCCGCCGATTCGTGGGGATACGGCCAGCGGGTCAAGGACGAGGCCGACTTCTATGACCGGTTCGCCGGGCTGGTCGGCGTACTGCTCGGCAACCCGCTGATGTTCGGCTACTGCTACACGCAGTTGACCGACGTCTTCCAGGAGGAGAACGGCATCTACCGGTTCGACCGCAGCACGAAGCTGGACGTCCCCCGCATCAAGGCCGTCCAGGTCCGCGCCGCGGCGTACGAGCAGTAACCCACCCACCCCACCACGCACCGTCGCAAGCCACCACTGGTGGGCTTGAACATCAAACGGTGGGCTTGAACAGCGCACACCCTGTCCAAGCCCACCGCTTTGGTGGCGAGCCCACAAGTAGTGGGCTCGCACACCAAAGGGTGGGCTTGAACAGGAAAGGGTGGGCTTGAACACGGTATTTCTTGTTCAAGGTCACCGCTGGGTGTGCGAGCCCACTACTTGTGGGCTCGCCCCCAAAGCGGTGGGCTGGGGCGGCGGGTGGGGTGGGGTGGGGGGAGAGGAGTTAGAGGGCGAGGACGGTCCCGTCGGGTGGGACCTTGACGCCTGCCGCCCGGATTCCGGCGTACTGCGAAGTCGCCGGGTCCAGGGCGGGGTTGGTGTTGTTGAGATGCGTGTAGGCCCAGGCAGTGCCGGGTTGGGCGGCGCTGAGTTTGCGGATGCGTTCGAGGCTGGCCTCGATCGGCAGATGCCCCATCACGCTCTGCGCCTTGTCCGTCGCATCGGCCTTGTCCGACATCTCCCCACCATCATGGAAAGTGCCATCCAGTACTACGTACGCGGCACCGTCCACGAACTCGTCGAACCCGTCCGGCCAGCTCGCCAGGCAAGGCGCGTAGACGAGCACTCCCCCGGTCGCGGGATCCTCGAACCGGTACGCGACCACCCACGGATCGCCCGTCGCGCTGGTCACGTACTTCGGACGCTTGTTGCTGACGGCAAGCACCTTGACGCGGAGACCCGCCAGGTACTGATCGGCGCCGAGCGTCGACCAGGTCCAAGCACCATACTTGCTCACCATCGGGCGTACCGCGAAGTCGTCTCTGAGCGCTTGCAGGACAGCCGGCGGCGCATGCACTTCGAGGCCGGTGCCCTCACGCAGCATCATCAGGCCGAGCGTGTGATCCAGCTCGGCATCGGTCAGGAAGACGCCCTTGATCGGGGTCTCCCGGGGCCCCGGTCCGGCTCGAAGCTCTTTGGTGGCGAGGATCTGAGCGCGGATGTCGGGCGACGCGTTCACCAGGTACCAGTCGTTGCCATCAGCACTGATCGCGAGACCGTCCTGCGTCCGGGGCAGGAGGCCGGGGTCGGAGCAGGTCGGGCAGGCGCAGTTCCATTGCGGGAAGCCTCCACCGGCGGCGGTCCCGAGCAGGATCGCCTTCATCGGCGCATCTCGAACTGCAGGCCTGGCTTAGCCTGCGCCTCGAGGATCAGGTCGACCAGCCCGCGGTCGGGTGACTTCTTGCAGACCGGGTCGGTCGCGGCTCCGTCGCCGGTCAGCAGGAATGCTTGACAGCGGCAACCACCGTGATCGAGTCCACGCCGGTCGCAGCTCCGGCAGGTGTCGCTCATCCAGTCCTCACCGCGATACGCGTTGAACGACTCCGAGCCGTACCAGATCTCGTGCAGCGACTTACTCGTCGCGTTGTCGAGGTCGAGGGTCTCGATCGCACTCGCGGCCGGACACGGAAGTACCGTCCCATCCGGTGCGATCGTCAACTGACGAGCACCCCAGCCGTACATGCACGGCTTCGGATACTCCTCGTAGTAGTCCGCGACGACATAGATGACCTGCATCTTGCCCTTCAGCCGATCGATCGCGGCCCGTACTACGGGTTGCGCTTTTTCTAGCTGCTCTCGCGTCGGCATCAGCTGGTCGCGGTTGCGCAGGGCCCAGCCGTAGTACTGGGTGTTGGCCAGCTCCAGCCGGTCGGCGCCCATCTGCTCGGCGAGCGCGATGATGCCTTCGAGCTGGTCGTGGTTGGCGCGATGGAGCACGACGTTGACGCTGAGCGGCATGCCGGTGCGCTTGATCAGCTCGGCGGCGACGATCTTGTGGTGATGGGCGCGGGTACCGGCGATCTTGTTCGCCCGCTCGGCGTCGGCGGCCTGGACCGAGAGCTGGATGTGCGACAGGCCTTTGTCGACGAGCGTGTCGAGGCGGCTCTCGGTGAGGCCGAGGCCACTGGTGACGAGGTTGACGTAGGCGCCGAGGTTGGCGGTGTGCTCGATGAGTTCGGGAAGGTCCGGGCGGCCTAGTGGTTCGCCGCCGGAGAAGTGGACCTGGAGGACGCCTAGCTCGCGCGCTTGGGTGAGGATGTCCTTCCACTGCTCGGTTTTGAGCTCCTGGTCGCGCTGGAGGAGTTCGAGCGGGTTGGAGCAGTACGGGCAGTGCAGCGGGCAGCGGTGGGTCAGCTCCGCCGTGAGCCCGAGGGGTGCCTCCGTCATGACCACTCCACCACCTGTCGATCGGCGAGCCGGGTGAGTACGTCGACGACTTGCTCGGCTTTCACACCGTCGTACTGGTTGCTCAAGGCAAGGGTGATGGCGGCTATGTCGGCCTCGCCGTCGCACAGCCGGAGGATCGCAGTGGCTGTCGGGTTGGGGACGAGCACGCCTTCGGGGTACAGGAGAACCTGGATGTCCCGGGTGTGGTCGTAGGTCAGGCGGACGCCTCGTTTGAGGCGCGGTTTCATTGCTTCGCCGCCGCTCGTTCGATCGCGTCGAGCATGGACCACAGGACGTCGCACTTGAAGGAGAGCGCGGCGATCGCTTTGTCCTGTTGCTCGCGGGTCGTGCAGTGCTCGACGACCAGGTCGAGGGTCGCCTGGCCTTCGCCGGAGACCGCGTCGATGCGGTTGGTGAAGTAGGCGAGGTCCTCGGCGCGGATCCACTCGTACGCGGTGAGCATGTCGACGACGCGTTGCTTCATCAGGTGGCCGGAGAACATCTCGGTCAGGCCGGAGGCGACAGCCTCCACCCAGGGCTTGGTCCGCGCGAAGCTGACGTAGGCGTCGACGGCGAACCGGACGCCGGGGGCGAGGTGACGCTCGTCGAGCACCTCTTCGCGGGTGAGACCGACCGCTTCGCAGAGCCGCAGCCAGCGCTCGAGTCCGCCGTCCTTGCCGTCCTTGCCTGCCGTGCCGTCGTGGTAGGTGATGCGGTCGATCCACTGGCGGCGGACGTGCGCGAGTGGGCAGTTGCTGATGATCGCCGCGTCCTTCTGCGGGATCATGCTCTGGTAGTACCAGCGGTTGGCGGCCCACAGCCGCAGCTCCCGCTCGTCCAGGTCGCCGGCGTGCAGCCGCCGGTGGAAGGGGTGCGTTCCCCAGTACCGGTAGGACAGCCCGCGTAATGCTGCGGTGAATTCTTCTGCATTCAACGTGGACACGACGGCCTCCGCCTCACAATTGAACGTCACAAATGGAACCCGGGCAGGGTGGAATGCCTTGTGACGGAACTTGTTCAGGGGAAATCACGGAAAACGGGGGCCTGCGACGCAGGCCCCCGCTCAGCGGTGTGTCAGTCGATCCGCGCCGCGTAGGAGGTGACTTCGGTCGGAGTCTCGAACTCGAGGAAGTCCGGGGCGATCCAGGTTTCGCGCTGGGTTGTTTCCACCATGGTTAGCTCCTTGCGTTCATGACGGGGGGCGCCGTCTTTCTGCAAGATAAGACTTAGGAAGGGACATTTACTAGCCCTGTCCCGAGATTTGGTATTCCAGGTTTCTTATTTCACAACGTGCCGGTGAGCAGTTGCAGCCCCAAGCTGCTCAGTGCTACGGAAGCCCACAACAACGCCCCCAGCGCCAACGGTCGCCAGCCGGCCTTCCGCAACTCGCTCGGCCGCATCGACAGCCCGATCGCCACCAGCGCGGAGGTGATCAGGAAGGTCCCCACCAAAGACAAGCTCTCCTGCCACGCTTCCGGCACCACCCCCGCGCTCCGCAGCCCAGCAGCCACGATGAACCCGATGAGGAACAACGGCACCATCCGCCGCCATGGCAGGGCGGCGGCCCCCTCCCCCACCTCGCTTACTGCGCCAGTGGAGTTCGCCTTGGCAGCTGCAGTGGCAGCGCGTGCTTCTCGCCTCGACTTCAGGATGACCAGGCCGATGACGATGGGGATGAGCATCAAGGAACGGGTGAGCTTGACGACGAGCGCCTGGTCGCCGGCCGCCTGGGAGTAGGTGTAGCCGGCGGCTACCACCGAGGAGGTGTCGTTGATGGCCGTACCGGCCCAGAGGCCGAAGGCTTGGGCGTCGAGGCCGAGGAGGTGGCCGAGCGGCGGAAAGGCGAGTACTGCGACGACGTTGAAGGTGAAGATCGTCGCCAGCGCGTAGGCGACGGACGAGCGCTTCGCCCCGATCGCGGCGGTGGCGGCGGCAATCGCCGAGGCGCCGCAGATCGCAGTACCGACCCCGATCAGCGTCTGGGTATCGCCGCGTACTCCGAGCAGCCGCCCGAACAACCAGGCGCCACCCAAAGCGACCGTCAACGTCCCCAGCATCACCGGCAGCGACTCAGCGCCGACCTTCACGACCTGCTGAAGCGACAACCCGGTCCCCAGCACCACGATCGACAGCTGCAGCAACGTCTTCGACGCGAACTCATACCCCGGCCGGGCCCAAGACCCCCGCAGCGCCGGCACCAGCACACCAGCCAGCACTCCGAGCACGATCCCGAAGACCGGTCCACCGATCACCGGCACCAACCGCCCCAGCGGCACGGCAGCGGCAGCCAGCACGAGCACCACCAACAACCCAGGAACCCGCTCGATGAAGTGTGGCTTCGCGCCGGGTCCGGTCTCAGCAACAGCCGGTGACCTAACCTCAACGTGCACCACGAGCGGCCCTCCTGACAGAAATGTGCGTACATTTAAGTTAGGAGATGACCGGACATTTGGCAAGACGGCGTCGACGGAGAGGTCCGGATGAGCGAGCGCAAGCTGGATCGCAGCGGTGGGCAACCGCTGTGGAAGCAGCTGCAGCAGGAACTGGTACGCCGCCTGCGGGCCGGCGAGTTCGACGACCTGTTCCCGGGCGAGCTCGCGCTGGTGGAGGAGTACCAGGTGAGCCGGCACACCGTCCGCCAGGCGCTCGGCAAGCTCCGGGCGGACGGGCTGATCGTGGCCGAGCGTGGCCGCCAGCCGCGGGTGGCCACGTCGCCGGAGATCCGGCAGCCGATGGGTGCGCTCTACAGCCTGTTTTCCTCGGTCGAGGCATCTGGGCTGCCGCAGCACAGCGTCGTACGGGCTCTGGACGTCCGTGCAGACGGGGTGATCGCCAGTCGACTGGACCTGGAGGCGTCGATCCCACTGGTCTACCTGGAGCGGGTGCGGTTCGCAGGGGACGAGCCGCTGGCGCTGGACCGCGTCTGGCTGCCCGCATCCCTGGCCGAGGGACTACTGGACGCCGACTTCAGCCATACGAGCCTCTACAACGAGTTGGCCGAGCGCACCGGGCTACGGCTCGACCATGGCCGGGAGGACATCAGGGCGGTCAACCCGACGCCGGCAGAGCGAGCGCTGCTGCACTGCCCGGCCGATGCGGCGGCCTTCTCGATCAACCGGCTAGGGCACGCCCAGGGACGCAAGATCGAGTGGCGGCACACCGTAGTACGGGGTGACCGGTTCGCCCTGGCTGCGGAGTTCTCCGCCCACGCCGGCTACCGCCTGGCGCCGGCTGCGGCAGGTACCGCGCTTTCCTAGCCCTGAGAGTCCCAGGACAACGGGGGCATCCCGTGGTCGGGCTCTGGCGAGCGAAGGTCGGAGTATGACTACAAACCTTCCCGGCGGGGCTCTCACGCTTGCGGACGATCTCACCATCAGCCGGATGGGCTACGGCGCCATGCAACTGGCCGGGCCCGGCGTCTTCGGTCCGCCGAAGAACCATGACGAGGCGATCGCCGTACTGCGTACTGCCGTCGAGCTGGGCATCAACCACATCGACACCAGCGACTTCTACGGCCCGGTGGTCACCAACGAGCTGATCAAGGAAGCCCTGCACCCGTACGCCGCTGACCTGCACATCGTCACCAAGGTAGGGGCCCGGCGCGGCGCCGATGGGAGCTGGAACCCGTCGCAGGAGCCCGAGGACCTCAAGGCCCAGGTCCGGGAGAACCTCGAGCACCTCGGGCTGGATGTACTGGACGTCGTCAACCTCCGCGCGCCCGGGCACGAGGAGGTCAGCGACGGCTCGATCGCCCCGGCGTTCACGGCACTGGCCGAGCTGCAACAGGAGGGGCTGATCAAGCACCTGGGGCTGAGCGGTGTCTCGGCGACGCAACTCACCGAGGCACAGGCGATCGCTCCGGTCGTCACTGTCCAGAACCTCTACAACCTGGCCAAGCGCTCCGACGACGCTCTTGTCGACCGGTGCGCGGCCGAGGGGATCGCGTACGCGTCCTTCTTCCCGCTCGGCGGCTTCAGCCCGCTCGAGTCGGAGACGCTGACGAAGGTCGCAACCCGCCTCGGGGCCAGCGCCCAGCAGGTCGCCCTGGCCTGGCTACTGCAGCGCTCGTCGACGATGGCGCTCATCCCAGGTACGTCCTCCGTGGCGCACCTCCGCGAAAACTTCACCGCCGCCTCCCTCGTCCTGCCCGAGGACGCGATCGCCGAACTGAACACCATCGGCCAGTAGCCCAGAGCGCACCGAGGCCGGTGCGTCAGAGGGTGATCGACCTCAGGTGGTCGACGGTGACGAAGGTTGAGCCGGCGGTTTCGACTGAGGTGCGGAGCTTGGTGAGGCCGCCCCAGTCGACCGCCGGCTTGTCCAGTGGCTGATCGAAGTCGTCCCAGTGGGTGGCGATCACCGTCTTCACCGGCTTGATCGTCTGCAGCAACCGATCGGTCACCCCCGGCTCCCCACCCGGCGCCGCGAGCACGACATCCACCTGCAGGTCACGCAGTTCGTTGGCGTCGAAGCCCGCAGTACTGAGGCTGAGGATCCGCAACCCACCGATCGTGATCACGTACGCGAGCGTCCCGCCCTCGACCAGATCCGCGATCGTCCGCGGCCTCGGCGGCACAACACCCGGCCGAGTCCCCGGGAACGCGAACTGATGCCGCTTCCCACCACACGAATGCACCGACCGGAACACCTCGACGGTGAACCCGTCGAACGGCAGGTACTCCCCACCACTCACCTGCGACAGCTGATCGCCCGGCGCCCGCATCGCCCTGAGCAGGTTGAGATGCGACTCGTTCCCCAACACCGTCGCCCCAGTTTTGCGGGCAACATAGGGCACATCGGGGATGTGGTCGTAGTGCCCGTGATGCACCAGCACCGCATCCGCCGTACTCACGTACCGATCAACCACCGCAGGCTCACTGACCACCCGAGTCCCCGGATCAGCCCCCTCGGCGCTGTACGTGCCGGTCTTGAACCTGGTCAACCAGGGATCAGTCAGCACGACCCGCTGCCCACACCTGATCTCCCAAGCATGATTCCCCCACCACGTAAGCGTCACCGGCTCCCGCTCCCCGCCCAGCCCCGCGGGCTGGGTGGCTTCGGCGGTGGAGGCGTTGGCGCCACGCCACCCGACCACACCTGCGGTGCCGGCAGCAGCAGCTGCCGTCCCCACCAGCAGTCCTCGTCGTCCCACGACCCCATCACGACCTGAAGCCACGCCCGCTCCTTCGGTTCAGTTGCCGGCCCGGAGGGCCGGCTCGGGTCGTCAGTCAAGGCGACCAGGTCGAGGCGTGTCGAATATGCTCTTACATATGAGGCGATCTGCTGGAGATATCGGTGCAGGTCAGGTGGGTCATGCTGACTGAGCGGTATCTGCAGATCTTTGTCGCGCTGGCCGACGAGCAGCACTTCGGGGATGCCGCGCGGGTGGTGGGGATCACCCAGCCGCCGCTCTCACAGGGGCTTCGGCGGTTGGAGGCGATGGTCGGGGCCAAGCTGTTCGAGCGCGGGCTCGGGCGGGTGGAGCTCACAGCAGCCGGGGCGGCGCTGCTGCCGTATGCCCGGCGGGCGCTGGGAGCGATCGACGAGTTCCACCATGCGGCGGTCGCTCAGGATCCGGAGGGCCCGGAGATTCGACTCGGGCTGGCTCCTGAGGTGCCCGCGTCTGTTGGTGCTGCGGTTGCTGCGGCATGTGGTGAGGCAGTGCCCGGTAGCCGGGTGACAGCCGTCTCCGCGCCGACCAGTGCTCTGGTCAGCCAGGTATCGTCCGGCCGGCTCGGCCTGGCCGTAGTACTGCATCCAGCAGTCCTCGATGGCCTCCAGGCTGGCCCAGTGACGCTGCTGAGGACTTGGGCCCTAGTACCAACGTCCCTCTACCCGGACGACGGTCAGCCGCTACCGCTGCGCAAGCTGGACGGACTACCGATCGCAGTGCGCCCGCGTGCGGAAGCCCCTGCAGCCAGAGACCTCTTCCTGGACACCCTCGCCCTCCACCGCCCAGCCGGCGGCACGGTAGTCGTCACCGACGACCGAGCAGCCCTAGCAATGGCCGCAGCCGCCCAAGCAATCCTCATCACCCCAGACGACTCCCTCCAAGCCACAGGCATAGGCAGACACCGCCTAGCCGACGACCCACTCCCAGTCCGCCTCCGCCTCGTCTGGCCCCACCCCGGCACCCCCACCTCCCTCCCACCCGAAGCGATACCCCACCTGACCCAAGCCCTGGCGACACCATGACCGCGCGCATCAGGGCGACCTTCGATGACGCCGGGGCACGTGGGTGGTTGCATGCGGTCTCGATCGACCACCCGGAGCAGTCCGTCGACCTGGACCCGGACGTCGTCGTACCGATCGCCTCGGTCTACAAGCTCCCGCTACTGGTCGCCTTCTGCCATCTGGTCGACACCGGTGAGCTCGACCCACGTGAACAGCTGACGCTCAACCCAGCCGACCGCATCCCCGGCGCCACCGGCCTGTCGATCCTCCGCGACCCAGTGACGATGTCCCTGCGCGATCTAGCGGTGATGATGATGGCCGTCTCCGACAACGCCGCCGCCGACGCCCTGCTCAACCAGGTCGGCGTGGATCGCCTGGCCCAGCTACTGCAGTCCTTCGGCCTACAGCACACCCAGGTACGCCGTGGCGCTGCCAGCAACCTCAACGAGCTGCGACGAAGAACAGGCGCGAGCGACGTCGACGCCGCGTTCGCAGTACTGGCTGACAACGACCAGACCGACCCAGTGGGCGTGTACGACGCCGCCGGCATGGCCGCGAGCTCCGCCAGAGACATGACGACGCTACTGGCCGACCTGTGGTCCGGACGCCTGCTGTCCGACGCGCAGACGGCATTCGCCAAGACCCTCATGCAGCAACAGGTCTTCACCCAACGCCTAGCCTCCGGCTTCCCGTACGACGGCGTACGCGTAGCCGGCAAAACAGGAACCTTCGGCGCCCTACGCCACGAGGTAGGCGTCATCGTGATGCCGGCCGGCGACGCCTACGCCATCGCCGTCTTCACCCACGCGGCCCGCGGCGACCATCGCCTCCCCCGCGTGGACGCCGCCATCGGCGAAGCAGCCCGCCTGGCCATCGACCAACTCCGCTAGACGACCGCGTACGCCTCAACCTCGATCAGCACATCCGGACGGAACAGCGCGACCACCTGCACCGCAGTACTGGCCGGCGGCTTGGCCGTGTCGACGTATGCGTCCCGCGCCACCCTGATCGCCGGCAGATACGCCACATCGGTGACGAAGAAGTTGAGTTTCACCACATCCGCGAACGTCGCCCCCGCCGCCTTCAGGCATCGCTCCAGATTGGCGAACACCTGCTGCGCCTGCGCACCGGCGTCACCCTCTCCAACAAGCTTGCCCTCGGCATCGAACGCGACCTGCCCAGAGATCGCCACCCACCGCCCGGGCCCGCTCACCACATGGCTGTACCCGTTCCCCGGCGCGACACCCTCAGGGTTCAGATGAGTCAGCTCGCTCACCACGACTCCTAACCACGTTTGAGATCCGCAAAAACCTGCTGCTCGTTCCGCCCGAGCCGCGCGACCATGATCCGGTCCCGCTGATTCTGATCGGTCCCCCGAAGAGCCAGCTCCCGGTACAGCCCGACCACCTTGCCCTCACCGTACTTGCGAACAAGGTAGTCGACGGTCAGCCAGCCGATCTCGTACGAGCTGCCCGGATTCCTGAAGAAGTACTCGTCCGAGGGCAGCGTGTTCGCCTTGCCCAGATAGTCCGAGCGGACCTCCGTGCGGTGCCGGTCCAGACCGCGTTCGTCGAGGACCGTCTGCCAGTCGACGTACCTGGCCGCGCCCTCGACGAGCCAGGTCGGCGCGTGGTTCCCGTAGGCCGCACAGGCGACGTGGGTGAACTCGTGAGCCAGGATCCGGGTGTCGAGGTCGTAGCGATCGGTGGGGTTCACCAGCACGTACGCCCCGCCGTCCATGCCCCTCTTGTCAGCCTCGGTCGGCAAGGTCCGGTAGACGTGCGACGCCTGCGCGATGGACTCCTGCTGCGGATTGCTGAAGTCGACGTTGCGCACCTGCTGGTCGTTGATCGTCAGCGCGATCACGAGACCACCACCTCGCCAACCGGCCGACCACGTCTTGTTCACCACCTTCACCGCAGCCTCCGCGTCGCTCAGAATCGACGCGGCCAGCTTCGTGTTGCCCGGCTCTACGACGACCAGCGCCCGCGTCCCCCGGCGTACCAGCACCGGGCCCAGATCCCAGGCCTCCTTGTGGGACCCGTTCGGCAGGCCGCCGTCCAGATCGGTGTCGTTGACCAGCAGGTACCGCCCGCCGCGCTGAGCGAACGAGTACCCGAGCGCGGCCTTCACCGGCTGATCGTCGATTCCACCGATCTGGTAGGCCATCACCACCCTGACCACATAACTCGTCGGCCCGTACTCGTCGACCACCCACTGCTTGACCTGCGGCTCGCCCCGCAGATAGCTCAACTTGGTGAACCCGAACTGCACCAGATTCCCGAACAGCACCTTCTGCTCGGCCACCAACTTCTTGTTCGCCGGATCGACATCGGCCAGGAACTGCGCGCGATCCTTCCGCAGCACGGCGGAGGCCCGGCGCTTCAGAATCGCATCAACAGCAGCACGCTGAGTGACTACGTCAACCTGTACCGCGGTACTCGCCACCGGCGCGGGCTTCTCGCCCCCACGCGCCCGCCAAAGCGCTCCACCAGTGACTCCGCCGGCCAGGACCACCAACGCAAGGCCAAGAACCCATCCCCGCCGAACCCCATTCACCGGCTAAGCATGCACCCAGTCAGCTCACCCCGGAGACACTGTTGCACGTTGCTGCAGTAGGTGTTTCGGTGCGGAAGCTTTCGCCGAGTTGGCCGGCCAGGCCGAAGTAGTGGCGGAAGTTGTAGATCAACGGCGACCACCGCCGCGGGTCGACGTACGAAGTCCCCGGTACGACGATGCGCTGGTCGGCGTGCACCCGCACCACCCGCGCCTCGACGACGAAGAAGTTGCCCCCGGCATCCAATCGGATGTCGTCAGCGACAGCCTCGAACTGCAACGGGCATTCGGCGACCCGCGGCGGACCGACCAGCTCGGACGGTACCGGCGTCAGCCCGGCCGCCTCGAACTTCGCCGGCTCGTAGCGGAACCGCTCGCGCTTCTCCTCCGGTACGGGGTACCGGCCGGTCATACCCGCGATGCTCTCCACCGCCGTCCACAGCTCCGGCGACGGGAAGTTGATCACCATCTCCGGCCGCTGCAGCAGATTGCGCGCGGTCTGGCCGTCCGTACCGATGCCGAGGACAACAACGTCGCCGAGCGCCCAGGCCGATGACATCGGGGCGAGGTTGAAGGTGCCGTCGCCGTTGTCCGTGCTGATCAGCTCGACCGGCGTACCGACGTACAGGATGGACGGTTCGATCGTCAGATGCGTCATGCCGCAGACGCTAGGAGCCGGTCGGTTAGGTGGGCGCCGAAGCGACGGCGAGGCAGGATGGATGCGTGAACACGTCGACGGAAGGCCAGGAGCTCGCGGCTTGGGCGAAGATGCTCGCCGACTCCACCAGGGCGACGGTGTGCCTGGCGTTGCTCGACGAGCGGGCGTGGACGGCGACGGAGCTCGCCAAGCTGGCCGGGGTTTCGCGGCCGACGATCAGCGAGCACCTCAACGTGCTGGTCGACGGCGGGCTGCTGAGCGAAGTACGGCAGGGACGGCATCGGTACGTGAAGCTCGCCGGGCCGGAGACGGCCGAGTTGCTGGAAGGCCTTGCGGCGCTGGCTCCCCGGCGTACGGAGCAAGCGACGAGCCTGTCAGCGGTGTCGAAACGGGACGCTTTCGCCCGGGCTCGCACGTGTTACGACCATTTCGCCGGACGGCTCGGCGTCGCCTTGGCGGACGTGATGACGGACCGTGGTCTGCTCGACTGGTCGGAAGGCGTCGCGCTCACGGCGGAAGGCCATGCATGGCTTGACGAACTCGGGATCGTCGTCGAGCCGCGGCGCGGGCGTCCCGCAGTACGGTCCTGTCTCGATGTCACTGAGCGCCGACCGCATCTCGCTGGCGCGGTGGGCGCCGCTATGTGCGCACATGCGTTGCGGCAGGGGTGGGTGACACGCATCCCCGGCGGCCGTGCACTCAAGGTCACGGGGTCGGTGGAGACGCTCGGCTTGCCTGGCAATGTTGTGCAAGAACTACTCACTCGATCGTGAGCACTGTGATAGAGAACACGCGTCAATGGGCAATTGTCGGCGGAACCGCCTAGCCTTCGGGCATGACTGAGTTCGAGCCCGACACCGAGCTGGTGTCCCGTCTCTCGTTGCCCAGCCACGTGATCGTCCAGGTGGACGGCCAGTGGCGGCGCGGCTGGCTGATCGGCCGCGAGCACGAGGACACGGGATGGATCGGCGTGGTGCAGTACGAGGGCGACGACGGTATCGAGCAGACGGACCGCCTGCCGGCGGGCCAGATCGCGCTACCGGAGTCGGACCGACCGACTGAGCGAGCTTCGTAGCTTGCTGGAGTTTTGAGGAGGAAACACAGGAAGGCCCCCGGGAGCATCCGGGGGCTTTCGTGTGTAACGACGTCGGGGCGCCTCGAGCGACAGACGAGAATCCCGCCCCGAGCCTTCGGGCGGTTAACCCGGGGCAGGATTCTCAGTGGCGTTACACACGGTGTATCGCTCGTCACGGTCGTGGTGTTACAGGTTTCGCCGAGATTCCTGCAGGAGATCGGTTTCTTCGCCCGGGCAGGTCGGCAGCCCCGGCGCACGCCTCTGAACGCCGGGGCCTGGAATGACCAATCTCTCGAGCGACCAGTCGCTCCTAGCTCACAGGTGCCCTTTCGAACCGTCATCAATCAACTACCGGGTGGCTGGCGGCAACAAGTTCAGAAACTGACCGCCAGCAGCACCCGGCCGGACTCGGCGCCGCGGATGTCGAGTCCCTTGATCTGGTCGCGGCGCAGCTTGGTCGTGGTGGCCGGCTTCACCGTCGTACCGGGTGCAGCTGTCCAGCTCGCCAGTAGGGTCGCCTTGCCGGTGTTGTCGGTGACGTAGAGCTCGTACCCGCGGGCGCGCTCGCTCGGGGTCGCCAGCTCGTCGTACCGGCAGCTTATCTCGATCGTGGTCCCCCACGGCTCGTCCACCAGCCGCGCGTCGGCGGTGAGCTTGCTGGCGACCGTCTGCGCGAGCACCACGGTGTCGCTGGTGGGCTCGTTGCGGTTGAGCGTCCCCTGGAACACCACGCCGGCCACAGCCGCGGTGGCAGCCGTCGCAGCCACCACCGCAGCCAGCCTGTACCGCTTGCGCCGCCGCTCCCGTTGCACACTGCGCACCAGGCCCGGCAACAGGTTCGGCGGCGGAGCGGTGAGCGTGGCCAGCGCCCGGTCGTCCGGCAGTACCGCCAGAGTCCCCGGTACGCCGGCCAGCGCCTTGATCGCCGCCGAACACTCCTCGCAGTCCGCCAGGTGTCCCTCGTAGTCCCGACGGTCCTTCGCCGACAACGCCCCGAGCAGGTACGCCGCGTCCCACTCCCGGTACGGGTCGCTCATTCCTTCGTCACCCCCCTTTCCTGCAGCGCCAGCTTCAGCGCCCGCAGCCCGTAGTGCAGCCGCGACTTCACGGTTCCGGCCGGTATGTCGAGTTCCTTGGCGATGTCGGTGACCGTGCGCCGGCCGTAGTACGCGCGCACGATCACCTGCCGATGGTCGTCCGACAGCTGGGCCAGCGAGTCCGACACCAGCCACGCGTCCAGTACTGCGTTCGCGTGGTCGGCACTGGGTCTCTCCGGCAGGTCGTCGCTGGCCACCTCCCGGGTGACCCGGGCGCTGCGCCGGTCGTCGATGACGAGATTGCGCGCCACGGTGAACAGCCACGCCCGGGCACCCGCCTCGTCCTCGGTCAGGATCTGCGGCCGCCGCCACGCCCGCAGCAGGGTCTCCTGAACGACATCCTCGGCGAACCGGTCGTCCCCGGTCAGCCGGACGACGAACCGCCACAACGAGGGCGCGTGCACATCGTGCAGCTCCCGCAGCAGCGCCGCGCGGTCGTCGGCCATCGGCGCTCCCGTCCAGTCGTCGTGCGGCTCATCGTCCGGCCTTCCCGGGGTCACTCAGTCGCAGCTGCCAGCTGCCGCGCCTCCTGCTGCTTGAACACCGGCAGCTGCTCCAGTGCCCAGACACCGGAGCCGAAGAACGCGATCAGCAGGAACGCGAAGCAGAACAACGCCGGCTTCTCGCCACCGTTCTCCACCGGGAACAGCCCACCAGGCTGGTGCACGGTGAAGTACGCGTAGGCCATCGAACCAGAGCACAACAAGGCGGCGTACCGGGTCCCCAGCCCCACCATCACCAGCGCCCCCGCCACAACCTGGATCGCCGCGGCCCACCACCCCGGCCAGGCCAACGCCTCCACCTGCTTGCTCCCCAAGATCCCGAACATCGACGCCACCCCATGGGTAGCGAACAAGAACCCCACAACGATCCGGAAAACAGCCAGTACCTGGTCCTGCCAGCGCTCCAGCACACTCATCACTTGCTCCTCACGGTGAACGGACGGGTCCACGCACCCCCACTGGCTTGGTCAGGCCCAGGGGGATGCCCTCACCCCCAGAACGGCCCACCACCCCATCCGGTTCAACCGCTCGTGATCTTTTAACTACCCTCCGAAACCACCAGACGCGCTGGTCTACCCCAACCCATTCGCGATCCACCCCCCACACCTGACAGACTGTCCCCAACACCCAGGGCCTCTAGCTCAATTGGCAGAGCAGCGGACTTTTAATCCGCGGGTTGTCGGTTCGAGTCCGACGGGGCCTACCTCCGTACGACGGCCGCCCCCGCGCGGCTCCTCCGTCGTGGGCTAGCCCGGTGGATCCGCACTGGGCCGGCCCGGGACCTCCGTGGGAATGTTGGAACCGTGAGCCGCTTCGTTGAAGACATACGCCGGGCACGCCGCGCAGGCCAACTGCCTGAGCGGTTCCGGGCAGCCGATGTGCGCCGTACATGCCCCGGATGGGCCGAGCAGGTGTGTTGTCCCTGCCCACCCGCGCTCGCGTGACTCAGGCTGTGACGCCGACTAGATCTCGCCGTCGTCAAGTGGGTTGGGTGGAGGATCCGTGAGGCCTAGGTGGGTTGCTTTGGTGGCGGCTTGGACTCGGGTTTTCACGGAGAGTTTTTCGAGGATGTGGGTTACGTGGACGCTGGCGGTTTTGGGGCTCATGTAGAGGAGGGCGCCGATCTCGCGGTTTGTGTGGCCGGCTGTGAGCAGGGTCAGGACCTGGCGTTCGCGGTCGGTTAGTTGTGGGTCTGGGGCAGTAGTGGGCGTGGGGCGTTCGGTTGCGGAGTCGCCGAGGTGGAGTCTGGCGGTCTTCGCCAGGGACTGAATCTGGCTTAGCAGGGGTGCGGCGCCGAGGTGTTCGGCGATTTGGTGGGCTGCTTCGAGTTCGGTGGTCGCTTGTTGTCGTGCGCCGGGTTGCTTGCGCTGGGCCAGCAGGGCGCCGGCTGCTCGCAGCCGGGCTTGTGCCTCCCAGTACGGGCGGCCGAGTGAGGCCCATTCGTGGGCGGCGGTGAGCCAGGGGGTTGGGTCGGGTGTGCCGCGGATCCGAGATCGTTCGCCTTCGACGACTGCGGACAAGGCTGCGGCCTCGACCCCGGTTACGGCGCGCGGGAGGAGTTTCACGAGTCGATCGAAGCCATCGGCCGACTGGGCCGCGACCGCTGCTTCCAGACCGATCCGCAGCAGGTGGCCGGACACCAACTCGTCGACGGTAGCGCCGCTGATTTCGGCGGCGTCGAGCGCAAAGGCCAGGGCCTCGTGCGGACGCTGCTGAAGGAGACGTAGCTCGGTCATGACAGCTGCGAAATCGCGTTTCATCATGGGCTGGTCGTCGACCGCGAGCAACTCTTGTCCGCGCAGCAGTTCGACGGCCTTCTGCAGATTCCCTCGCGCCAGGTTGATCCGTGCGAAGTCGATGTCCTTGAACGCCGGACCGGACGGCGGCCGGCCCCTGTCATCCCTGGCCAGTGCTTCGTCCCACCGGCCGAGGACATAGAGCTCACTCACCGCGTTGCTCTCGAGGATGCCCTCGGCCCAATGCTCGTTGACCATCAGGCGCCGTAGCTCGGCCTGGATGGCGTCCACCGTCTCTACCGCATGGCCGGAGTCACCGCGCAATCCGTGCACGTAGGTCAGCGTCATTGCCGCCATAGCCAGATCCTCCGGCTCCTCGAGGTCGCGCGCGATCTGGAGAGCAGCAAGCGTCTGTTCGAGTGCCTGGTCGAGCCGGTCCTCGTCGGCAGCGACCGCGCCCAACTCTCTCAACGCCTGGCCGACCGTTCGGGTGTCGCCGGCCCGGGTCGCGTACTGCAACGCTGCTCGGGCTGCCTCGGCCTGCTCGACCGAGCGGGAATACAAGCTCAGCACCTCCGCGCGCGAGACGCAGACCCGGCCAAGCTTTCGGTCGTCCCCGGCCGGTGCCAGACGCAATGCACGTTCAACGTCCACCATCGCGCCGGCAAGGTCGTCGACCAGGGAGCGCAGCCTGCCCCGCATCAGCAAAGCCTCAAGCATGCCCACTCCGCGATCGGACTCAGTGATCGTCGACTCGAGGAGCGCGAGAGCTTCAGCATGCCGGCCGGTGCCACTCAGCAGTGAGGCCGCTCGCTCGGCGAGCACCAGGCGCTGCGGCGTACGGTCATCCGCCAGGTCCGACGGCTGCCAGAGCGACAAGGCGACGGAGTACCAGTGGCCGGCCTCGGCAAACGCGCACTCTTTCTCGGCGGCTCTGGCCGCGGCAAGCGCCCAGTTGAAGGCCGCATCACGCTCGCCGGCGCGGTCGTACTGCTCAGCGATCTCGGCGAACTCCGTTGCGGTGCCATCGCTCTGACCGCGGCCCGCCAGGTGCTTCGCCAGTCGCGCATGTAGTTCGCGGCGTTCCGCAGAAAGCAACTGGTCGTAGGCGACCTCGGCGATCACCGGGTGTCGCGCTGTAGAGCCGGTCGCCGGATCCCGGATCACGAGTGTGGAGTCGCAGGCCTCTCGTACGGCGTCGGCGGCACCGTTTGCGGCCGCCAGCAGCTCGTCGTCATCGAGAGCGCGAGCGAACGTACCAGTGGCCGCGACGACCAGGCGGGATGCTGGTGAGAGGCGCCGCAGGCGTGCGAGCAGGAGTTGGCGCAGCGATGTCGGTACGGCCAGGTCGCCGCGTACTAGTTCCGCACTCAAATACGGGTTGCCTGCGCTGCGCCGATAAACGGTAGCCACGGTCTCCGCCGTACAGTCCGGCTGGAGTTCGAGCAGTTGGTACGCCGTCTCCTGCTCGGTCAGCCGGCGTAGCGGCAGGTCGACGACGGACGGAGTACGAAGCAGTTCGCCGAGCCAGGTCGAGCGGTCGGGATGGGCGGTTTCGTCGCGCCAGGTCAGCACGACCAGCAACCGTCGATCGGGCAGGTTGCGCGTCAGGTGAGCGAGGAAGTCGAGCGTCGACCAATCCGCCCAGTGGACGTCGTCGACCAGCAGGATGGTGCCTTCGGCGGAATCGCTGTCGAGTACGCCTGTCAGGGTCTGAATGGACCATGCCCGGGCCGCCGCGGCCGACGGGAACTCGGTACGATCTGCGGATCGGCTCAGGGCCGCCGTCACCGTTGCGCCGAGGCCGCTGTAAGCGGTCGCACCGGACATCGGAGCGCAAGCGCCGCGAAGGATTCGCAGTCCGCTGGCGGAGTACTCGTCGAGAACGGATCGGACGAGCACCGTCTTGCCGATACCCGCCTCACCTCGAACCACCACAGCCGCCGAGCGCTCGGGCAGACCCGCAATCAGTTCTCGCAGAACCGCGGCCTCGGTCTCGCGCCCGACCAGCAAGCCGGTCATACCTCATCATGCGCCCGTCATCACCGGGTGGCCATAGACCGCCGCTAAGGCACAGCCGGTCCAGGCTGCAGCGGTATAAGGAGAACGACGGCAGAGGTGTGCGCAAGTGCCCGATGTCGGCGGCACTCCTTATCCCGAACAGTCATTGGCATGTCCGACCAACGAAGGAGTGGACTCCAATGGCCATCAAGACCATCAGCAGAATCGGCGTCATCGCAGCAACCGTCGGAATCGCCGGCTTCCCGTTGACCATCACGGCACCGGCACACGCCATCAACAAACCCGACCCCGGCGGCAGCTCCGCCTTCACCGAACCGGAGCTCGTTCCCACGGCCGGCGAAACCGAACCGGACCTGACACAACTCGGCGCCGGAACACTTGGCGGAATCGCGATCACCGTAGCGGGATACACCGTGGCTGCACGACGCCGTGATGACAAGCCAGGCCAACGCCTGAAGTCCAAAGCCTGACGTTGCCAGTACTTGGCGCCGATAAAGAGTTTGGGGCGGGTGGAGGCTGGGTTAGCCTGCGGGAATGGTGGAGGCGGAGATCGACGAGGTCGCTGGGGAGACCGGGTTTTCGGGGGTTGTGTGGGTTGATCGGGGCGGTGAGATCGAGTTCGCCAAGGCTTATGGGTTGGCTAACCGGGCCTATCAGGTTGCCAACACTGTGGATACCCGGTTTGGGATTGCTAGTGGGAGTAAGGGGTTCACTGCTCTGGCGGTGGTTTCGTTGGTGCGGGAGGGGGTGTTGGGGCTGGGGACTACCGCTCGGTCGTTGCTGGGTGGGGATCTGCCGTTGATTGCGGATGACGTGACGGTTGAGCATCTGCTGACGCATACGTCGGGTATCGGGGACTATCTGGATGAAGAGGCCGGCGGGGAGATCACGGACTACTTTGTCGGTGCGGCGCACGAGTTGACGACGACTGAGGCGTTTTTGCCGTTGTTGGAGGGGCATCCGGCCAAGTTCAAGGCCGGGGAGCGGTTCTCCTACTGCAATGGTGGGTTTGTGGTGTTGGCGTTGCTGGCGGAGCGGGCCGCTGGGGTGGGGTATCACGAGTTGGTCAGGGAGCGGGTGCTAGGGCCGGCGGGGATGGCGAGGACGGATTTTCTCAGGGGGGATGAGCTGCCGGGGGATGCGGCTGTGGGGTATTTGCCGATCGAGGGGGTGGATCGGTCGAATGTGTTTCATTTGCCGGTGATGGCGTCGGGGGACGGCGGGATCCACAGCACGGCGGAGGATATTTCCAAGTTTTGGCGGGCGTTGTTTGCGGGGGCGATCGTGGGCGCGGTTGACGAGGTTGTGCGGCCGCGGGTGGATCTGCCTGAGCAAGGCAGGCGGTACGGGCTCGGGTTCTGGCTGGACGAGAGGACCGACACCGTGATGCTGGTCGGATCCGATGCGGGCGTTTCGTTCAAGTCGGCGCATGATCCGCGGACGGGGACGACCAGGACGGTGCTGTCGAATACCTCGCCGGGGGCCTGGCCGATCGCCCGTGTCCTCAACTCCTGAGGGTCAGGCGCGTTATCGCCAGATGGTGACGGCTAGGTCGAGGGACCAGATGATGGTCTAGCTTGAGCCGGGTGAATATGCGGCAGGTGGTTGTGGGCGGGATGCTGTGCCTTGCGCTGGTCGGATGTGCGGAGAAGAAGGCTGACCCCGTACCTCTGCCGCGGAGTACCGTTTCGGGAGTTGATCCGGCCGTGGACAAGGCTGCTGTGAGGCAGGCGTTCACTACCTACCAGAAGGCCTTGCTGGCCAAGGACGGCAAGACTGCTGCGTCGATGTTGACCGCCGATACGATCGCGTACTACGCGGCGCTCAAGAAGCTGGCCTTGACGGCGAAGGAGCCGTATCTGCGGCGGGCCCGGGTCAGCGATCAGGTGGCGGTGCTCAGCCTGCGGGCCAGCGTGTCGGCCGACGACATCCGGCGGTGGTCGGCGACCGAGCTGGCAGCCGATGGCGTCCGGCGGGGTGAGCTCAACACCAGCGCGATCGGACGGATGACCGTCGCCGACGTGAACCTCTCGGTCGACACCGCGAGCGTGACGGTGCGGATGGACGGCCAGACGAACCCGTTCGCCCTCACCTTCTGGCGTGAGGGCGGGCGGTGGAAGTTCCGGATGATCCCGCTGCTCGAAGCGATCGAGACCGCGACGAGGGCGCAGGTGAAGAAGCTGCACCTCACCGATCGCCAGTACGTCGACCAGACGATGGCGACCAGAGTGACCTCCCCTGACGAGCTCGCCGCGCTCTGGGTCCCGGCCGGCTGAGGCCGGCCCCGGGCCGGTTGATCGACCCCGGGGCCGGGCTGTTATTCGCCGTACGGTGGCGGGTTGAACTGGGTTGGCAGGCCCCAGGTGAAGAGGACGGCGTCGGGGAAGGTCGACTTGACCTTGCCTAGGTTCTTGATGACCGTTTTGGGGCCGTTGGCGTGGCCTACGGCGTACAGGTAGCCGGACTTGGTGTTCTTGTCGATGGCGAGCAGGACTACGCCGGTGTTGCCGCAGCGGGTGGCTTGGAGGGATTCGAAGGTTTGCCAACTGGAGTTGCGGACTATTTTGAGGACCGGCTTCAAAGCTGGGGTGGTGGGGATGTGGATGGTGTAGAGGCGGCCGTTGGTCGTGTTGGCCAGGAAGGTGTCGTAGGTCTTCGTCTGGCTGATCAGGGCCAGTGATTTGAAGCTGGCGTAGCCCTTTGCGGTGCCGGTTTTGTGCCAGACCTGTTTGTTGTCCACGGACCAGCGCGCGAGCGTGCCGTCGTTGTGGATGGCGTACTGCGTCGTACGCCGGTAGCTGCCCAGCCAAAGGTCCGAGCTTTCGAAGATCCGGTACTTCGCCCAGCCGCTGCCGACCTTGCCGATGTAGGAGCTGTTGGGGTTGCCGTCGAGATCCGCGTAGTACTTGATCTGCATCATGTCGTTGCCGAAGACCAGGTAGCCGAAGCGGCCCGAGCCGTCCTCGTAGTCACCGTCGTAGTTCATCGACGCGAGCCGGACGTTCTTCCCCGCAAAGAGTTTGTTCGACTCGAGCCGGTTGACGTCGAGCCCGGGCGGCGTCGTCGCGACATGGTTCTGCACGCGCACGGCGCCGGTCGACGTGATCGCCCCGGACCTCAACTCGCACGCTTCGGTGGTACCGGTGGTCGTCGCGCCGCTCGGTAGCGACGCGACGGCCGTCAGCGCAACGGCTCCCAGCAGGGTCGGTAGGAGTTTCTTCATCACAGTTCCCCCAGAAGAATCGGCGTTCAGTACTCACCATGACGCTGCGATGGAAGTACTGGATGCCTGATTCCCTAAAGGGACAAGAAGCTTGCCTATGCGTCGGTGACCGCGAGCAGTTCCTCCAGGCCGGCCCGGGTCATCGGGTGGGTCAGGAGGTCCAGGGTGCCGCGTTCGGTGGTGTCGGCTTGGTCGGCGTCGGTGGGGTTGATGGATTCGCAGATGCAGTTGTAGGTCCAGTTGAGCCAGCCGCTGGCTGCTACCGCGAAGGAGGAGAGGCTTAGTTTCGGCCAGGTGCCGGCGGCGTCGAGGTAGCCGTCCCGGAAGGCGATTGCCGCCTTTTCGTTGAAGGTGGGGCGGAGGGTCCATTGGCCTAGGGCGGCGCCGATTTCCAGAGCAGGGGTCAGGGAGCCGGCGAAGTCCCATTCGGTGACGATGAGTTCGTCGTGGTGGCCGATGCGGACGTGTTCGGGGATGAGGTTGCTGTTGCAGAGGATGAAGTCGGCGGGGTCGGCGTCGAGTTCGATGCGGTTGAGATCTGCTAATGATGGAAGGGATTCGGCCAGTAGGTCGGCCCAGGGTTTTTGCGCGGCGCGGGCTCGGTCGAGCAAACCCGACCAGTCGGCGGTGGACTTGCGGGTGGTCAGGTACCAGCTCATCGGGGACTCGCTCGGGATGGCGAGCGAGTGCAGGAGCCCGTACGTCGTACCGACCTGGCGCGCGACCGCTGACGGCGTCGGGAGTACTGGTGTCGGGCCGACTTCGAGCCACTCGTGGACTCGCCAGTTCTGGCCTTGCACCGGCTCGATCAAAGAGCCGCCTGGGCTGCGTACCGGCGTCGGCGCGGAGACTCCCACGGCGACGGCGGCATCACGGAGGCGCGAACCTATCTCGGCTTGCGAGGCGGTGATCCAGTCGTAGACGGTGACCGCCAGCCAGCGGCCGCGGTCGGTGGTGATGGACCAGCAGCGGCCCATCGGCGTGAACGACACCGGCGACGGCGCCCCGGCGACAGTCCCCAGGCCGAAGGCGGTGGCGAGCGCCTCCGCAAGACCTGCAGGAGCAACTGGTACTGCGGCCGCCCGGCGCTCGGCCTCGGACTTCAGTTCGGCCCAGTCCCGCATCCCGTACTCCGCGGCGAGCGCCCGCTGAGCGTCGGCGAGCGACGCCCCCGGACTCGATTCGCGGAGCGCGGCCAAGAGGTCTTTCGCCTCTTTGCGCAGGAACCCCAGGCTCGGCTTGTCAGGCAGAAATCTCACAGCGTGTCCTCTCGCGCCCGGACTCGCACGGGCCACAAGGAGCACGATGCCCTGGCCGATGAGTGGAGAACGGGGTGGCTTCCAGCCTTCCGGCGAGTCTCGACGCGGCCCCAACCACGCTCCCCGAGACGCTATCCGAACCGATCCGGCCGGGTCAACGGCTGTCAGCGGGTCGTGAACTGCCCGATGATCAGGTCGGTCAGGGCGGTGGTCGCTTCGCCGGCGGTCGCCCGGTGGTGGGTCAGCTCGGTGGCCAGGGCTTCCGCGGCGCCGAGGAGGGCGGTGCAGCGGAGCTGGAGGGCTGCGGGAGGTAGTACGGAGTACGGGGTGAGCGCCTTGGCCATCGTGGTGGTGTAGGCGGCGAGCAGTTCGTGCTGGGTCGGCTCGAGCTCCGGGTTGCCCTTCAGCGCCGCCGAGAGTGGGGCGAATTCGGGGAGGTCCAGGGTGCAGGCGAAGTACGAGGCACTGATGACGGAAGCGATCGCGTCGATCGTGGCGGGGGCGTCGCGGATCGCGTCTTCGAGAGCCAGGCGGTGGCGTTCGTCGAGGTCGCGGTAGAGGGCCAGCAGCAGACCCGCGCGGGTGCCGAAGTGGTCGTAGACGATCGGCCGGCTGACGCCGGCGGCCTCCGCGAGGGTGACCAGGGTCAGCCCGTCGACGCCGCGCGTGCGGACCAGCCCGAGCGCCACCTCGAGCAGTTGCTCCCGCCTGGCCGTCTTGGTCAACCGCGTGTTCACAGGCCCTCCTTGCTTCCGGCCTCCACTCTAAGCTACAAAGTGTAGGTTACAAAATGTAGCTACGAGTGGAGGCAACAGATGAAACCGGTACTCATCCTCGGCGGCTCAGGTCAGGCAGGATCCGGAACGGCCAGACTGCTCCGGCGATGGCACCCCGGCCTGGCATTGACGATCGCCGGTCGCGATCTCGGCCGCGCCCAACGCGTCGCCGACGAGCTCGGCAATGCGACCGCCGTCACCGTCGACCTGCACAACCTGGAGTTCGCGACCGAGCACTCGGCGGTGGTCGCGTTGCTGCGTGACGATCGGTTCGACGGTCTGCGGTACGCCCAGGACAACGCGATCCCGTACTTCAGCATCTCCAGCGGGCCGATGGAGATCGCCCCGGAAGTCGCCGCCGTGGCCCATCGCCCGAACACGTCCGCGGTCATGCTCGCCAGCCACTTCTTCGCCGGCACCGTCGCGCTCGCAACCCTCCAGGCGGCTGGGCGGTTCGGGCAGGTGGACAGCATCCACATCGGCGCGATCCAGGACGAGCAGGACATCGGAGGCCCCGCAGCACTGGCCGATCTGGAGCGCTGGGCAACAGCCAGCTCGGCTGGACTCGTACGCCGCGACGGCGTCTTCACCTGGCTGGCCGACGCTCCCCCGGTCGAGATCCAGCGCGCCGACGGCACCACGATCCCCGCCCAAACGGTCTCCGGCCTCGACATCCCCGGCCTCGCCTTCGCCACCGGCGCCGCCAACGTCCAACTCGACTTCGCCGTCAGCACCGAGCCCGGCCAGCCGCTCACCGAAGTACGCATAGCTCTCGAAGGAACAGACCCAGCCGGTACGCCGATGCGCACCACCCACTCCCTCATCAACCAATCCGGCCAACGCCCCCTGACCGCCCTAGGCATAGCCCTGGGCGTCGAACACCTACTAGGCCTCCGCGGCGCCCCACCCCAGCCAGGCATCCACACCCCCGAGTCCCTGATCGACCCGACCTACGCCACAACCCGCCTCGCACAGGTCGGCGCCTATTTCACCGAACTGGAATCTGCTACGACTGTTTGATGGCGGACGAGGAGCGCGGCGGCAAGACCCCGGAGGAACCGCTCCCGGACGGCTGGATCACGCCGCCGCCGACCCCGGCCCAGACCTCAAGCCGGTTGCTGGGCGAGTGGATCAGAGCCCACTTCGGCGACACCGCCGGCTGCGTTCGGAGTCACCGTGATCGCGAGGACCTGATGATCTACTGGAAGGGCGAGGCTCCGGCCGAGTTGCACCGGCTGGCGGCCGAACAGCCGGTGCCGGTGACGTTCGAGCAGGCTGCCTTCTCGCTGGGCGAGTTGATGCCGATCGCCCGGCGGTTGATGACGGATCACCGGGCGATCCTGGAATCGACTGGGCCGACCGAGGATCTCTCGGGGGTGAGTGTCCGGTTGAAGGATGACGCACCGGCGGCGACAGCGGTGGAGGCGCTGATTGCGGATGCCGGAGTGCCTGTGGTTATCGACAAGCCACGGTGGCGGTAGCGGGTGGGTTCCGCGCGTTAGTACCGAGTGTCTGTTCTGCTGTGCTACGACTGCCTAATGGCGGAGCGCGAGGGTGACGGGCGGCACTTGTTGGCGGATGTGCCGGGGTCTGGGGCGGGGGGTGAGGGTGGGGGCGAGAGTCTGACGACGGTGTTGGTTGCCTTTGGGGCCAATGTGTTGATCGCGATCGCCAAGTCGGTGGCTGCGTTGGCTACGGGGTCGGCTTCGATTCTGGCGGAGGCGGCGCACTCGTGGGCCGATGCGGGGAACGAGGTCTTCTTGCTGATCGCCAATCGGCAGGCGCACAAGCCGGCTGATGAGTTGCATCCGTTGGGACATGGGCGTGAGGCGTACGTGTGGTCGTTGTTCGCCGCACTCGGGTTGTTCGTGGCGGGTGCGGCGGTGTCGATCACGCACGGGGTCCAGGAGTTGATCACGCCGGAGCCGGCGGGACACTTCGTGATCGGGTACGTCGTACTGGCCGTCTCCTTCGTTCTCGAAGGGATCTCGTTCGCGCAGTCGACCCGGCAGGCCAAGGGTGAGGCCGCCACGCTCGACCGCGACCTCATCGAGCACGTGCTCGCCACCTCCGACCCGACCCTGCGCGCGGTGTTCGTCGAGGACGCCGCCGCACTGGGCGGGTTGGTCATCGCGGCCGCCGGCCTGTTCGCGCACCAAGTGACCGGCTCGGCGATCCCAGACGCCGTCGGCTCGATCCTCGTCGGCCTGCTGCTGGCCTGGGTCGCCCTGCTCCTGATCAACCGCAACCGCCGATTCCTGGTCGGCCAGGAAGCCGATCCGAAGGTCCGCCAAGCCGCCCTGCAAGCCATCCTCGCCGCCCCGGAAGTTGCCCGGGTCACCTATCTCCGCCTCGAGATCGTCGGCCCCCGGATGATCTCGGTCATCGGCGACGTAGACCTCACCGGCGACGACACCGAATCCCACGTCGCCGTCCGCCTCCGCGCCCTCGAAGCCAAAATCAGCGCCTCCCCCGCGGTAGCCGGAGCAATCCTCAGCCTCTCCGCCCCCGACGAACCCACCCTGAGTGTCTGACCCCAAGGCAGCGCTACCACCGGGCGCGGAGATCCTCGCAGCCGAGCAACTCACCGGAGGCTTCGCGAACACCACCTGGCTGGTGAAGCTGGCCGACAAAACAGTGGTCGTCAAAACAGGCGACGCCGATTTCGCCACAGAAGCCAAAGGCCTCGCCGTACTACGAGCCGAAGGCCTCCGTACCCCCGACGTCATCACGGTCACCGCCAACGCGCTGACCCTGGAAGCCCTGAACCCGACCACGCCCGACTCCGACGAGTTCTGGGAAACCGCCGGCAGAGCCATCGCCACCCTGCACACGAAGACATCCCCAAGACACGGCTGGCCCGAAGACGGCTGGCTCGGCCGCCTCCCCCAGGAGAACAGCTGGGACTCCAACGGCCACCGCTTCTTCGCCACCAGACGAGTACTGCGCTATCTCCGCGAACCCAAGACCCAAGAAGCACTCACCCCCGCCGATCGAGCCGACATCGAACGGCTCTGCGCCCGCTTCGACGAACTACTCCCCCATGCACCCGCCGTCCTGACGCACGGCGACCTCTGGAAGGCCAATGTCATCGCCACCCGCGACGGCCGACCGGCGTTCATCGACCCGGCCGTGAGCTGGACCTGGGCCGAGGTCGACCTCAGCATGATGTTCTGCTCCGGCGGAGTACCGGACCGCTTCTTCGCCGCGTACCACGAAGTCCACCCGCCCGAGCCCGGCTGGCGGGAGCGGATGCGGTTGCTGAACCTCCGCGAACTGCTGAGCGTCGTCGCTCATTTCGGCCCAACCGGCGATTACGTCGAGCAGATCCGAGCCGTCGTCAGGGCCTATCGGTAGGGATCCTCGACCGGGAGCCAGCAGGCGGAGAGGTCGGCGCAGAGGGGTGGGACGTCGTCGGTCAGGGCGTGGATGGTGGATTGGACTGCGGCCCGCGGGTCCGATTGGCGGGATAGGAGAGACCAGGTCCAGTACGGCGCAGGGTCGGTGACCTGGCGTTCCGTCAGATCGGGTGGGGTCGGGGTGGTGGTGCGCTTCGGGTTGTTGAGGACCGGGCGGCGGAGGCGGCGGACGTGTTCGTGGAACGCCGGTCCGGTCATTCCGCCGTCGTCGACGTACTCGAGTCGTGCTCCGGTCGCCCGCGCGAGTTCCTCCGCGTAGTCGTTCCATGAGGACCAGGTCGCGATGTCGGAGTCGACCAGGATGATGACGTCCTTGGCGAGCACCGGCGAATCGTCGGGGCCGGGCGATACGGCGTACAGGCGGTCGGCGCCGAGGAAGCGCGCCTCGAGTTTGAGCTCGGCCAGCGCGGAGGTCTTGATCCAGGCGATCGCCAGGTCGACGCTGCCGTCGGCTACCCGGGCGGCCTGGGTATGCGACGGCAGGACCCATGCGTCGAGGCGGAGGCGGGCGATGCCGGAGACGCGGGTGATCAGGTCCGGCGGGTGCCAGCTGACGTAGCCGAGGCGGACCGGTTCGGCCTTCGAGAGCCCGGCGGCTGAGCGGCGCAGCTCGTCGGCCTGGTTCAGGAGGTCGCGGGCGGGACCGAGCAGGGCCTCGCCGGAGGCCGTCAACGTGACCGAGCGGCGGTCGCGGTCGAACAGCCGGATGCCGAGGTCGCGTTCGAGCGCCTTGATCTGCTGCGACAGCGACGGGCCGGCGATGTGCAGGGTGGCGGCAGCGCGGCCGAAGTTCAGCTCCTCGGCCACCGCGACGAAGTACCGCAGCTGTCGCAGTTCCATTCCCCGATCGTAGGCGCAGCCTCCCAGCAGAGAGCCAACAAGTCGTGGAAAGGCGGTCCGTGCCGAGCCACCATCAAGTCACGGAGAACGATCGCTCTCCCTCCTGAAGAGACAGAAAGAAGAACAAGCTGTGAGTACCCAGAAAGTAGCTGTCGTCACCGGCGCATCGCAGGGCTTCGGCGCGGGGCTGGTGACCGCCTATCGCAAGCTCGGGTACGCCGTGGTCGCGAACTCGCGCTCCATCCAGCCCTCCGACGACCCGCTGGTCCTGACCGTGGCCGGCGACATCGCCACCCCGGGCGTCGGCAACCGGATCATCGAGCAGGGGCTGGCCGAGTTCGGCCGGATCGACACCGTGATCAACAACGCCGGCGTCTTCGTCGCCAAGCCCTTCACCGACTACACCGACGAGGAGTTCGACCTGGTCACCGGCGTGAACCTGCGCGGCTTCTTCGAGTTGACCCGGCGCGCGGTCGAGGCGATGCTCGCCACCGGCGACGGCGGCCACATCGTCAACATCTCGACGGCGCTGGTCGACCACGCCAACTCGAACGTGCCGTCCGCGCTCGCTTCGCTGACCAAGGGCGGGCTCAACGCGGTGACCAAGTCGCTGGCGATCGAGTACGCCACCCGCGGGATCCGCGTCAACACGGTCGCTCCCGGCATCATGCGGACGCCGATGCACCCGGAGGAGACTCACGAAGTACTGGCGAGCCTGCACCCGGTCGGCCGGATGGGCGAGATCTCCGACGTGGTCGGAGCCGTCACCTACCTCGAAGAGGCGCCGTTCGTCACCGGCACGATTCTCTACGTCGACGGCGGACAGAGCGCGGGCCACTGATGAAGGCGGGCCAGGTGGGCGCGGCATTGGCGGTGGGGATGGGAGTCGGGCGGTTCGTCTACACCCCGATCCTGCCGCTGATGCAGGCACAGGCAGGGATGTCGGCGCGGACCGGCGCCCACCTGGCGACCGCCAACTACATCGGCTACCTGATCGGCGCCCTCGCGGCGATCGTGGCGCCCATCCTGGCCCGCTCCCAGCCGGTACTTCGGTTGTCGCTGCTGACTCTGATCGCAACACTCGCCCTGATGCCGGCCGGCGGATGGGTCGCGCTGAGGTTGCTGGCGGGAATCGCCAGTGCGCTGATCTTCGTCATCGCCGTCAGCGCACTGCTCGCGAGTCCGGCCAAGCACCTGGTCGGTTGGGCGTTCGGCGGGATCGGAGCGGGGATCGCGTTGTCGGGGGCCGCAGTACTGATCCTCCGTACGACCGGAACCTGGCAAGACGCCTGGTGGACGGCAGCTGCCTTGGCGACCGTACTGGCGATCCCGGCCTGGAGACTCCAGACAGCAAGTCCATCAAGGCAGCCCGAGAAAGGCACCAACCAGACCAGCAAATGGTTCGGGACGTTGCTGGCCAGCTACACCCTCGAAGGCGTCGGCTACGTCATCGCCGGGACCTTCTTGGTTGCCGCGATCAACCAAACGTCGACCGGCTGGCTCGGCGGTGCCGCGTGGGTCCTGGTCGGCCTCGCCGCAGTACCGTCCACCGCACTGTGGGCGACCCTCGGCCGCACCTGGTCGCGCCCTACCCTCCTATTCACGGCCCTGGTCTTGCAGGCGATGGGCCTGACCCTCCCCGCACTGACCGGCGGAATTGCTCCAGCTCTCATCTCAGCAATCCTCTTCGGCGCAACGTTCCTCGGCATCTGCAGCATGGCCCTCGCGATCGGCGAGCACCTCCAGATCCCCAAGGCCGTCGCCATCCTCACCACCGGCTACGGCGTCGGGCAGATCATCGGCCCGCTCGCCGTGACCCCCCTTCTCCACAACGGCTACCACCAGGCGCTACTCATCGGCGCCGCCATCGTCACACTGGCAGCACTCGCTGCCGGCGTCCTCGTCAAGGAGCTTCAACCATGAACACCACCACCATCCTCACCACGGTCCTCGACGCCTGGAAGGCCGGCGTCGATGCCCACGACCCAGAGGCCGTCGCCGACGTCTTCACGGCCGACGCCATCTTCCAAGGCCTGCACCCCTACAGCATCGGCCCCACCGGCGTAGCCGAGTACTACGCCTCACAACCCTTAGGCATGAAGGCCGACTACAAGATCCTCGAGTCCCGCCAACTGACCGACGACCTGGTCCTCGGCTACCTCAAGGTCGCCTTTTCCTTCACCGACCGCCCCACCCTGGAGGTCTTCCTCAGCATCCTTGCCCAGGACAACGACAACACCTGGAAGATCGCCCACTACCAGGTCTCCAAACTCGGATAGGCAGGGGCTTCTGTCCCGGACGACAGGACATAGTGGCCGTCAACTAGTGCACCTGAGCGCGCGGCCGTCGTTGCATACACCGTCTCGGAGTGCACTACCTGTCGATCGGGACGCTCACTTCCGCCAGGGCAGGTGCTGGAGGGTCCAGGTATTGCCGTCGGAGTCAGAGAAGTAGGCGAAGTAGACGCCTCGGACCTCCTCCACCGGCTGCACCCCGACGCCTCGGGCGATGAGGGCCTCGCGGGCGGCCTCGATGTCGGCGACGACGAGGTGGAGACCGCGCAGGGAGCCGGGCGGCATGTCCACCTCGGGGATTCCGGTGGAGAGTTTGATTGAGCAGTAGGAGCCGGGCGGAGTGAACTGGACGATTCGTACGCCGTCGACCGGCGTGACGTCTACGTCCAGTTCGAAACCGAGTCGGTCGGCGTAGAAGGCTTTGGCGCGGTCGAGGTCGGTGACCGGGAGCGGGCATCTCGCCGGGGATGATGGCGGGTTCGTGGGACGTGACCGGATTCCTCAGACGATCGGTTCGCCGCCGTCGACGGCGATCGACGTACCGGTGACGAAAGTGCTGGTGAGAGCGAAGAGGACGCCGTCGGCGACGTCCTCCGCGGTGCCGAGGCGGCCGGCCGGGTTCTCGGCGACGCGGTGGGCGAAGAGGTCGGCCTTCGCCGCCTCGCCGAGGCCGTCGTACGCGCCGGTGTCGATCGTGCCGGGCGAAACGGCGTTGACCCGGATGGGCGCCAGCTCGACCGCGAGCGATCGCGCGACCGCGTCGACGGCCGCGTTGGTCGCGCCGACCGCGAGCATCCCGGTGTGCGACTTGCGGGCGGAGTGCCCGGAGAAGAAGACGAACGAGCCGTCGGCCGGCAGCCGGGGTGCGAAGTGCTTGGCCAGCAGGATCGGGCCGATCACCTTGGTCTGGAACGATCCGAGCATCGCGGCCGGCGTCAGCTCAGTGACCAGGCCGCGAGCCCGCGCCGATGCGGTGGACACGACGTGATCCACCTCGATCGACGAGGCCAGCGCCGCGATCGATGCCTCGTCGTTCAGGTCGATGGTCGCCGTCTGGACCGCAGTTCCCTTGTACGCCGCCGCCAGCACCTCCTGATCGCGACCGGCAGCCACAACCTTGGCGCCCACGGCGAGCAGGGCATCCACAGTCGCCCGCGCGATTCCGCTCCCGCGACCGACGACCAGAACAGTGCGGTTCTCCAGTGATACAGACATGAGCCAGCCCTTCAGTCGATCGAGATGAGTTCGTCGGTGTCGAGTCCGCGGTCGATGCCGTGCGGTTTCACTTGCTGCCCGGGCTCCGGCAGCAGCCGTACGCCGTCCAGCGTGACCTCGACCTTGTCGGCCTCGAAGGACACCAGGTCCGATACCCGGGCGACCTCGTCGTAGGCCTCGCGATACGACCAGGCAGCGCGCTTCGCAGTACCGATGTCGTAGTAGTCCGCCAACCCCTTGTACGGGCAGAAGGTCTGGCCATCGACCGGTGTGAGCGACCCGTCCACCACGTCCTCGCGCGGTACGTACCACCGCGGCGCGAACCCGGATTCGTACAGCACCACCGGCCGGGACGTCTCAGCGATCACCCGGTCCCCAGCCCGTACTACGAGATGCCGCGAAGTACTCCGAATGTCGATCCGGTGATAAGCGTCCGCGGCGTGCCCCAGAATCCGCTCGTCCTCCTCGTAGAACGCATCCATCGCCCGCCACGCGAAAGCAACCCGTCCGGCCAGCTCGCCGGCGTACGCGGGCAGATCGATGTGCTCCCAGGCAGCGCGCTGCGCCTCACGCCCAGCGCCGCCGACGGTGTACCAAGCAGTCGTCCCCAGGTCGCGGTGCTGCGTCGTCCGCTCACCACCCGAGAGCACATCTGCCTGGACGTCGCTGCGCGGGAAGTACGCGACCGGGTAGCGCCCCGGCTCGTGGAGCAGGATCACGTCCTCACTGTCCGCGATCCACTCGCCACCGAACCGGACCCGCATCCGGCGCCGCAGGCGCTCGGCGTACAGCAGCCGCTCGGGCAGCGGCTCCGGGGTCAGGAAACGGCCGACCGCGCCGCCGCCCAGTGGCCCTTGTTGCCAGGACAGTCCCATGATGCCTCTCCACTTCCGCTCGCCTGTAATGTTGAAATGAAGCTAAAACCATTAGATAGGCCTGCGCAAGACCTTGTCAGACTGTTGATTTGAGACGTAACTAATGCGTAAGGTAGAGAAATGAGCATGAGCCCGAGCGTCGAGGACCTGCTGGCCGCGGGGTTCTCCATGGGCGGTGAGCGGCTGGCCGCGCTCGACCTGGTGGACACACAGCTATTGGCGGTCACCCCGCCGGTCGACTTGATCGAGACGCCGGAGCAGCTGGCGAGCTGGTGGTCGCTGCAGTCGAGCCGACTGCCGGCCGGCCCGGTTCCGGACGGCGCTGCGGTGCGCCGGCTGCGGGCCGCAGTACGGGACGTCCTCGACGCGCACCTGACCAATCGGTTGCCATCAGCAACCTCTATCGACGACCTGAACGCGGCCGTCGCCGGGGCGCCACAGAGCCTGCGGATGGTGGTTTCGGACGACGGGTCGAAGGCGGAGATCCGCTGGCATCCGGAGTACGGCGGCAATGCCGCGCTGGCGATGATGGCCCGCGAGACGATCGAGCTGATGGCCGACCCGGCCCGGCTCGGGACGCTCCGGCGCTGTGCGAATCCGAACTGCTCGATGCTCTTCCTGGCCGAGCACAAGCGACGGCAGTGGTGCATCGGCAGCCGCTGCGGCAACCGCACCCGGGTCGCCAGGCACTACGAGAAGACGAGGCAGTCATGATCGGCTTCCACGAAGGCGAATTGGCGGTCCAGGAGAAGGCTGGAGTCGCCTTCGACGCGGCCCGGCTCGAGGGGATGCTGCGGCCGGCGTCGCTCGACGGTGGCGCGCAGAAGTTCTTGGCGCAACGCGACTTCGTGGCGATCACGGCACGCGACGGCGACGGGCGGCTGTGGACATCGGGGATGGCCGGACTGCCTGGTTTCCTGAGCTCGAGTGGCAGCACGTTGACGATCGGTACCGCGCCTGGGCCGGGTGACCCGTTGCACGGCGTACCGGCGTGGCAGCCGGTCGGCGTACTGGTGATCGACCTTGCGTTGCGGCGTCGGGTGAGGATCAACGGGGAGCTGGTTCGGAGTACCGACGGTGAGTTGGAGATCGCGGCGGAGCAGGCCTATGGCAACTGTCCGCAGTACATCCATCCCCACGAGGTCACCCAGCCGGCGTCGACGCTGCCGGTCGTGACGGACGGGTCGCTCGGTGAGGCGGCAACCGCGCTGATCGAGGGCGCGGACACCTTCTTCCTCGGTACTGCGCACCCTACCCGCGGCGCCGACACCTCGCACAAGGGTGGCGAGCCCGGCTTCGTGCGGATCGACGGCGGGGACCTGTGGTGGCCGGACTTCCCGGGCAACAACATGTTCAACAGTCTTGGCAACATCGCGGTCGACCCAACCGCCTCGTTGCTGTTCCTGGACTTCTCGACCGGTACCGCCCTGCACTTGTCCGGTACGGCCACAATCGACTGGAATGCCGGAGGCGAGACGGGCCGGGCGGTGCGTTTCCATCCGACTCGATCAGTACTCAACAGCTGGAGCTGATGATGGCGACGCTGCTCTCCCTGAACGTCGGCCTGCCCAAGGACGTGTCCTGGCACGACCGGACGGTCTACACAGGTGTCTTCAAGTCTCCGGTCGACGGGCCGCGAATGGTCCGGCGGCTGAACGTCGACGGTGACGGCCAGGGCGATCTGGGTGGACACGGTGGTGAGCAGCGCGCGGTGCTGGTCTACCAGCTGGAGTCGTATGCGCACTGGGAGGAGTACTTCGGGCGCGACGACCTCACCTACGGGATGTTCGGCGAGAACTTCACTGTGGACGGGTTGCCGGATGACGAGGTCTGTATCGGCGATCGGTACCGGATCGGTGAGGCGGAGTTCGAGGTCACCCAGCCGCGGGTGACTTGTTACCGCGTCGGCATGCGCATGGGCGAGCCCCAACTCCCATCGCTCCTCGTCGCCCACCACCGCCCCGGCTTCTACCTGCGCGTCATCAAGGAAGGCGTCGTCGAAGCAGGCGACGAAATCATCCGCACCCGCGTAGGCCCGGAAGCCCTGAGCGTCGCCGACATCGACGCCCTCCTCTACCTCCCCAACCGCGACCGCGAGCAACTCCGCCGCTCCCTGCACATCCCCGCCCTGAGCCCCGGCTGGCAACAATCCTTCAGAGAACTGGTCGACGACTACTCCGCTCCACCTACAGCAGATGTCACCGCACCGGCTGGTTGGCCGGGTTTCCGTCCGTTGAAGGTGACGGCGGTGGTGCCCGAGAGCAGCTCGATCCTTTCGGTCTGTTTCCGGCCGGAGGACGGCACTGGTGAGTTGCCGGCCGCACAAGCCGGCCAGTACTTGACCTTGCGACTCGCGGCCGCGCCCGATGCTCCACCGGCCGTCCGGAGCTACTCGCTGTCGTCGGCGCCGGGCGCCGCGGAGTACAGGATCAGCGTGAAGCGCGACGGCCTGGTCAGCACCTACATCCACGACCACCTGAAGGCCGGGATGGACATCGACGTCGCAGCACCCCGTGGCGATTTCGTCCTGACCGACGACACCGGCCCAGTCATCCTGGTCTCCGCCGGAGTAGGGATCACCCCGGTGCTCGCGATGCTGCATGCACTCGCAGACCAGCCGACTCGACCAGTGTGGTGGATTCATGTCGCTCGCAATCAAGCCCAGCAAGCCTTCGCGTCCGAGGCCGGCGACCTACTGAAGGCCCTTCCACTGGCCCACCAGCAGGTGTTCTACACCGCGGATGGCCAGCGACCGACCGCGGAGCAGTTCGAGGCGCTGGGGTTGCCGGGGGATGCGTCGGCGTATGTCTGTGGCCCGGCCGGGTTCATGAGTGAGCTGACGGAAACGCTTGCAGGGTTGGGGATTGCGCGGGATCGGATCCACACCGAACTCTTCGGCACGCTGGCATCGATCAACCCCGGCATCACCGGCCACCGGTCAGTACCGCCCCACCCACCGGAGGGCGAGCCCGGTACCGGCCCGTTGGTCACGTTCGCCCGCAGCGGCCTCTCCGTACCGTGGTCGGACCAGCAGCCGTCCCTGCTCGACCTGGCCGACGCATGCGACGTACCAACCCGCTGGTCCTGCCGTACCGGCGTCTGCCACACCTGCGTCACCCCACTGATCTCCGGCGAAGTGACCTACTCGCCAGAGCCCCTGGAGCCGGCACCTGCGGGCCAGATCCTCCCCTGCTGCGCACGCCCCACCAGCGAGGTAGTCCTCGACCTCTGACCCCGACGCGGCATGATGGAACTGTGACCGAAGACCTGACGCCGGAACTGGCCGCGACCATCGACGAGGCGTTCGCCCGGCGCGACCGGGAGAACATGCAGCCGACGATCGACTTCTTCGAGGACCTGCTGACCAAGCATCCGGGCAACCCGTACGTGCTGTACGAGGTCGGCGGCGCCTACGACACTGCCGGCCAGGAGGAGAAGGCCCTGCCGTACTACGAGCAGGCCCTCCCCGGCCTGAGCGGCGACATCAAACGCCGCTGCCTCCTGCAGTACGGCAGCACCCTGCGCAACCTCGACCGCTTCGACGAGTCCCTGGCCGTCTTCAAAGCCGCCAGCCAGGAGTTCCCCGAGTCAGACTCGCTCCGAGTCTTCAAGGCCCTGACCCACCACGCCGCCGGCCACCACGACAAGGCGCTGGCGACCCTCCTGCTGGTCATCGCCGACCGCATCGACACCCCCGAACTCAAGCGCTACGAAGCAGCCATCCGCGGCAACGCCGAGTACCTGGCCAACCCCCACGCCTGACCCCGACCGTCAGCAGGCGCAAGCGATCCCCGTCGGAGCAGTCAACGGATCCGACGGGCGGCGGGTGATGCCGTCGGCCGTCTCCACCGGGAGTCCCTCACGCGTCCAGTACTCGAATCCCCCGATCATCTCCTTGACCGGATACCCGAGCTTGGCGAACTCCAGCGCCGCCTTGGTCCCACCGTTACAAGCCGGCCCCCAGCAATAGGTGACCACCGAAACCCCAGCCGGTACGACGTCCGCCGCGCGCGCCGCGATCTCCCGCGTCGGCAGATGAATCGCCCCCGGCACATGCCCCTGATCCCAGCTCTCCTGGCTCCGGCTGTCGATCAGAACCCACCCGGTCACCCCAGCCCCGATATCGGCCGCCACATCGGACGGATCCGTCTCGAACCTGAGCTTCCCGGCGAAGTACTCAATCGCCTCGTCCCGCACCCCCGGCGGAGTCTCCAACACAGCCGACATCTTCGCTCCCTTCGCCCGAGCTTCTGTTGAGCCCTCAGCGTCTCCGAGACCCACCCCATCACAACAGTGGCAGAAATGACCTACCGACACTAATTACTGCCACTCCGTTGCGGCGGCCGGCCCGACCAGGCTCAGGTGGTGCGAGCCCGGCGGCGGCGGACCAGTGGTGGGAGTTCGGTGTCGCGGATCTTGGCGCGGACCCGGGCGGTCTTGATGGCTGTCTTCAGGGTCTCCACGTCGTAGGCGCCGTAGTGGCGTTGCCCGTTGACGAAGAAGGTGGGAGTGCCGGACACCCCACTCAGGTCGGCGGACTCGACATCCTGAGCGACCCGGGCAGCGGCCACATGGCGTTTGACCTCGTCGTGGATCCGGTCGTTGTCGAGGCCGAGTTGGAGCGCGTACGACATCAGGTCGGCCGGCTTGAGGTTCTCCTGGTTCGCGAGCAGCAGGTCATGCATCTCCCAGAAGGCGCCTTGCGCGGCCGCCGCCTCCGACACCTCAGCCGCGATCTGAGCACGAGGATGCACATCGGTCAGCGGCAGATGACGCCAGACATAGCGCAGGTCGTCGTCCTTCAGCAGGTCCCGGACGACCGGCTCCGCCAGCCCGCAGTACGGGCACTCGAAGTCGCCGTACTCGACCAAGGTCACCGAGGCGTTCTCCGGCCCGCGGATGTGGTCCCGCTCGGGATCGACCGGATCCATCAGGTCGACCAACTCGTCGACGTCACCGAGCAGCGCGACCGCCTTGCGGGCCGGCGACAACAGATGCGCGGCCCGGAACACCAGCCAGGTGAGCGCCGAGGCAACAACCACCGCGGACAGCAACCCCAGCTTCGCCTCCGTCAGCGCCCGGCCTTCGAACGCCAACGTTGCTATCAGCAACGAAACGGTGAACCCCATACCGGCGATCGTCCCGCTGCCCGCCACCGCCGCCCAACCGACCTGCGGCCGCAGTCGCCCACCGGTGAATCGCGTCAGCGCCCACGAAGCGGTCATCACCGCGACCGGCTTGCCGATCACGTATCCGAACAGGATGCCCAGCGTGATCGGCGACCGGAACGCCTGCGCCAAGAAGTCGCCATCGATCGTGATGCCGGCGTTGGCGAGGCCGAAGATCGGCACGATCAGGTAGCTCGTCCAGGGGTGATAGAAGTGCTGGAGCCGCGCATTCGGCGAGAGTGTCGAGGTCAGCCCGAGCGTCGCGTTGCGCGCCAGCTCCGGCGTCGGCTGCTCACGGAACAACCGGAACAACCCGCTCGCCTGCTCCAGCTCATCACGCCCCGGCGAGTACGCCGACGCGGTCAGCCCGATCGCCAGTCCCGCGACCACGGGATCCACTCCGCTCGTCAGCAAGGCGGCCCAAGTGACCACCCCAAGCGCCACATAGACACCGACCTGGCGGACCCTGAGCAGGCTCGCCGTCAACAGCACGCCGAAGGCAACGATCGCGATCAGCAGCGGCATCAACGAGATGTTCTCGCTGTAGACGATCGCGATCACCAGCAGCGCGATCAGATCGTCCACGACGAAGACGGTCAGCAGAAAGACCCGAACCCGATCCGGCACGCCCCGCCCGACCAGCGCGAGCAGGCCGAGCGCCAGCGCGGTGTCGGTCGACATCGCGACACCCCAGCCGTGAGCGCCCTCACCGCCGTGGTTGAACGCCAGGTAGATCAGCACCGGCGCCGCCATCCCCGCCACCCCGGCCACCACCGGAAGGACGAAGCGGCTGCGATCGCGCAGGTCACCCAGGTCGAACTCGCGCCGCGCCTCCAACCCGACCACCAGGAAGAACAGCGTCATCAGACCGCTGTTCACCCACTCCTGCAACGACATGTTCAGCTCGCGGCCACCGAGCGCCAGCGAGAAGTCGGTATGCCAGAACTCGGTGTACGAGCCAGGCGCGAGGTTGGCCCAGGCCAGCGCGAGCAGGATCGCCACGGCGAGCACGCCCGAGCTACCCGATTCGGTCCGCAGGAAGTCCCGGATCGGCGCGGCGAACTCCCTGGTCCAGTTCGTCCGCCCGCTCAGCACTTCCGAGAAGTCAGCCATCCTGCCCTCTTCGTCCAACGGTCGCCGGATCGGTCGCGAACGACTCGACGTAGGTCAGCATCGCATCGAGCGCCGCCGCCAGTGGAGCCGCGTCCCGCTGGGTCTGGGTGAGCAACATGCCGCCTTGCAGCGCGGCCAGCAGCGCCATCGCCAGCTTCTCCGGGTCTGCGTCGGGACTCAGCTCGCCCCGGTCGGACATCGACTGCAGACCCTCCCGCAGTTTGCGCTCCCACTCGGCGAAGCCGATGGCGAGCCGGGCGCGCGCCAGCAGATCGGTCTCGACCACTTCGCCGGCCAGCGAGCCGAGCCGGCAGCCGCCCTCGCAATGCTTGTCGACCTGGCGTTGCACGGTGAGCGCGGCCCAGCGGCGCAGTGCCTCGAAGCTGTCGAGCCCACCCGCCGCCGGGCTGCTCTCCAACTCGATCACGACCCTCGCCTGATGGTCGACCACGTCCGCGACCAGGCTGCGCTTGTCCTGGAAGTAGTGCGTCATCTGCGACCCACTCACGCCGGCCGCGGCCCGGACGTCCTCGATGCTCGTGCCCGCGACCCCGTGCTCGTAGATCAGGTCGGCGGCCGCGGAGACGATCCGCTCCTTGGTCGCCCGCCCTTTGCGCGTCAGCTTCGCCGTGCCGGTCATGCGCCCACCCTACCCGACTTTCTGGGATTTGCATCCCAGAATCCACCGGGTCTACTGTCGGGCTATGACTACTGGCAGCTATGTGGCGCGGATCGTGGACGTGCCGGATCACGGCATCCGGCTCGAGCCGGCAGACGACACCGAGCGCCCGGACGAACCGAATGCGACCAACCTGCTCGCGATGTCGGTCGCACTCGCCCTCGGCGCGGCCGGATATCGTCACCATCCGGAGCCACGCGACCCCGATCTGCAGACCCTGGACACCTTGCTGGCAGGCGAATCGGTGATGCCGTGGGTCAGCGACACCTCGGCCGGCGACAACACGTATGTGGTCTGCACCCCGGCCTCCACCGGCCTTCCGCACTGTCAGGTCGAGCACCGCTGAGATCCGGCCGGATCAATCTGGTGCTCCGGCTACCACTTCGGGCGGACCAGGCTGCATGATGTCCGCTGAGGAACACTCCAGCCACGGGGTGACCCCCGACGATGACTCATGTCTGGAGCCCCCTGATGGCTGACTTCGAGGTAGCTGCGCCGACGTCCGCGGACGCCTTCGCGCGGCTTGCCATCGAACTGCACGACGCGCCGAGCGTCGAGGAGACGGTCGACGCCGTCGTCCAGTTCGCACTGCAAGCTCTGAACTGCATGTACGCCGGGGTCACGCTGTCCACACGTGGCCAGCAGCCGGAGGTCGCGGCGGTCACCGACCCGGTCGTGAGCGACGTGTACGGCCTGCAGATCAGCTCGAACAGCGGACCGCTCATCACCGCCTTGCGCGATCGCGCCACCGTGCTGATCCGCGACACCCACACCGACGACCGCTGGCCGATCTGGGCCGAGAAGGTCGCCAGGCTCGGCGTCCGCAGCGTGCTCGACGTCCCGCTGACCACCGGCGAGACCGGCCGCGCGACCGTCGGGGTCATGGGCCTGTACTCCGCGGAGCCCGACGCCTTCAGCGAGGACGACGAGGCGATCGCCCACATCCTGGCTCGCCACGCCTCGGTAGCCGTCGCCTCGGCCCGCCACGAAGAGACCATGTCCCAAGCCGTCGACGCCCGGAAACTGGTCGGCCAGGCGATGGGCATCCTGATGGAACGCTTCGACGTCGACGGCGACCGCGCCTTCGCCATCCTCAAGCGCTACTCCCAAGACACCAACACCAAACTCCGCGACGTCGCCCAGCAACTCATCGACACCCGCAAACTTCCGCACTGACGCGGTGCGCCGAAGCACCGTGCGCGGACGTGCTCCGACGGTAAGGTCTGGTGGGGTGGGAGGGATTTCGGCGGGAGCGGGGAGCTGGCGGCCGTTGAGCGGGCCGTCCCATCGGCTTGCGCTGGAGATCCTGCTGGACGGACCCCTGTCACGGGCTGAGCTGGCGAGGCGGGTGGAGTTGTCGGCGGGCAGTCTGACCCGGTTGACCAAGCCGATGCTCGAGTCGGGGTTGCTGGTCGAAGTACCGGGCGGGCCTGCCGATCCGAGAGTCGGGCGGCCTTCGCAGCCGTTGGACATCGTGCCGACCTCGCACCACTTCGTCGGGGTGAAATTGACCTCCGACACCGCGCTCGGGGTGCTGACCACGCTCAGGGCCGAGGTGATCGCGAGCGAGGAGCGGCCGCTGCCCAGCCACTCTCCCGAGGAGGTCGCCGATCTGGTCGTCGAGCTCGCGCGTTCGCTGAGCGACGGCCGGCCGGGGATCACCGGCATCGGGGTCAGCGTCGGCGGGCACGTCGCCGGTTCGGGCGACGTGATCCACGGCGACTTCCTGGACTGGGAGGACGTGAGTTTCCAGCAGCTCCTCGCCGAGCGGACCGACGTACAGGTGGTCGTCTCGAACGACGTGACCGCGGTGACCGAGGCGATCCACTGGTTCGGCGCGGGCCGCGGGATCAGCCGGTTCTGCCTGCTCACCATCGGCGCCGGGATCGGCTACGGCCTGGTCGTGCACGACAAGCTGGTCCACACGACCGAGGCCGGGCTCGGCCTGATCGGCCACTACCCGCTCGATCCGGACGGCCCGCTCTGCGACCGCGGCCACCACGGTTGCGCCAGCGCGATGCTCACCACCGACGCGATCACCAGCCAGATCAGCGCGGCGCTCGGCCGCCCGGTCCGGTACGACGAATGCCTCGACCTGGCCAAGAACGGCGACCCCGAAGCCCGCCGGATCGTCGGCGCCGCGGGCCACGCCCTGGGCCGGCTGATCGCGGCCGCCAGCAACTTCACCATGCCCGAGGCGGTGATGCTCGGCGGCGAGGGCGTCCAACTCGCCACCGTCGCCCAAGACGAGCTCCAAACCGGCCTGCGACAAGACCGCCACCCGTCCGCCATCCCACCCCCACTCATCTTGCAGGATCCGTCCTTCACCCAATGGGCCCGAGGCGCCGCCGTAATCGCCATCCAAACCTTCGTCCTCGGCAGATAAGTAACTGACTAATCCGCGATAAGCAGTTACGATCAGCGTGTGGATGAGCTTGTACGCCGTTGGGCGCGTGGCTGGGTGCTGTGTCGGGGAGTGGGGGCGGCGCTGGAGCGGGACTTTGCGCTGGAGGTGAGGCTTGGGCTGCCTGGGCGGGAGCGGGAACTGTTCGCGCTGACCGATGACGCCGAGATCGTGAACGAGCTGGCGGTCAGGACTGCCAAGAGCTCCGATACCTGGCTGACCGTGACCACCGGTCAGCCGGCGGCAAAGGCCGCAGTACTGGAGCAGGCCGGTCTCAGACTGCTCGACGAGCCGTGCCTCCTGATGACCATCGAGCTGAGGAAGCACCCGGACACAACCGCGCCCCCGGGGTACAGGCTGGAGACCACGAGCGACGGGCCGCTGGAGTACGTGAAGGTCAAAGACGGCCAGGGCAACGTCGCGGCCCGCGGGATGGCTGCCGTCGTCGGCGACGATGCCGTCCTGCACGACATCCAGACCGATCCCGCTCATCGCCGTCGCGGGCTGGGCAGTGTCGTGATGAGCCTGCTCAGCCGGCGAGCGACGGACCGCGGCGCCGCCACCGGTCTGCTGATGGCGACGACCGATGGCGGTTACCTCTACCCGAAGCTCGGTTGGTCGACCGAGGCGACGATGATCACTGCGGTCAGTTGAACTGTCCGGCCACGTAGTCGCCGGCGGGCTGCCGGGTGATCACGTTGAGCCGGTTGAAGGTGTTGATCAGCGCGATCTGGGCCACCAGGGCGAAGAGCTGCTCCTCGGTGTAGTGCTTGGCCGCGTTCTCCCAGACCTCGTCGCTCACGCCACCGGCGGCATCCGCGATCCGGGTGCCCTCCTCCGCCAGCTCGAGCGCCGCGCGCTCGGCCTCGGTGAAGCAGGTCGCCTCCCGCCACGCGGCGACCATGTTGAGCCGCTGCTGCGACTCCCCGGCGTGGATCGCGTCCTTGATGTGCATATCGGTGCAGAAGCCGCACCCGTTGATCTGGCTGGCGCGCAGGTTCACCAGCTCGAGCGTCGTGTAGGGCAGGGCGGGCGCGATGGTACGGCTGGCACCAACCAGGTGCTTCACCAGCTTGTCAGCGGCGGGCTGGCCGAACATGCTCAAACGGGCATCCATGATTGGACTCCTCTGTCGTGTTTTTCGTCTACACCCCTTACGACACGACAGCCGCCGCAACTGTGACCTCACAGAATGTGACCTAGGGCACCCGAGCGCGGAAGGCCGCGACCTTCGTGCGGTTCTGGCAGGCGGTGGAGCAGAACCGCTGGGTGTGGTTGCGGGTGGCATCCAGAAAGAGCAGGTCACACCGGTCCGCCTCGCAGCGCTTCAACAGCTCGTACTCCGAACTGCCCAGCAGCATCGCGGCCGCCGTGGCGAACTCGGCCAACCAGCCATGAGCCAGCGAGACACCCGGCGCGGCGAAGTGCAGATGCCAGGGCGAACCAGCAGGTCGGGTGAGCCGTGGAGCCGCCTGAGTGGCCGCCAGCAACTCGTTGAGCCGGGCGGCGCCGGCGTCCACCGAACCGTCGGCCAGCAGCGCCAGCGCGGCGTACAAACGGGCCCCTCCGGCCTGGAATTCGGCCAGCGCCCGGTCATCCACGTCTTGAGACAATTTGGTGGACAGCCGTAGTACGGCTTCTACTGATTCGATGTCACCAGCACTTTGCGGCCGCCCACGGCTCCACTGTGCGCCGAGTCGGTTACCCAGAGCGACCGCCGCGTCGAGCGAGTCCCTCAGATGATCGGTTGCGTCCACCCGGTCAGCCTACGAAACGTTAAGACTCTGCCCGGGTGCGAACCGGAAGGATCGCGGTGGCGTCGGACAAGAGTAGGTAAAACTCCGAGCGAAAGGACGAGCCGAACCATGGTCGTGTCGTACCACGGTCGTATGCTCGCCACGCTGAATCTCCAACCCCGAGCCGATGTGCAGGCTCGTTGCCGGACACAACAATGACGGATATGAACCTGGCGCCAGCCCCGGCCCGCCCCTGCGTGGGCCTGGCCGAGACGGTCATCGACCTGTCCGCCGTCCGGGACAACGTGAAGACCCTGGCCAAGCGGATCCGGCCGGGCACCGAGGTGATGGCGATCGTCAAGGCCGACGCCTTCAACCACGGCGCGGTCCAGGTCGCCACCGCTGCGATCGAGGCAGGCGCCACGTGGCTCGGCGTCGCCCGCGCGGACGAGGCCCTGCAACTGCGCGCCGCCGGGATCACCGAACCGATCATGATCTGGCTTTACGACGCCTCCGAACTGCTGCTGCTCACCGACATCGATGTGAGCGTCTCCACCGTCGCCGAGCTCCAGCAGATCGCCTCGGCGCCGAACGTGCACAACGTGCACCTCAAGCTCGATACCGGTATGCACCGCGGCGGCAGCGCCCCCGACCAGTGGATCGAGCTGACTCGCACAGCAGCCCACTACGAGTCGCTCGGCGCGCTCAAGGTCCGCGGCATCTGGTCGCACCTGTCCCACGGCGACGAGCTGGACGGGTCGCACAGCAAGAAGCAGCACCAACTCCTCCGTACCGGCGTCACGCTGGCCCGCCGGGCCGGCCTCGACCCCGAGTACGTGCACCTGGCGAACTCGTCCGGCGCGCTCACCCTGGATGCCCCGGATTGCAACATGGTCCGGATCGGTGCCGGCGTGTTCGGCATCGACGAGGTCGACGCCGGCCTGCGCCAGCCGATGCAGTTCGTCACCAAGGTCATCCAGGTCCGCCGGATCAAGGCCGGCGAAGGTGTCTCGTACGGGCACGACTTCATCGCTGAGCGTGACACCACGGTCGCGCTGGTCCCGGTCGGGTACGCCGACGGCATCCCGCGCAACACCGGCGGCCGGGCCAGCGTGCTCGTCCGGGGTGTCCTGATGCCGATCATCGGGCGGGTCACGATGGACCAGTTCGTGATCGACGCGGGCGATCTCGCGGTCGAGCCCGGTACGCCGGTGATCGTCTTCGGCAACGGTGACTCCGGCGAACCGACGGCCGACGACTGGGCGCGCTGGGCCGGAACCATTCCACATGAAATCTACTGCGGGCTCGGTAACCGGGTCCCGCGTCGTTACGTCGAGGGAGCCCAGCGGTGAAGGTAGTCGTGATCAGTGGCGGAGCCAGCCCGGAGCACGAGGTGTCCCTCGCGAGTGGGCGTGGCATCGCCGAGGCGGCGGAGCAGTCCGGCCACGAGGTCGTCCGGCTGGTCCTCGACCCGGAGGGCTACTGGCAGGACGGCCAGGCCGAGGCGATCGCGCTGCTGCAGGACTGCGACGTGGTGATCCCGGCCCTGCACGGCGAGGGCGGCGAGGACGGCGTCATCCAGGGCTTCCTGGACCAGTTGCACGTCCCGTACGTCGGCAGCGGTGTGGCCGCGAGCGCCGTCGGGCTCGACAAGCACCTGACCAAGGGCATCCTGCGCGCGCAAGGCATCCCGGTGACGCCGGGCATCACCGTCCGCGGCGCTGATCTCAAGGACGCCGAGGCCGTCATCCAGCGTTTGAAGGCAGCCGACATCGAGTTCCCCGTCTTCGTGAAGCCGGGCAGCGGCGGGTCGAGCTTCGGGGTCACCCGGGCCACCGACCTGCAGACGCTCCAGGCGGCACTGGCCGTCGCGGCCGAGCTGGACCCGCACGTGCTGGTCGAGCAGGAGATCAACGGCCGTGAGATCGACCTCTCGGTGATGGAGTTCCCGGACGGTCGCGTGGACGTCGCGCCGGCGCTGGAGATCCACGCCGACCCCGACCAGCCGTTCTTCAACGCGGCCGCGAAGTACGACAGCGGGGCGACCAAGTTCGTCGTACCGGCGCCGACCGATCCTGAGTTGACCGAGCAGCTGCGGCGTACGGCGCTGGAGGTCTTCGACGCGCTCGGCTGCCAGGGGCTGGCCCGGGTCGACTTCTTCGTCCCGGCCGACGGCAAGCCGCTGGTCAACGAGATCAACACCTTCCCCGGCTTCACCGCGATGTCGCAGTTCCCGCGGATGTGGGCTGCCGCCGGCCTGACCTACGCCCAGGTCGTCGACAACCTGGTCCGCACCGCCGCGGTGAAGCAGACCGCATGACCGTGCCCGTTCTGCTGAGCGATGAGCGGATCACCAGAATTCCGGCGATCGACAGTGGCGAGCCGCTTGTCGATCTCTTCAGCCGGGGGATCTCGGCCGAGGGGCGTCAGTACGTCCGGGAGAGCGTGGCCGACAAGCTCGCGGTCGCCGACACCTTCCTGCCCACCGGCGTTCGGCTGCACGTGGTCGAGGGGCTGCGCGCGATCGAGAGTCAGCGGGAGATCTACGACGGCTACAAGGCCGAGCTGAAGATCCTCAACCCCGGTATCTCCGACGACGAGGCGCATGTCCTCGCGAGCCGGTTCGTATCGCCGGTCGAGGTCGCGCCGCATGTCGCCGGCGCGGCTGTTGACCTGACGCTGGTCGGCGAACACGGCCCGTTCGATCTCGGTACGCCGATCGACGCGACCCCCGAGCAGAGCGACGGCGCCTGCTTCTTCGCCGCCACCAACATCAGCCGCGAGGCGCGCACCAACCGCACGCTGCTGGCCGATGTGCTCACCTCGGCGGGCCTGGTGAACTACCCGACCGAGTGGTGGCACTGGTCCTACGGCGACCGCTACTGGGCCTTCGTCGAAGAGCGCGAACACGCCATCTACGGGCCCGCGAAGTACGATGAGTCAACGGCGCTGGAAGCCAGCAATAGTTGATAGTTGACGCCTATCGCGTCATAGGTAAGTTTGCTTTGACCGTGGAGTAACCGCCGGGGACAGTCGTTGTATGACGGCTGCGCCTAATGCTTTCCCCGCCCCACCACCCCGGTCAGTCACGTCCCCTGCCCCCGCCCCGATTCCCGGGCGTGCTGATCGTGTACGCGAGATCGCCACGGAGCTGCGCGGTCTGCGGGGTGCGCTGATACCGATCCTGCATGCGGTCCAGGAAGAGCTCGGGTACGTCGATCAGCTCGACGTTCCGGTGATCGCGGACGTGCTCAACTTCTCGGTCGCCGAGGTGCACGGTGTCGTCACCTTCTACCGCGACTTCCGGCGTGAGCCGGCCGGGCGGACGACGTTGCGGATCTGCCAGGCGGAGGCGTGCCGGTCGGTCGGGGCGGAGGAGCTGGCGGCGCATGCGAAGCGGCGTACCGGGGTCGGGTTCGGGGAGACGACGTACGACGGGAAGCTGACCGTCGACGAGGTGTTCTGCCTCGGCAACTGCGCGCTCGGACCGGCTGTGCAGGTCGGCGAGAAGTTGCACGGGCGGGTCACGCCGGCCCGGCTGGACGCGTTGCTCGGGGAGGTCCGATGAAGATCTTCGTACCCCGCGACGCCGCCGCCCGATCCGTCGGAGCCGACGAGGTCGCCGAGCGAATCACCACAGCCGTCGAAGCCAGCGGGCGGGACATCGAGATAGTCCGCAACGGGTCGCGCGGGATGCTGTGGCTGGAACCGCTCGTCGAGGTCGAGACGGCGGGAGGCCGTGTTGGATACGGCCCGGTCGCTCCAGAAGACGTTGATGGGCTGATCGCAGGTGGGTTGTTCGATGGCACCGGTGCACATCTCGGGTTGGTTGAGGAGTTGCCGTGGATGAAGCGGCAGCAGCGGTTGACCTTCAGCCGGGTTGGGGTGATTGATCCGAGGTCGGGCGATGATCACGCGGAACACCAAGGAAACAAGGGACTTCGAGCCGCCTTGGCTCTGACTCCGGCTGAAGTCGTCGAAGAAGTTGTGGCCAGCGGTTTGCGCGGGCGGGGTGGCGCGGGGTTTCCGACTGGGATCAAGTGGCGGACGGTGCTCGGCGCGGAGTCGGACCTCAAGTTCGTCTGCTGCAACGCGGATGAAGGCGACTCCGGCACCTTCGCCGACCGGATGCTGATCGAGGGCGACCCGTTCACCCTCATCGAGGGCATGACGATCGCCGCGTACGCCGTCGGCGCCACCGAAGGCTACGTCTACCTGCGCTCGGAGTACCCCGATGCGGTCGAAGCGCTGAACGCGGCGATCCGGACCGCCCGTGAGCACGGCTGGCTCGGCAGCAACATCCTCGGCTCGGACCTGACCTTCGACCTGCACGTCCGGGTCGGCGCCGGCGCCTACATCTGCGGCGAAGAGACCTCGATGCTGGAAAGCCTCGAAGGCAAGCGCGGCATGGTCCGGGCCAAGCCCCCGATCCCCGCCCTGGAAGGGCTCTTCGGCCGTCCGACGGTCGTCAACAACGTGTTGTCGTTGGCAACGATCCCGACCATCCTGGCCAACGGCGCCAAGACCTACGCGGCCTATGGGATGGGTCGTTCGCTCGGCACCAACGTCTTCCAGCTCGGCGGCAATATCGCCCGCGGCGGCATTGTCGAGACCGCGTTCGGCATCACCCTCGGCGAGCTGGTCAACGACCTCGGCGGCGGTACGGCGTCGAAACGGCCGGTACGAGCGGTGCAGGTGGGTGGGCCACTGGGGGCCTACCTTCCGGTCGAGCAGTTCGACCTGCCGATGGACTACGAGTCGTTCGCGGCGGCCGGCGCGATGGTCGGGCACGGCGGCATCGTGGTGTTCGACGAGACCGTCGACATGTCCGCGATGGCCCGGTTCGCCTTCGAGTTCTGCGCGGAGGAGTCCTGCGGCAAGTGCACGCCGTGCCGGGTCGGCGCGGTCCGCGGGGTCGAGACGATCGACCGGATCCGCCGCGGTGAGGACCGCAAGAAGAACCTCGTACTGCTCGACGACCTGTGCGACCTGATGACCGATGGCTCGCTCTGCGCGATGGGCGGCCTCACCCCGCTGCCCGTCCGCAGCGCGGTCCGCCACTTCGGAGAGGACTTCAACGCATGAACGAGCGCAGCGAGTTCATCATTCAACACAGCCGCCTTCGTGTCTCATCCGCGCCCGGAGCGAAGCGAGGACGTGGATGAGCATGCTCAGAGAACCAGACTTCGGTACGCCGGCGCGCAAGGGCGAGGCGACCGTCGAGCTGACCATCGACGGAGTGAGCGTCACCGTTCCACCCGGTACGTCGGTGATGCGCGCCGCCAAGCAGGCCGGCCTCGACATCCCCAAACTCTGCGCCACCGACAACCTGGAGGCATTCGGATCCTGCCGCCTCTGCATCGTCGAGATCGACGGCGCCCGCGGCACCCCGGCCTCCTGTACTACGCCCGTCGCCCCCGGCATGGTCGTACGCACCCAGAACGAGAAGCTGGGCAAGCTGCGCCGGGGCGTGATGGAGCTCTACATCTCCGATCACCCACTGGACTGCCTGACCTGCTCGGCGAACGGCGACTGCGAGTTGCAGGACATGGCCGGGGTTACCGGGCTCCGCGAAGTACGGTACGGCTCTGGCGTGGACGCCGGCGCCAACCACCTGGACGCCCCGACCGACACCTCCAACCCGTACTTCGATTTCGACGCCTCCAAGTGCATCGCATGCTCGCGCTGTGTGCGGGCGTGTGACGAGGTACAGGGCACGATCGCGCTCACGATCGAAGGCCGGGGTTTCGACTCCAAGGTCGCCGCGGGCGCGGGCGTCTCCTTCATGGAGTCGGACTGTGTCTCGTGTGGCGCGTGCGTGCAGGCGTGCCCGACGGCAACCCTGCAAGAGAAGTCGGTCATCGAGCTCGGCATGCCGACCCGGTCCGTCGTGACGACTTGCGCGTACTGCGGCGTCGGGTGCTCGTTCAAGGCCGAGCTGCGCGGCGACGAGTTGGTCCGGATGGTGCCGTACAAGGACGGCGGCGCGAACGAGGGTCACTCGTGCGTGAAGGGCCGGTTCGCCTTCGGGTATGCCAGCCACCCCGATCGCGTGATGGAACCGATGGTCCGCGACGCGATCACCGATCCGTGGCGGAAAGTCTCGTGGGAAGAGGCGATCGGGTTCACGGCCCGTCGGTTGCGCGAGATCCAGGCTGAGCACGGGCAGGGTTCGATCGGCGCGATCACGTCGTCGCGGACGACCAACGAAGAGGTGTACGTCGTACAGAAGATGGTGCGAGCCGTCTTCGGCAACAACAACGTCGACACGTGCGCGCGGGTCTGCCACTCGCCCACGGGCTATGGGCTGAAGCAGACGTTCGGTGAGTCGGCCGGCACGCAGGACTTCAGCTCGGTGGACGATGCCGACGTCATCCTGGTGATCGGGGCGAACCCGACCGACGCGCACCCGGTGTTCGGGTCGCGGATGAAGAAGCGGCTGCGGCAGGGCGCGAAGCTGATCGTGGTCGACCCGCGGCGGACGGATCTCGTCCGGTCGCCGCACATCGAGGCGGCTCATCACCTGGCGCTGGCGCCGGGCACGAACGTTGCCGTGGTCAACGCGTTCTCGCACGTCATCGTGACGGAGGGGCTGGTCGACCAGGCGTTCGTGGACGAGCGGTGTGAGGACTTCGAGCAGTGGGCGACGTTCATCGCGGGACCTGAGCACAGCCCCGAGGCGGTTGCTGAGGTCACCGGCGTACCGGCGGCTGAGATTCGGGCGGCTGCGCGGTTGTATGCGACTGGCGGGAACGGCGCGATCTACTACGGGCTCGGGGTGACCGAGCACAGCCAGGGGTCGACGACCGTGATGGGGATGGCGAACCTGGCGATGGCGACCGGCAACATCGGGCGATCGGGCGTCGGGGTGAATCCGCTGCGTGGGCAGAACAACGTGCAGGGATCGTGCGACATGGGGTCGTTCCCGCACGAGCTGCCGGGGTATCGGCACGTGTCGGACGACGATGTGCGGGACATCTACGAGAAGTTGTGGGGTACGCCGCTGCTCGACGAGCCTGGGTTGCGGATCCCCAACATGTTCGACTCGGCGATCGATGGGTCGTTCCGGGCGTTGTTCGTTCAGGGTGAGGACATTGCGCAGTCGGACCCGAACACGGCACACGTGTTCGCGGCGCTGGGGGCGATGGAGCTGGTCGTCGTACAGGATCTGTTCGAGAACGAGACGGCGAAGTGGGCGCATGTGCTGCTGCCGGGGACTTCGTTCCTGGAGAAGGACGGGACGTTCACCAACGCGGAGCGGCGGATCAACCGGGTCCGGCCGGTGATGGCGCCGAAGACCGGCAAGCACGAGTGGCAGATCATCTGCGAGATCTCGCAGGCGATGGGGTATCCGATGCACTACGAGTCGTCGGCGCAGATCATGGACGAGATCGCGATCACGACGCCGACGTTCGCGGGGGTGTCGTTCGCGCATCTGGACAAGGTCGGGTCGGTGCAGTGGCCGTGCAACTTGGAGGCGCCCAACGGGACGCCGATCATGCACGCGTCGGAGTTCACTCGCGGCAAGGGGCGGTTCATGGAGACCGTCTACGTGCCGACGACGGAGCGGTCGACGCGGAAGTACCCGCTGATTCTGACGACGGGGCGGATTCTTTCGCAGTACAACGTGGGGGCGCAGACCCGGCGTACGGCGAATGTCGCCTGGCATCAGGAGGACGTTCTGGAGTTGCATCCGCATGATGCGGAGGTGCGTGGGATCGAAGATGGTTCGACGGTGGCGCTGACGAGCCGGGTCGGGCGGACGACGTTGCGGGCGAAGTTGTCGGAGCGGATGCCGGTCGGGGTTTGCTACACGACGTTCCATCACCCGGTGACCGGGGCGAATGTGATCACGACCGACAACTCGGACTGGGCTACCAACTGTCCGGAGTACAAGGTGACTGCCGTGCAGGTGGATCTGCTGGTCGAGCCTTCGTCGTCGGGTGCCGTGCGTGAGGCGGTGCCGGCACGATGAGTGGGGGTTTTCCGCCGTCGGCGCGGCTGGCGAACGAGATCGCGCGGCAGTTCGGGCACAAACCGCCGGCCGATGCGGCGACGGCCATCGCAAATCACATCAAAGCGGTCTGGGATCCGCGGATGAAACGGGCGCTGGTCGACTATGTTGATGCGGGCGCCGACGACCTCGATCCCGTGGCCGTGCTGGCCGCCAACCAGGTCCGGGCGACATTGAAGTGACGCAGGTCGAAGGCGAGGTGGCGGGGGTCGTCAGACGTCATGCTGCGGCGGCGCTGTCGTGGGACACCGCCCGGGAGCTGGCGCACGCGACGGCCACTCCACTCCTACCGCGCGGCCTCCCGCTGGCCGACGCGGTCGGCTGCGTGCTGGCCACCCCGCTCGTCTCGCCTGCGCTAGTACCGCCGGTGGACCGTGCGGCCATGGACGGGTACGCCGTACGCGGCGCCGGACCGTGGACGCTCGTCGGAACCCTGTTGGCGGGCTCTGCGCTAGCTGCGCCCCTATCCGACGGCCAGGCCTACTCGATCGTCACAGGAGCCGCCGTCCCCGCCGGTACCACCGCAGTACTCCCCTACGAGCACGCAACCCTCGCCCGCGACAAGGTAGACGGCCCAACCACCCCTGGCCGCCACATCCGCCGAGCAGGCGAGGAGTGCACCCCCGGCGAACTCCTACTCCCCGCCGGCACCCTGATAACCCCCCAAGCCCAAGGCCTGGCCGCCACCCTGGGCCTGGACCGCCTCTCAGTAATTCCCAAACCAAGAGTCCTGGCCCTGATCACCGGCGACGAACTAACCCACCGAGGCCCCTCCTCCCCCGGCCGAACCCGAGACGCCATCGGCCCCATGCTCCCTACCCTCATCACCCGCGCAGGCGCAAAATCCCACGAAGTAGTGCATTTGAAAGACTCGAGGGAGGCACTGGTGACGGCTCTCGCGGGAACTGAGGCCGAGGTGATCTTGGTGTCCGGCTCTTCGGCTTCTGGGCCTGCCGATCATCTGCGGGGTGCCCTGGGGTCTCTCGGTGCGGAGTTACTGATCGACGGGGTCTTCTGCCGCCCGGGACATCCGCAGGCGTTGGCTCGGTTTGGGGATGGGCGGGTGGTGGTGGGGTTGCCGGGGAATCCGTTGGCGGCGTTGACTGCGTTTCTCACGCTCGGGGTTGCGGTGATTCGGGGGCTTCGGGGAGAGCAATTGGACAAGTTGGCGGTGGCTGCCGTGGTTGGTGGGGTGGATTGCCATCCGACGAGCACTCGGCTGGTACCGGTCCGATTCAGCCCGCAGGGCGTAGTACCGGTTGGGCATGGTGGGTCGGCGATGTTGCGGGGAGCTGCGGCGGCGGATGCGTTCGCTGTAGTCGACCCCGGACCAGCAGAAGCCATCGCCGCCCGCCTCCTACCAATGGACCCCGGCACCCGCCCGTGGGGCGTCTAAACACTTGCTTCGGAGCGTGGGACCACGGTCTAGGCAGTCACGGTCGCTAACAGGTCTCGGCTCTCTTGGACGTATCGGTCACTGAAGGCGGGGTCGCTGACCTGCTTGGATGCGCTCATCGGTTTGCCGTTCTCGTCGTAGTAGACGCTAGTGGCCTCGGAGGGGTCCGCCAGGATGCGGGAGATGACGCGACCCGCGCGCTTGGACGTCGTGAAATGCGGTAGTAGCGACAGCGCCGGCGCGAGCGACTTGGCCAGCAAGTGGACCGCAGCGGGGACGTCGCTGCCGAGGTTCGAGCCTGGGTTCACGCCCGGCTCTATCGCACGAAACCGCAGTCGCGGGTGCTGCCGGGCGAGGCTGAACACGGTAGCGAGGTTGCCCTGCTTGGACGTCGCGTAGGCATCCATGCCGGGACGCTTGGAGCCTCCGGGGACGTACTGGCTGTGCGCTGCGGCCTCGGCGGAGATGTAGCGGCCTCCACGGAAGCCGCTCCGCACGGCGGGAACCCGTTCGGGATCCTCGCAGGCCGAGGCGATGAACACGACGTTTGTCCCGTCCGGGAGGGACGGGATCAGCGCGTCGGTGAAGGCGAGGGGGCCGAGGTGGTTCGTAGCGAAGGACAGTTCCCAGCCCTGCGCGCTTACCGCCGGCTTGGACAGCATGATCCCGGCGTTGTTCAGTACGCCGCGGATGGGCAGATCCAGGGAGGCGACCTGTGCCGCGGCGCGACGGGCGCTGACGACGTCGGCGAAGTCGGCAACGATGGTCGTGGCGGTGCCGCTTCGCTGTTCGATCCCCGCCTTGACCGCGGCAAGCTTCTCGGGGCTGCGGCCGACGAGCACGACATGCCCGTGACGGGCGAGTTCGAAGGCGGTAGCGCGGCCGAACCCGGAGGTCGGGCCGGTGACCACCCACGCAGATGTGTCGGTGCGCTTGGTGCTCATGTGTTTCTCCTGTGCGCTGTGGGTTTCTACTGAGAGGTCATCCGCCGAGGGCTCGCCACATCGCGTCGAACGCAAGCGTGCTCCGGGTGCCGCTTGGATCGGGGTTCGCGATGAGGTCGTCGATGGTTGCGTCGGCGATCGCGGACATGAGGGTGGAGACGAAGCTGAGTGGCACTTCGCGCATCGGACCGTCAGCAACGATCCGTTCGAGGATCTCGGCGATACCCGCGTAGGCCGCGTGGACCGCGAGTCGGCTGTCGTCGCCCAGCTCTTCCGCGACACTGAGATGGGCCAATGCGTGCCGCTTGACGGGGTCGTTCACGGCCCAGGCGATCCAGTGGTCCCACATTGAGCGCAGTTGTTCGCGGGGCGGTGCGCCGGCCTGGAGGTTTTCGGTCGCGGCTCGTCCCATTTCGCTCTTCAGGACGACGTAGAGCTCGTTGATCAGCGCGGCCTTGGTCTCGAAGTAGACGAAGAGTGTGCCTGTTGACACGCCGGCTTCCCGAGCGATTGATGCCGTGGACGCTCCGAGCCCTTCTGCTGCGATCACCTTGGTCGCCGCGGCGAGCAGGGCGAGGCGGTGAGCTGGGTTTCTCGAGCGGGCCATGTCTCGACAGTATCAATGAGTGAGTAGTCAGTCAATTAATCTGCTGAGCCCGCTCCGCGTGCAGTTACCTGACGCCCTCACCATCGCCGCGATCGTCAGTTCCATGTTCCGGCCGAGCTCGTTGAGCCGCCGCTGCTTCGACTCCTCCGCCCGACCAGCGTCAGCCAGTACAGTCCGACGCATCCCGCTGTCCCCCGGCCCATGCGTGAACCACTGCCGGATCAGCGTCTCCTCGCCGCGCCCCACCAACTCGTACTCCCAATGCGCGAACGGCAAATCCTCCCCACCGAACACATCCCACCCGAACCGAACCGGCTCCTCCGCCACCGTCACCCGGCACTGCACCTCGGTCTTGAACCCATCCGCAAACTCGTTCCGCGCCTCGAACCACGCCCCCACCGCCGGCCCATCAGCACCATCCATCCACGCCCCATAAACACACTCCGGACTCCACCGCCCATACCCCGCGACATCCGTGATCGCGCGCCAAACCTCCTCCACCCGCACCCCAACCAGCACCTGAACCTCAACCGTCGCCCCGGTCACTCCGTAGTCATCCATGCCGGCGACGTCGGTGCGCCATCCCCGGCCTCGACATTTCGACGATTCCGCCGCCGCCGGCGACTAGCCCGCCGGGCGAAACTGACCGCGCACCACGCGCCACACGATCTTCGGCGCCAGCAACGACTGCGGGCCGGCGAGGAGGTTCGCCACTCGCAGGAACTGCAGGCCGACCACCGGATCCTTCTCGGCGGCGCGATGTAGATAGCTGATGTAGCCGTTGAGGACCTTCTGCATGGTCGAGCGCTTCCCCTCGACGCGCGGGAACCGGAGGTCGGCGCTCGTCGACAGCTCCCAGGCCGGGCCGACCAGTTTCGCCGCGCCCCGGAAGTACCGCTTGGTCAGATCGTCCGAGCTCTTCTCGAGACACTCACCAAGCCATTGCGCGGTCAGCGCCGCGATCGTCATCCCCTGCCCGTACGCCGGATTGAAGCAACACAACGAGTCGCCCGTCGCGACGAACCCCTCAGGCAACCGCTCACAGTTCTCGTACCGCCGCCGCACACTCGGCCCGATCCGGAACCGCACCGGATCCCCCAGCGGGTCGGCCTTGCTCACCATCCGATGCAGCTCAGGTCCGTCGAGCCTGGCCGCATAGTCCTCGAAGGCGCCCGGCAGTGCAGGTGGCGGATCGTCAGTGAACCCGACCAGCGTCACCAACCACGTGTTGTTCTCGTTGGCCCCCACTCCACACCCGACCGGGTTCGCCGGGTAGTGCCCGCTGATGACGCCGGTGAAGTCCTGGGCCTCGGGATCATGCCGGTACTGCCGGGTGCTGTACATGAGCCCCGCCTTGACCACATCCTCCGGCGCGGCCGCATACCCGAGCTCCGCCAGCCAAGCCTCCCCGCGATTGCTCCGCCCGCTCGCATCGACGACCAGACTGGCCGCATACTCGCCGTCCTCAGTCCGTGCGCCGGTGAGCCGATCTCCACGAGCCAGCAGCCCGGTCACGGCGACCCCATCCAGCACCTTGACCTCAGGCTGCACGGTGACGAGGTCGCGCAGCGTCGACTCGATCAGCGGACGGCTGGCCATCAGTCCATCGAGATCCGACGGACCCCGGCGTACCAGGTGTCCGTCGTTGTACCAGAGCACGTCCCCCAGGAGATCCGCGCTGACCGCACCACAGGCGATCAATTCGGCGCTGTACCCAGGTACCAGCTCCTCGATCACCTTCAACCCACGAGCGAGCAGCCCGTGCGCGTGCTTGCTCTGCGGAGTCCCCTTGCGATGCGTGGCCGGCCCCGACAGCTGGTCGCGATCGATGATCAGCACCTCACCGAACCACCGGCGCAGGACCTGCGCGGTGAGCAGTCCGGCAATGCTTCCCCCGATGACGATCGCGCGATTCTCCATTGCTCCAGCTTGTTCCGCCGGAGCGTGCCGGGGCCCGCGCTTTCGGGCATTCCCAGGGTCAGACCGCCTGGTCCGCCTGGTCCTGCGGCTGGTGCGACGGCGACACCCAGAGGCTGTCGGCGGTGCCCCGATCGAGGTGCTCGGTGTAGATGTCGACCTTGTAGGTGATCACCCGCAGGCACTCGGTGAGTTCCTCGATCTGGGCCGCGACGGCCTCCTGGTGGCTCTTGAGCAGCGCGAGCCGGTCCGCCTCGTTGCCGGTGCCCTGGCGGACCAGGTCGGTGTACCGGCGGATGGTGTCGAGCGGCATCCCCGACGAGCGGAACTTGATGCACATGTCGAGCCAGTCGACGTCGTCCTCGGAGTACACGCGCCGGCCGTTGCCTTCCCGGCGTACGGGCTCGGCGAGGATGCCTTCCCGCTCGTAGAACCGCAGCGCGTGCACACTCAACCCGGTGCGCTCGGAGACCTGGCCGATGCTCAATCCGTCCGTCATACCCACCACCCTAGAGTCGGCTCTAGGTCTTCACCAACCCTTTAAGGGCTGCCAGCGCGAGCTGTACGTCGGCCTGCGTCGAGTAGATGTGGAACGACGCCCGCAGGTTGCCGCCCCGAACAGCAGCCCGTACGCCGGCCGCCGCGAACGCCTCCTCAGCCCCCGGGATCGACGCGCTGACGATCGCCGAGTCGCCCGGCGGCAGCCCGATCCCGGCGCGGAACTCGTTGGCCAGCCCGAGGTTGTGCGCGTGGATCGTCTCGACGCCGATCTGCTCGATCAACTCCAGCGCCGGAGCCGCTCCGACGAAGCTGAACCAGGCCGGCGACTGGTCGAACCGGCGAGCGTCCGGCGCGAGCTCCATCTGCGGCCCGTAGTACGAGCCGTGGACGTTGCGCCCGGCGTACCAGCCTGCCTGCAACGGGCGGCAGCGTTCCTGCAGCCGCGGCGACAGATACCCGATGGTCGCCCCGCGCGGAGACATCAACCACTTGTACGTATGCGTGATCAGCGCATCGACACCCTCCACCGTCAAGGGCAGCCACCCCAGCGCCTGGCTCGCGTCGATCACCAGCAACGCGTCGATTTCCTTGCATGCAGCAACAACTGCCGCCAGATCGAGCACCGTCCCGCTCGCGGACTGGACAGCACTGACAGCCACCACATCGATCCCCGGCTGGATCGCCTCGACGAACTTGTCCGTACCAGCCGCCACCACCTCGACGCCCCGATCCGCATGCACCATCCACGGATAGACGTTCGACGTGAACTCGATGTCGTCGACCAGCACCCGAGCGCCATCCGGCAACCCAGCCGCGATCGGCGCCACCGCCGCCGACACCGTGCTCCCCACGAACACATCGGCCACCTCGGCCCCCACCAACCGCGCAAACGCCGCCCGAGCCCGCGTAGTCGACTCGTCCCACGGCTCCCAACTGGTCGCCCCGACCCGCCAGTCCCCCAGAACCGCCTGCAACGCCTCCCACGCCGGCTTCGGCGGCAACCCGTAGGAAGCAGTGTTCAACCACCCAGGCTGCGGCTCCCACAGCTCTGCGAATTCAGAACTCATCCGATGCTCTCCTGTACTGCGTAGTGTCGTCGTCAGCTCTATGTGAGCACATCCTCGAGGAGGACGGACTGTGAGATTTCCGGACGACGTTCCAGTGCTGACGGATGGAGTCGTCCGGTTGCGGGCGCCCCGGGTCGATGATGTGGCGGCGACGGTCGAGATGAACTCGGATGTCGAGACTCGGCGGTGGAACGCCGTGCAGGTGCCCTATCGGGTTGAGGATGCGCGGCAGGCGTTGACCGAGCGGATTCCGGCCGGGTGGCGGAACGGTGGGTTGTGGACGTGGGTCATCGAGACCGACGGCCGGTACGCCGGTGCTGTGGTGCTGAGTGGGGGTGAGAGTGGGGTCGGGTCGATCGGATTCACGACGCACCCGGCGGCGCGTGGACGTGGTGTCGCGACGCGAGGGGCTCGGTTGGCGGTTGCTTACGCTTTCGACGTACGCGGGTGGAATCGGGTGACCTGGGGTGCGTTCGTGGGCAACTGGGGATCTCGACGGGTCGCCTGGCGAGTGGGGTTTCGGCATCTCGTCACGGCGTACGGGGGTGGGATCGGGCGGGGTGAGCGGTTGGATGAATGGATCGCGTCGATCGGACGGGGCGATGAGCGGGGGCCGGCGCATCCGTGGTGGGAGGTGCCGGTGGTCGAGACCGACCGGTTCCGGCTGCGGGCATCCGGCCGCGCGCGGCCTCGGGCTGGTGACGGCCGCCGTCGGGCGGGTGATCGAGCAGGCGTTCCTGCCGGTCGACCAGGGCGGACTCGGGCGGCGACGGCTGGAGCTCGTCGCCGCCCGGGGGAACCTGGCTTCCATCAAAGTTGCCTTGAGCAACGGCTTTACGTAGACCGGCGTCCGGCGCGCGGCGGACCGGCGCCGGGACGGCAGCTACGAGGACCTGCTGACGTTCGACCTGCTCAGCGAGGAGCGTTGAGCCTCTTGCCTTCCGGGCTGAGGACATGCCAGGTGCCTTTCAGGCCTTCGCCCAGGACGTCGCCGGGTTTCCTGTCCTTGGCAAAGCGGTAGAGCGGCCAGCCGTTGAGAGTGGCCTGGATGTCCTTGTCGGGACGGACCAGGGTGCCGAGCTTGGCTTGGTTCACGCCGGCTCCGGCGACGATGCCGGCCTTCTTGACGTAGACGGGTTTCCAGGCGGCCAGGCAGGCCTCGCTCCGGCAGACCGACTTCGACGGGTCCCTGCCGTCCAGGATGGACATGTAGACGGTGAACCCCTCTGCGTCTACCGCGACCTGGCCTAGTTTCGTAGTACCGGCTTTGATCACCACCGGTTCTTCTGCAGGCGTTGATGTCTTGGCCTTTGAAGGCGGCGCTTTGCTCGGCGCTGCGGCGGGTGGTGGTTGGGCTGGTGGTGGTGCGGCAGCAGGAGCCGGAGCGGTGGTGGCGACGTTGCCGACGGCGGGGCTGAGGGCCGCCACCGCGACGGTCGCGCCGATCACCCACACCATCGTCGGCAGGCTCTTGAACATGATGAACCCCTAGGCCTGGAAGATCGCGCCGTCGCGCTGCTCGACGGCGACCGCCGGCAGCGGGGACTTGGCCGGTCCGGCGACCCGTTCGCCCGTACTGGCGTCGAACTTGCTGCCATGGCACGGGCAGTTGATCGTGCCGTCGCCGACGTCGGTGACCACACAGCCCTGATGGGTGCAGATCGCCGAGAACGCGCAGACCTTGCCACTCGCGTCCTTGGTCAGTACGAGGCTCTGCTCCTTGAGGATCACGCCGCCACCGGCCGGGATGTCGGCCACCTTGGCCAACGCCGCGGGAGCCGGGGGCTTCGGCTCGGCACCAGTCGTCCCCTGTGAGACTGGCTGCTTTGCGGGAGTTGAAGGCTGCGCCGCGGTCTGCGGCGGAGCTTGTTGCACAACGCAACCAGTGAGTACTGCGGTCGTCGCGGCGCCTCCCGCGATCAGTACCGCCCTGCGTTCGATCATCTTCTTGTCTCCTGTCAACGCAGTGGGACGCCGGATTGAGTGAAGTACCAAAGAGCCGCGGAAACCCAGGCCCCGATCAGCAAGGCGAACAACAGCCCGCCCGAGATCGGCAGTGCCCAGCTCGGCATCTTGTTGGCCCGCAACGCGAGCATCTTGGTGGTGAACGCGCCGTAGAAGGCGCATCCGAACAGCGAATGCAGTGCCGTCCTGGTGTCGAACGTGCTGAAGCCGAGACTCCACAAGCAGTGGTACGCGACCGGCAACGTCGCGACGAACGCCACCGCCCCACTCCATCGATGCAGTTGCGACAGGACCGCCGGCGCCTTGCGCTTCACCGGCAGCCGCCCGTACATCCACAGCGCAGACACCACTTGAAAGATCGCCAGTACGACGGCCGTCGTGGCCAGCCAGGCCTTCATCGGCGTGAGATTCGTGAACCCCACGATCAACGCCAGCGGCCTGCCGGTCGGCGCATGCGTCTTCCCGTAGAACCCCAGGGAGACCGCGACCAGCGCGCCGACGACGGCGAACCCCAACAGTGCAACGGTTCCCCGCCCGGCCGGCCGTTTGTCCGGCGGCGCAACCACGTCCGTACTCATGTCCCCTCCAACGGTCTCGTCTGCGGTCTATACGTGGGAGTTCACGGACCGGTTCAACCCGATCCGGCTTGACCTAGACAAGGCTCTAGCTCCTAGGTTCCGTGCTAGACCACAGAACCTAGGAGCTTGTATGCGCTATCGCACTCTCGGCGGGACCGGTATCGAGGTGAGCGTGCACTGCCTCGGCACGATGATGTTCGGCTCGGTCGGCAACCCCGACCACGCCGACTGCGCCCGGATCCTGCACACCGCGCTCGACCAGGGCATCAACTTCGTCGACACCGCCGACATGTACTCCAGCGGTGAGTCCGAGGAGATCGTCGGCAAGGCGCTCAAGGGTCGCCGCGAGGACGTCGTACTGGCGACCAAGGTGCACTTCCCGATGGGTGAGGGGCCCAACCGTGGCGGCAACTCGCGGCGCTGGATCACGCACGAGGTGGAGGAGAGCCTGCGACGACTCGGCACCGACTGGATCGATCTGTACCAGGTGCATCGGCCCGATCCGGCGACGGACATCGAGGAGACGCTGTCGGTACTGACTGACCTGGTCAGGGCCGGCAAGATCCGCGCGTTCGGCTGCTCGACGTTCCCGGCCGAGGATCTGGTCGACGCGTTCCACGTGTCCGAGCGCCGCGGGTACGGCAAGTTCCGTACCGAGCAGCCGCCGTACTCGCTCGTCACCCGCGGCATCGAGCGGTCGGTGCTGCCGACGACGCAGCGGTTGAACATGGGCGTACTGACGTGGAGCCCGCTCGCGTCGGGCTTCCTGTCCGGGAAGGTGCGCAAGAACCAGCCCGTGGATCTGGCGTCGGGGCGGGCGGCGCTGACTCCGCATCGCTTCGACCCCGCGCTGCCGGCCAACGCGTCGAAGTTCGAGGCCGTTGAGCAGCTGGCCGAGCTTGCCGACGGACTCGGCCGGACGCTGCCCGAGCTCGCACTGGCGTTCGTCACGTCGCACCCGGCGGTGACATCGGTGATCATCGGCCCGCGCACGATGGACCAGCTGACCGGCCTGCTGAAGGGTGCCGACCTCACCCTCGACGACGCCACCCTGGACCGCATCGACGAGATCGTCCCACCCGGCACCGACCTCCACCACTACCAATCCGACGGCCTCTGGCAATCCCCAGCCCTAACGGACCCCCTAAAACGCCGCCGCCCACCACAAGCCCGCTCCGCCGCCTAACCCCCGCCCCCACCCCCGCCCCACCCCGCCCACCGCCCGCCGCCCGCCCCGCCCCCGCTCCCGACCCGCCAGCCACCAACTCAGGGGTTAACCCCTGAGTTGGTGGGTTGCCTAGCCAGATTCTCGCTAGGCAACCCACCATCTGAGGGGTTAACCCCTCAGATGGTTGGTGGCCGACCTCAGATGTCTAGTGGCCGGATTGGAGGGCGGTCCAGGTGGCGGGGCCGACCACTCCGTCGATTACCAGCTGCCTGGTGCGCTGGTAGTCGCGGGCGGCGGTATCGGTGACTGGGCCGAATTGGCCGTCGATGGCGACCGTGCGACCGAGGGCGGCCGTCAACGACCGCTGCAGCCGGCTGACCGCAGTACCGGTCGAGCCGCTGCTAACAGTCGTCTTGTCGCCAGCGGCAAGCAATGCGGTCCAAGTAGCCGCTCCGACGACTCCGTCCGGCGTGAGGCCAACTCTGGTCTGAAAAGCCTTCACTGCATCGGTAGTAGCCGCATCGAAGGTCCCACTCGGCTCACTGACCCCACCGGCCAAGCACTGCGCCGCCTTGACCGCCGCACCCGTCGACCCTGCCTGCACCGTCGGGTAGCTGGTGAAGTCGAGGTTCGTCGCGCCACACGTCTGCGTCCCGCTGACGAACGACGTCGCCGCAGCCTGCCCCTTGCTCACGGCATCGGTCTGGCTCTCGATCGGCACCGACTTCACCCCGGGGAACAGGATGTACGTCACGACCGCGCCCGACACCCCTCCGCTCGACGGGTTCGGGTTGATGCCGAGCTGCTGTGCGAGCTTGTACGACCCCTCGCCGATGATCCCCGTCGGACCCTGGTCGCCGACCACGGCGTACGCGACCTTGTCCTGGTAGACGACCGCGGCCACGGTCCCGCCGACGATCCCCGCTGACGAGTAGTTCCAGATCGTGCTCGACAACGGCACGACGATGAACGGCAGCCCGGCCGAGTTCAGCGGCTGGCCGTTCGACTGGTTCCACGAGGTGGCCGGCTGGAACGACGGATCGGTGTTCTCGTTGCACTGCGTGGTGCGCTGGCCGTCGCAGTCGACGTCGAAGTCGGCCGTCCAGTGCACCGCTCCACCGGTCTTGCAGACCGCGACGGTTCGCGAGCCGCCGGAGTCGTGCGCGTACTTCCCGTTCGACAGCTGGGTCTCACAGCCGGCTGTCTTGTCCTTCAACTGCTGGGCGGTCGGTCCGGCGAGGCTCTCCGCCTGAGCGGGTGCCGTGAAGCCGGTGACCAGGGTCGCGAGCACGGTGGTGGCGAGCACCAACCGGCGGATGGTCTGTTTCGTTGCATAGCGGGGCGGCTGCATCGGATCCTCCAGAGTTGAAGCCCGAAGACGAAACTTTCTGGCCCAGAGGGTACAGATGTTGGTTAGATATTGACAGAGGTCACCGATCTCGCCGGTGGATCTTCACCGCGAGGTCGTGCAGCATTGCCCGTTCGGCCGCCGTCAACGGCGCCAGCGTCGCCTTTTCAACCTCCCGTACTACGCTCCGCCCAGCCGCCAGCGCCTTGCGCCCACCGGCCGTCAACGTCACCCGGTAGCGCCGCCGATCGACCGGGTCGCGATCCCGCGCCACCAGCCGCCGGTCGACCAGCTCGTCCATCAGCCGGACCATGTCGCTCGGGTCCATTCCCAGCGCCGTCGCGAGCGCGTTCTGCGCGACCGGGCCCTGGTCGTCGAGCTCGGCGAGCGCGGCGAACTGCCACAGCGTGAGCCCGGGCTTGCCGCCCAGCCGGTCGGCGATCGCCCGGCGGCTCGCCACCGCCACCTTGTGCAGCACGAAGGTGGTCGTTCCCAGCAGCGTCTCCATCGGCATATTGTAGGCTTCGACCAATAGTTGGTGTTCACCCACTAATCTTTCGGAGAGTCGACGATGGATGCGCTCTACCCGCGGCTGCTGGTCCGCGACTTCCCTGCCAGCGTGGAGTTCTACCGCGGCGTGCTGGCGTCGCTGTTCGGCGTGGAACCGGTCAAGGTGGTGCCCGAGGCGAGCTACGCGAACTGGGATCTCGACGGCCAGGCGGGCCTGGTGCTCTTCGGGCGCTCGATGATCGCCGGCACAGTCGGCACGGGCGAGTTGGCTGCCGAAGTACCGGCCCAGGACCGGTCGATGCTCGTCTTCAAGGTGGACGAGGTGGATGCGGCGGTGAAGGTCTTCACGCAATACGGCGGCACGGTGGTCGCCGAGGCCCAGGACCGCCCACAGTGGGGCCCCAACCTACGCACCGCCCACCTCCGCGACCCCGAAGGCAACCTACTGGAGCTGCAGTCTTACTGACCTCAGTTGCGTCCTTTGGAGCCGTGCTCCGAGGACTTGCCTTTGCCGCCTCCCCGGTCGTCGCCGGGCTCCGTGGTGCGGGTGGTGGAGGTAGGGGTCGTTGTCGGGTCATCCCGACGGCCGCCGTGGTCGTCGGGGGTGGTGGTCACGGCGGCAGGCTTGGGGTGGACGGTGGCGGGCGGCGGGAACCAGAGCGGGGCGGGCGACTGGCCGGGGGTGCCGGGGTCGAAGGCTGACCAGACGGCCGTAGTACCGGCGATTAGGCCGACTGCTGCGATGAGGCCGAGCACGCCGGTACCGACCCAGGCGAGGTAGCGGGTCGACCGTGCGGACTCCGTGGCGGGCCGCTGGCTCTGCAGGACTATCGGGCGGTGCTCTGGGTCCATACGTCGATAGTGGGCCTAGTAGGCGAGTCCAGACCATCGGACCTTGGTACTAGTACCTACTGCTCGGCCCGGCGCTGGCGCTGCGCCCAGAGCGCCGCCTGGGTGCGGTCGGTGACACCCAGCCGCTGGAAGATGTTGGTGAGGTGCGCTTTGACCGTGCGTTCGCTGATACCCATCCGGCGGGCGATCAGCTTGTTCGGCAGACCGTCGGCGACCATGTCGAGCACCTCCTGCTCCCGCCCGGTCAGCTTGAGCTCTGGCCCAGGACTGCGCCGGTTGGTCAGCAGTACGCGCGCAGCCTTCGGGTCCAGCGGCGAACCACCGGATACGACCTCCCGGATGCCGGCCAGGATCACCTCCGGCTCGCTGTGCTTCAGCAGATAGCCCTCGGCCCCGGCCTGCAGCGCATCGAGGATCCGTGTCTGATCACTGAAGGAGGTCAGCACCAGCACGTGCGCGGCCGGGTCCTGTGCCACGATGCGCGCAGTAGCGGTCACCCCGTCCGTCCCGGGCATCGACAGGTCCATGAGCACGACGTCCGGTTTCAACTCGGCCGCGAGCACCACCGCCTCGTCGCCATCGCCGGTAGCGCCGGCCAGCTCCAGGTCGTCGGTGGTACCGAGCAACTGCGCCAGCCCCGTCCGTACGATCGCGTGGTCATCGACGATGAGTACCCGGATCATCTGACCGGCACCTCGACTTCCACTCGCGTCCCCTGGCCTGGCGCGGCCCGTACGGTCAGCATGCCACCTGACTCAGCCAGTAGATCGCCGATCGACCGCAGCCCGAGGTGTCCGTCGCTGCTCCGCTCATCCAACCTGGCCTCGTCGAACCCACGTCCGTTGTCGTCAACCACAAGAGTCGCCTTGCCACTGACGCGCCCGGCCTGGATGAGCACCTCTTGAGCCCCACTGTGCGCAGCAACGTTCCGTACGATCTCTTGCGCCGCCCGGAACAACAGTGCTGCCACAGCAGGCGGTAGATCCTCCGCCCCTTCGGTCTCAAGCCGTACTGCGACCCCTGTGCGCTCCAAGCCCGCCGCAAGCTCGGCCAGAGCGGACGCGAGCCCCTCCTCGGCCAGGTTGGGCGGGTAGATGTCGACCAGCAGCGTGCGCAGTGAGCCGATACTGCCCCGCAACCTGGTCGCGCTGTCTGCGATCAGCTCCGCCCGCTGGCCCTCTGTCGGCTTGCCCAGCCGCATGGCATCCAGGGCGTAGTTGAGGCCGGTCAGCTCCTGCACTACCCCGTCGTGGAGCTCTCCGGCGATCCGCCGTCGCTCTGCGTCGGAGGCATCCACCGCATGCTGCAGTAGTCGCTCCCGGTCCCGCTGCTGCCGCTGCACCCGGCGGGCGAGCGACCAGGCGAAGGGGATCTGCACCAGCTCCAGCAGGAGCAACGCGCCCAATGAGGGCGGGGCGAACCGCTTCCATGCGGCCTGCCCGGCCTGGGTGACCGCTTGGTACTGGAAGTAGGCCTCGAAGAGCATCGGTTCGTCTCCAGGGCCGCGCACCCCGACGTACACCTCGAGCAGCTTCTTGTACGGGATCTCGAACTGGTTCTCCGGCCGACTGAGGTCGCTGACCTCGGACTCACTGCTGCCCTGGATCCGGAGCGCCTCGGTCTCGTCCGGGTCCAGCGGGAACGTCTGGCCGATCAGGCGTGGCTCATCGGAGTACACGATCTTCCCGTCGGCGCTCCACAGCTTCACCCGGACCAGTGAGCCCTGCAGTACGTACCGGCGCATGGCACTGTCGAACGCCTGGAGCGCTGCTGGTTGCCCAGCCACCACATTGGCGTCCAGCCGTGGCTCGACGACGCCACGGGCGGTCACATAGGTCACCTCACGAGCGGACTCGCTCGCCTGCTCGGTACCGGCCTGGCGTGCGATGTAGGCGATCAGCGCGGCCAGTGAGAGCAGCACGATCACCCCTGCCGCGGTGAAGCGCACCAGCAACCCGACCGTGGACACCGGCGCGCGCTCATCGACCATCCAGCGATCGTATGCGCGCCGCCCCCGCCACGGCAGCCCGACAAAAGTCCTAGTACCACCGCCCGCCCAGATGTCAGACTCGCCGCGTGAACGCACAGCCGGACCTCGCCGAGACCTCTCGGATCGAGGCTTTCAGCGACGGCATCTTCGCCATCGCCATCACCCTGCTCGTCCTCGAGCTGCACATCCCCGACCTCGAGCCGGGTGAACGACTCTGGCCCGCACTGGTCGACGAGTGGCCGCAGTTCGGCGCGTACCTGACCAGCTTCGCGATCCTCGGCATCATGTGGATCAACCATCACTCGATGTTCCGGCAGATCCAGCGCGCCGACCGCGGCCTGATGTTCCTCAACCTCGGCCTGCTGCTCTGGGCCGCCCTGCTGCCGTTCCCGACGAACCTCTTCGCCGAGTTCCTGCAAGACGAGGGCACCAACGCGCACGTCGCGGCCGCCGTCTACAGCACCAACCTCACCCTGGCCGCCATCTTCTTCAGCGCGATCTGGTGGCATGCCCTCCGCAACCACCTCGTCGACCACGAGATGACTCCCGCCGAACAACGCAGCTCCGTCCTGCGCTACTCCGTCGGCACCCTCCTCTACGCCGCGGCGATCGGCCTCTCCTTCATCTCGGCCCCGATCACCCTGCTCGTCCTGTTCCTACTCGCCGTCTACTACGGCTTCGAACAACTCCGCACCCGCGGCTGAGCAGCCAGGAAGGTGGCGGGAGAACTGCGTGATGGTGACTCCCGGAGCGATCTCCACCTCGGCATCGGCGCTGTAGCCGCGGGAGAGGTACAGGTTGACCGCGGGCGCGTTCGCCGTGCCGGTTGAGACGAGGCTGACCGGGCGCGGCTCGAGCGAATCGAGCTGATCCAGCAATGCCCGCCCGTGCCCGCGCCGAGCGTGCGCCGGATCGACGACCAGCCGGCTGATCTCGACCGTCTCCGGATCCGGCAGCTCATAGGCGACCGCGGCAACCAGCTCGCCATCATCGGAGTAACGCCCAAGCCAGTGCTCCGACGAAGCCATCAACCCGGCCAGATCCTCATGCAACGGAGGTATCCCGTCGAACCCGATCAGCGCAGCCTCCACCGCATAGGCCAGCCGCTGCACCACCAGCACCCGCTCAGCAGTAGCCACATCCGTCAGGTCCAGAACACGAATCACCCGGCCACGCTATCCGCCTACACCTCAGGCTGCGCGCCAATATCCGAGTGCTTTCACACGGTCCTTCGGGAGGGACAGTTCCTTCAGCAGGTACGTCGTGAGCGTGCGCGTCGTCTTCGTGTCGCAGGCGACCCACACGAACGTGCTCGCCGGATCGTCGATCAACCCGGGCAGACTCGCCTTCACCTCGGCGACCAGCTGGTCACCCTCGCGCGGTACCGTCCGCAGCTCGTGGTGCGAAGGATCGATCCGCAGCGGCAGCTCAGCGTCGGAGTCGTGCGTCGTCTCGAAGAAGATGGTCGCCGGCAGCTTCGGCGCCACCGCGAGCAGCGAGTTGATGGCCGGCAGCGACGCCGGGTCGCCGATCACCAGCAGCCGCGGCGGCAGCGGATCCGGTACGGCGAAGTCCGTCCCCTGCAGCGTCGCCTCGATCGTGTCACCCGCCTTCGCGGACAGCGACCAGTCGCTCGCGATCCCTTCATGCAGCGCGAACTCCATGCTGAAAGTCCCCGCCGCGACATCAGGATCGACCAGCGTGTACGCCCGCTGATGCGGCTTGCCCGCGTGCTCGAACCACAGCCGCACCCACATCGTCGGGTGCACCCCGACCGCCCCGAGCAGCCCGCCGTCGGTGAAGTGCACCCGGCGGTAGCGCTCGGTGACCTGTTCGGCACCCGTCACCGTGAATACGAAGTCCTTGCCCCGGAACAGCTTGAGGACGACACCCTCCCAGCCATGCCCCACAACGCACGTCCCTTCCGATCCAGCGAGAATAAGGCGGTTGCAGCCGAACAATCTGACTTGTAAGTTAGCGCAGCCTAACCTAACCAACGCGAGGATGACGAGTGAACGCCAAGGTCGACCGGGACCCCTGGGGTGTACCGCACTTGAGAGCCGGCGAGCCGCTCGCACTCGCCTATCTCCAGGGCCGCAACGCCGCCACCGACCGGGCCTGGCAGCTCGAGCTCGAACACCGCCGCGCACTCGGCACCAGCGCCGCATTCCTCGGCCCCGAAGCGCTCAGCTGGGACACCTTCGCCCGCCAGGCTCGCCTCGCCGACACCGCCCAGCGCTGCTGGGAGAACCTCGACGACGACACTCGCGAGTGGGTCTCGGCCTACGTCGACGGCGTCAACCACAGCCTGCCCGGCGCCGCCCTGCGCGCACCCGAGTTCGCCCAGACCGGCCTCACCCCGCAGCAGTGGCAACCGTGGGCGCCGCTCGCGATCTGGATGGCGATCCACATCCTGTTCGCCGGCTTCCCCACCAAGCTCTGGCGCGAGCACGTCGCCGGCCACCTCGGCGACGACTACCTCGACCTCTTCAACGCCGAAGGCCCGGACACCGCCGGCAGCAACGGCTGGCTGATCCCCGGCCACCGGACGGCAGCCGGTACGCCGATCATCGCCGGCGACCCCCATCGCTACATCGAGAGCCCCGGCGTCTACCAGCAGATCCGGCTCGCCTGCCCCGAGTACGACGTCATCGGCCTCGCGGTCCCCGGCATCCCCGGCCTTGCCCACTTCGGCCACACCGGCAGCGTCGCCTGGGCGATCACCAACGCAATGTCCGACTACCAGGACCTGTACTCCGAACAGCTCCGCCGCACCACGGCCGGCAGCACCGCCGTGGAGGCGCTCGGCCCCGACGGCTGGCAGCCCGCCACCCGGCACACCGAGCAGGTCGAGATCGCCGGCGCTGACCCCGTCGAGATCGAGCTGATCGAAACAGCCCGCGGCCCGGTCATCATCGGCGGCCCGGACCAGTCGCAGGCGATCAGCTTGCGCTACCCACCACGAGTCACTCACCGAATCGGCTTCGAGGTCCTTCCCAAGCTGCTCAAGGCAACCACCGTCGCCGACGTCGACGCGGCCGTCGACCGCTGGGTCGAGCCGGTCAACGTCCTGATGGCAGCCGACACCGCAGGCGGCCTGCTGCACCGCACGGCAGGCCTTGTCCCGATTCGGCACGACGACAATCGCCTGCGCGTAGTACCGGCCTGGAAAGCGGAGCATCAGTGGCAGGGCTGGCACGAGTCGATGCCCCGGGCAACGGTTGACGACGCCGTGGCGATGGCCAACACCCGCCACCTCGCCGAGCCGCTCGGCGTCGACTACGCCGCTCCGCACCGCTACGACAGAATCACCGACCTACTCCACGAGCGGGCCGACTGGACCGTCGAGACGATGCCGCTCATCCACCGGGACACCCTCCTGGGCTCAGCCGATTCGCTGCTCGATCTCCTCAAGGACCACCAAGACTTGTCGCCCGAGGCAACCACTCTGCGCGAGCGCCTCCTCGCCTGGGACCAGCGGATGGACGCCGCCAGCACCGAAGCCTCCAGCTACGCCGCCCTCCGCAAGGCACTGGTACGCCGCCTCGCCGAGCACCCGACCCTCGCCGTCCTCGATCAGGACGTGGACGTCCCCGAGGTGTTCGTCCCCTATCTCGACACGACCGCCCACACCTACTTCGCGCTGGAAAGCCTGATCGCGGCCAAACTTCCCGACGTCAACGTCAACTGGCTGGCCCGCGAAGCCCTGGAAGAGGTCGCCCACCAAAAGCCGCGCGGCCCGTGGGGGGAGACCCATCAGTTGGCTCCCTTGCACGCACTGCGGGGACCGGTCTTCGCCAAGGGAGAAGAGCACTACGAATTCGCACTGTCCGGCGACCACCACTGCGTGATGTCCACCTCGAGCCTGCCCGGCCTGACCGACGTCTGCATCCGCGCCTCCGCGGCCCGCTACGCCTGGGACGTCGCCGACCGCGACAACAGCGCGTGGATCGTCCCGCTCGGCGCTTCCGGCGTACTCGGCGACGCGCACCACCACGACCAGCTCCCACTGTGGCTCCGCGGCGACCTCGCGCCCGTCAACGGCGCCCTGACAGCCGAGGACCAAACCTTCGAGCACCAGGTCGACGGCTTCGGCCTGGTACGGATCCGCCCGGTGGTGCCCACGGAAGACCTGGACCTCATCCACGCATGGGTCACCGCCGACCGCGCCTCCTTCTGGGGCATGACCGGCCAGACGCCCGAGGAAGTCCTTGCCACGTACGAGTTCCTCGACTCCGTCCCCACCCATCACGCCTACGTCGCCGAACTCGCCGGCACCCCGGTCGCCCTCTTCCACACCTACGACCCGCAAGCCGATCCAGTCGGAACGGCATACCAGGTCGAACCCGGCGACCTCGGCCTGCACTTCCTCATCGCCCCCGGCGAGAGCCGCCCCGACTTCACCGGCAACCTCTTCATTGCCCTAGGCACCTTCATCTTCCAGCACCACGGCCACCCCCGCGTCGTCGCCGACCCCGACGCCGCCAACACCCCGGCCATCACCCGGATGACCCGCACCGGCTTCACCCTCGGCCCCATCACCACCTACACCCAACACGACGGCACCCCCAAAACCACCCAACTGGCCTTCCTCACCCGCACAGCTTTCCTGGGCGGCTGAGCCCGGCTCAAGCGGCCAGGTCACACAACCGCAGTCAGTGCGCCGGCCTCGCATGTCATCGAAATGTCATCGCCGCCCCGGATCGTAGGCGTCATGAACGGTCACCCAGCGCAAACGCCGCCCCAGACCGTCGCGCACGCCACCTTTGGGGGTCCATTCTCATGACTGTCACCTTGCTGAACCGCCCGACAGGCTTCCGCCAGGTCCCGGCCCAGGACGGGGTCGCCACCCTCCTGGCCGCCGCCCAGGACTCGGTACTCGCGATGAGCAACCTGTCTCCCACCGGACCGGCCTTCGGTCCACGGGACGTCCGCCCGGGCATCCGTTACCGCGTGATCTATCCCGACACCGCCCGTACCGCGCCGACGCGGTGCCGGCACCTCGGTGCGATGTCCCTGGCGGGCGTGGCCGTCCGTACCGTGCCGATGGTGCCGATGAACGCGCTGGTCATCGACAACTCGATCGCGGTCCTCCCGGCCGACACGACCAACGGCAGCGTCGCAGTACTGCGACTGAGCAGCGTGGTGACGACCGCTGCCGAGCTGTTCGAGCGGGTCTGGCCTGACGCCGTACCGCTGGCCGACTGCGACGCCCCGGTCGGCACCGGCTTGTCCGGACGCGAGAAGGAGATGCTGCGGCTACTGGCGCTCGGCGCCACCGACGAGCTCGCCGCCGCCCAACTCGGCATCTCGGTCCGGACGGTACGCCGGATGGTCGCGCAACTCATGAACCGCCTCGGCGCCCGCAGCCGCTTCCAGGCCGGCGTAAAAGCAGCCGACCGCGGCTGGCTCCTGGACCAGGCAAGCTGACTCAGCCATCGGCCGCAGCCCGAAGAATGTCAGCGGCCGCGGTCTGGACGGCTGGGTCTTCGTGGTCGAAGGTGGCGAGCTCCTGCAGCTGATGGCGGAACCACTCACGGGCTTCAGGGCTGGAGTTGAGCCAGCTGGTGATGAGGGTCAGGAAGGCTGCGTCGCGGTTGAAGCGGGAGCTGCCGGCCTTGATGACGGCTGTGCCGGTGCCTGCGAAGGCGAGGCTCAGGGCGTGGACTGGGGTTTCGGCTTTGTCCGTGTTGCCCTCCAGGGCGAGGAAGCCGACGACTCGGGTCTCGATCATCGCCCAGTGGAGGAGGCGAACGGCAACGCGTGCGACGCCGTGGATCGGGCCGGTCTCGGCCGGCTCGGCGGCGTACGGGTGGTTCGGGGTCAGCTCGGGGAGGTTGAGCTGGTAGCCGAGGGCGGTGGTGTGGGTCAGTGCCCAGGCGCGGCGGTCCGGGCCGAAGTCGGCCATCCAGAGGAGGCCGGCTTCGGCGAGGTGTTCGCGGCGGCGTTTGGTCCGCGCCAGAGCGGCGCCGAAGAACGGCACGGTGTTGTTGTCCCAGACGTCCGCGATCCGGTTGACGAGGTGTCCGTCGAAGGTCTCAGGGTTCGCGGAGGTGGCAGCGATCTCAGCTAGTGAGCGATCGAGGATGAGACCCCACGTCACCAGCGCCGAGACCATGCCGAAGGCTAACCCCGCCCAGGGGTCGCTGGGTCAGACCTGGACTTTGTCTTCTTTGGCGTGGTGGTCCCGAGTGGGCTGGCGGCGGTCCGCCGGTGGATGATCTACGGTGCGTGGTGCTGGGCAGACTGGGCCGCGGGGGATGGGGCCGCCGCCTAGCCTCCTGCTCTTCCACTGCTTCTCTTCGTAGTCGTAGTAGGTGTCAACGCCTCCGACAGTCATAGGTGTCCTCCCGGTCGTCCCCCCGGTCACGGCTCCTGCTGGCCTCTTCTACAGTCCGTCACCACAGAGCCGAATACAAGCGATTCTCGAACTACCCACGAAATTCGGACAAAGTCTCAGGTTTGTCCAGACTTTCCAACGAGCAAAGGCGTTACGGGCGTATTTCGTCAACACTTTCTTGACGGAGAAATCTTTCAGCCTGCGAAGATGGCAACGCTCTCACCCGAGATTTGAACACCGTCCGTGACGATGGCAGCCGTTCCGAAAGACATCACCTCGTACGCCGGTAAGCCCTCCACCGGCACCACCGCCTCCTCGGCCGACAGGTTCACCACCACCCGCACGGCCCCGCGCCGAACCACCAGCCACGAATCCCCCGACGAGATCCCCACCGACGCCAGCCGATCGTCTCGCAGGTCCTCGCTGGAAGCCCGGAACGCCAGCAACTCCCGGTACCACCCCAGCAGCTCAGAATGCGGCGACTGATCGGCCTCGCTCCACGAGAGCACCGAGCGACGCCAGGTCTCCGGATCCTGCGGGTCCGGGATCTCCTCCGCGTCCCACCCGAACGCCGCGAACTCCTGCCGCCGCCCGACCCGCACGGCGTCGGCGAGCGCCGGTTCGGTGTGATCGGTGAAGTAGAGGAAAGGCGTCGACGCGCCCCACTCCTCACCCATGAAAAGCATCGGCGTGTACGGCGAAGTGATCACCAAGGCAGCCCCGATCGCCAACTGCCCCGGCGTCAGCGCCGGCCGATCGCCCAGCGCCCGGTTGCCGACCTGGTCGTGGTTCGACGAGTAGGCGAGGAACTCCCCTCCCCGATGCTTGGAGGGATCCACCGGCCGCCCCCAGTCCTTGCCCCGAAAGGTCGAGTACGACCCGTCGTGGAAGAACACCTGGGTCAGCGTCTTGGCAAAAGCCCCCGGCTCGGCGAAGTCCTCGTAGTAGCCGGTCTTCTCCCCGGTCAGCAGCACATGCAACGCGTGGTGGAAGTCGTCACTCCATTGCGCCGTCATCCCCATCCCACCGTCGCTCACCGGCTCGACCGTGCGCGGATCGTTGAGATCCGACTCGGCCACCAGCCCCAACGGCCGCCCCAACTCAACCGACAAGGCAGCAGTCTCCAACGACAACTGCTGCAGCAGATGCTGAGGACTGTCATCGACGAACGCATGCACCGCATCCAGCCGCAACGCGTCGAGATGGAACTCCCGGTACCACCGCAGCGCGTTGTCGCAGATCCACCGGCGTACCTCGGAACTACCGACATCATCGAGATTCACCGCCGGCCCCCACGGCGTCGTGTGCTTGGACGTGAAATAAGGCCCGAAGGACCCGAGGTAGTTCCCACTCGGCCCAAGATGGTTGTAGACAACGTCCAGGCACACAGCCAGCCCGGCCGCATGACACCGATCCACAAACCGCTGCAACTCACCGGGCCCGCCGTACGGCTCATGCACCGCATACAGGTCGACGCCGTCGTACCCCCAGCCATGCCGCCCAGGGAACGCAGCGACCGGCATCAGCGAGACGACCTCAACCCCCAACGCCACAAGGTGATCCAGCCGCCCAGCAGCCGCCTCCAGCGTCCCCTCCGGCGTGAACGTCCCCAGGTGCAGCTCATAGAACACAGCACCCCGCACGTCCCGCCCGCCCCAACCAGCGTCGCTCCACTCGAACAGCGACGAGTCGAAGACCTGGCTGGGCCCATGCACGCCAGACGGCTGCCAAGCACTCCGCGGATCAGGCATCGGCTCACCACCGTCGACCGAGAACGCATAAGGCGTCCCATGCCCGGCAGAGGCTACCGACAGCTCCCACCACCCTCCGTCAGCCCGCCGCATCTCCAAAGAGTCTTCAAGAACCAAAGAAACAGTAGAAGCAGAAGGCGCCCAGACAGTGAAGGTGTGCAAGCCATCAGCTCCTGACAAGTAGTGCCACCGGTAGTTCCTCCAGCAGCTCGTGAATGCGAGCCGATCCACTACCCACTGCGCGGCCGGTCAACACGTCCTGCCAGTTCCCGTCCGGTAGTACGACCGTGCTGTCTCCCCAGCCGCCCAGCCGATGCAGGGCCACCGGCAGCCGGGTAGCGATCGTCACCACTGACTCACCCCGGCAGTAGGCGACCGCGTGCCCGCTGGAGGTGGGAAGCGGTTTGTAGCTACCGGCGAACGCCTCGGGGTGCTGGCGGCGTAGTCGCAGGGCCTTCGTTGTGACCAGGAGTTTCTCTTGCGACAGGTCGTGAGGACGCGCACCGGCGTCAAGGCGCGCAAGACGCTCTACGCGCGCCGAGTAGTCCACCGGCCGCCGGTTGTCCGGGTCGACCAGCGAGAGGTCAACCAGCTCCGTGCCCTGGTACACGTCAGGCACGCCCGGCATGGTCAGCTGCACCAGCTTCTGCCCGAGCGTCGCCGCCCGCACATACTCCGACTGCCCGGCAGCGAAGTGCCCAACAGCTTTCAGCACACTGGAGTCTCCCAGCACCCCCGTGATGAAGGCCGCAACCGAGGACTCGTACTCCGCGTCCGACGACGTCCAGCTCGTATGCCGCTTCGCCTCCCGCACAGCCTTCAACACGTAAGCCTGCAAGCGTTCCTCGGCGATCGGACCGTCATCCCAGGTCCCGAACAACGTCTGCCAGACCAGGTACTCCGTACTCCCGTCCAGCCCCGAATCGCGATACGGCTCCGACAACGTCCGCCACGAGCGCACCGCCTCCGTCCAGGCCGCCGGCTGCTCGGACAGCACCCCCAACCGCGCCCGGACGTCCTCGGACCGCTTGGTGTCGTGTGTGGACAGCGTCGTCATCGTCCGTGGCCAGCGATCGTTCAGCCGGGCCGCGAAAGCATGGAACTCCTCGGGCGACACCCCGAAGTGCGACGGATCCCCGCCGACCTCGTTCAGCGACGTCAGCCGGAACCACCGGTAGAACGCGGTGTCCTCGATCCCCTTGGCCATCACCGGCCCACAAGTCTGCTGGAACCGCACGATCAGCTCATAGCGAGCATGCTCATCGATACGACTCGCAGTGCCGGCCTCACGCCCCAGCAGCAGGTCCCGCACCAGCTCCAGAGTCTCCTGCTGGTCCTCATCCAGGTTGCGCCGAGCCAACTCGGTCGCATGCTCCATGGCGTGGACAGCAGTCTGATCAGGCTGCTCACCCGGTACTACGTAAGCCCGGTACCGATCGAAGTTGACCAGCAGCTCGACAACCACCGCATGGAACGCGCGACGAGTGTGGTCGCGCAGCCGCACGTCGTCCTGGCAGATGCGCGCCAGTAGCTCCACGAGCCGGTGCACCTCGGCGTACTGGCCGTGCTTCACCACCTCGCGCTTCGCCTGCTCCACTACCTGAGCGAAGTCGGCAGGCTCGCCGGTGAGCTCCGAGTGGAAGGCCGAGAGCGGTGCTGCTCCAGCAGGGTCGACGAAGAGCCCACCGACCCGCAGTAGTGCGTCGTAGCCGGTAGTGCCCGCGCATGGCCAGTCCCCCGGCAGCTCTTCCGACCCCTCGAGGATCTTCTCGACTACTACCCAGGCGCCGCCCGTACGCTCGGCCAGCCGGCGCAAGTAGCCACGCGGGTCGGCCAGGCCGTCCGGGTGGTCGATACGGAAGCCGGTGAGCTTGCCCTCGTGCAGTAGCGAGAACAGCAGCTCGTGGGTGGCCTCGAAGACCTCCTGGTTCTCCACCCGGATGGCAGCCAGGGTGTCCACGTCGAAGAAGCGCCGGTAGTTCAGCTCCTCGTCGGCGACCTTCCAGTGCGCCAGCCGGTACCACTGCTCGGTCACCAGCTCGGCGATCGGCAGGTTCTCGGTGCCAGGGCGCAGGGGGTACTCGTGGTCGTAGTACCGGAGGACATCGCCGTCCACGGACAGCTCACCGTCGGCGAGCACCTTGCCGATCCGCTGCCCGAGCACTGCCATCAGGAGCGGCTGGTTGCCCGACCCCCAGTCGACGTCGAACCACTCGGCGTAAGGCGAGCCCGGCCCATCCCGTAGTACCGACCACAGCGCAGCGTTGAGCCGAGCAGGAGTCGGCACAGCCACATGATTCGGTACTACGTCCGCGATCGCCCCCATGCGATGGTCGGCCAGCCGATCGGCGAGCCGGTCGAAGGCAGGCCGCCCACCGGCCGGCTCGGACAACCTGCTGTGGTCCACGACGTCGTACCCGTGGGCGGAGCCGGGCGCTGCCTGCAGGATCGGGGACAGGTAGATGTGCGAGATCCCGAGGCCGTGCAGGTACGGGACGACCTCGGCCGCGGCGTCGAAGCCGAAGTCCGCACGGATCTGCACTCGATAGGTAGCCTGCGGGACCGCACTCACTGCGCTGCCTGCCGCGGCCTCGTCAGGACGAGCATGCCGTGGTCCTCGATCCGGACGGTGGTCCCGGCAGCGTGCTCCAGCTCCTGCGCACGCCCCGTCGGTCTGACGGTGTCCACGACCACCGACCAGGCCTCGCCGTACTCCTTGGCAGGCAGCAGGAAGTCCTCGGCCTCGTAGTTGCTGTTCAGCAGGATCAGGAACGAGTCGTCGACCACCGGTTCGCCGCGGGGGTCCGGCTCCGAGATCGCGTCGCCGTTGAGGAACACCGCCACCGCACGGGCGTCGTCGCGGCTCCAGTCGGCGTCCTGCATCTCCTGGCCCTCGGGGGTGAACCAGACCAGGTCGCCCAGCCCGTCGACCCCTTGGTCGCCGTGGAAGAACCGGCGGCGCCGGAACACCGGGTGCTCGTTGCGCAACCGGACCAGCTGACCAGTGAACTCCAGCAGGTCCTGCTGCTCCTCGTCAAGGTCCCAGTTCACCCAGGCGAGCTCGTTGTCCTGGCAGTAGACGTTGTTGTTGCCCGACTGGGTCCGGCCCTGCTCGTCGCCGTGCGCCAGCATCGGCACACCCTGCGAGATCAGCAGCGTGGCCAGGAAGTTGCGCTGCTGCTTGGCCCGCAACTGCCGGATCGCCGGGTCGTCTGTCTCACCCTCGACACCGCAGTTCCAGGACCGGTTGTGGCTCTCGCCGTCGTTGCCGCCCTCGCCGTTGGCCTCGTTGTGCTTCTCGTTGTACGAGACCAGGTCGCGCAGCGTGAAGCCGTCGTGCGCGGTGATGAAGTTGATGCTCGCCAGCGGCCGGCGGCTGTCGTCGCGGTACAGGTCGGACGAGCCGGTCAGCCGGGACCCGAACTCGGCCAGGGTGTACTTCTCACCACGCCAGAAGTCCCGCACGGTGTCGCGGTACTTCCCGTTCCACTCGGTCCACAGCGGCGGGAAGTTGCCCACCTGGTAGCCGCCGTCGCCGACGTCCCACGGCTCGGCGATCAGCTTGACCTGGCTGACCACCGGGTCCTGCTGGACCAGGTCGAAGAAGGCCGACAGCCGGTCCACTTCGTGGAACTGACGGGCCAGCGTCGACGCGAGGTCGAACCGGAAGCCGTCCACGTGCATCTCGGTGACCCAGTAGCGCAGCGAGTCCATGATGAGTTGCAGCACGTGCGGGTGCCGCATCAGCAGGCTGTTCCCGGTACCGGTGGTGTCGTAGTAGTGCGACTTGTCCGAGTCCACCAACCGGTAGTACGCGGCGTTGTCGATGCCCTTGAAGGACAGCGTCGGGCCGAACTCGTTGCCTTCGGCGGTGTGGTTGTAGACGACGTCGAGGATCACCTCGATGTCGGCCTCGTGCAGCGCCTGCACCATCGTCTTGAACTCGGTCACCTGCTGGCCGCGGCCGCCGAGCGACGAGTACGCGTTGTGCGGGGCGAAGAAGCCGATCGTGTTGTAGCCCCAGTAGTTCGACAGGTTCCGCTCCTGCAGATGCCCGTCCTGGGCGAACTGGTGCACCGGCATCAGCTCGATCGCGGTCACCCCGAGCTCCTTGAGGTGCTCGATGATCGCCGGGTGGCCGATCGCGGCGTACGTGCCGCGGATCTCCTCCGGCAGCCCCGGGTGGGTCTTGGTCAGGCCCTTGACGTGCGCCTCGTAGATCACCGTCTCGTGGTAGGCGTGCCCCGGCGGCCGGTCGTTGCCCCAGTCGAAGAACGGGTTGGTGACCACCGACAGCATGGTGTGACCGCGGTTGTCCATCGTGTTCAGCTCGTCGGGCTTGGCGAACCGGTAGCTGAACAGCGACTCGTCGGTGTCCACCTGCCCGTCGATGGCCTTCGCGTACGGGTCCAGCAGCAGCTTCGACGGGTTGCACCGGTGCCCGTTGCTCGGCTCGTACGGTCCGTGCACGCGGTACCCGTACCGCTGGCCGGGCTGCACCGCGGGCAGGTAGGCGTGCCAGACGAACCCGTCCACCTCGGTGAGCTGGACCAGCTGCTCCGACCCGTCGTCGCCGATCAGTGCCAGGTCAACTTGCTGAGCAACCTCCGAGAACAGCGCGAAATTCGTACCGGAACCGTCGTAGGTGGCTCCGAGGGGATAAGGACGACCAGGCCATTTCTGCACCCGATGACGGTACCCACCTCTACCCCCAACTGCGGAACCGTGGTGCCAATCCACCCCGTGAATTCATCCGGCCCGGCCGGAAAGCGCCCGTCCCAGCCCGAACGAGGCGGCCGGCAACCTCTTCTCGTCGACCACGACGGGTGACTCGGCGAAGGGGTGCCAGCCCGGGAAGAACTCCCCTGTCGGCCACTGCACCCCCGGCACAGCGGCCCCGAAGAGGGCCTGTACGTCCGGCAGCGCCGACGCGACGAAGACCACAGTCCCGACCGGCGCACCCGACCGTAACGCGCTCGGGGTCGGCAGCGTCTCCTCCACACCGATCGCTCCGTAGACGGCTCCCGTACCGACAGTGAGCTCCCGCAGCACGCCGGTCGCCCACTGCGCGAGCCGACGGGCCGCCTTCCGGTCGCTCGCCTTCCAGCTCGAGTCCGGAAGGCCGAGCCGGTCAGCGGCCAGCGAGACCGCCACCGGGTGCATCTCCTTCTCGGTACCGAGGAGGTGCTCCACGATGACGGCGCCCCAGCCCTTGACCCGGTAACCCGCCTTCAGCGGCCGCAGGACCGGATCCCGGCCGTGCACGACCGCGTCGAACGCGTCCGCACCGAGCTGAGCGGTCGACCGGTCGTCCAGATCCTGCAGCATCGCGTACTGCCGGCCGCGAGGCGCGGACTCGACCACCCCGGCCGGCGCGCAGCCCGCCGCCACCACGACGTCGCAGGCGCGCCCGAAGACCGATTCCTCGTCTTCGGGCGACCAGACTGCGATCGTCAGGTGCGGTGGGTCCGGATAGAGCGCGTCCTTGCTCACTTGCCCAATAGTCGCAGCATCGCGGACACCTGCTTGTTGTTGGGTACGAAGGCCGTCACCAGGTCACCGGTGGTTCGGTCGAACTGGGCGACGAACCATTTGCCGTCGATCCGGGCCAGGTGCGCCTGGGTGGCGGTCGAGCCGCTCGACCACGGGAACACCTTGCCGCTCTGCGACGCCCGCTGGATCAGCGCGCTCCACTCGCCCATCTTGCTCGATCCGACCTCCCGGCCGAACCACTGCTCCGCATGCCGCCCGAACGAGTGCTGCAGGCCTCGGGGGGTGATCTTCGGGATCACGCACGCGTTGTGCACCAGCAGCTCGTCGGGGCCCACGTGGTACGTGTGGATGCCCTCGACACTGAGGTTGTAGGCCGCCGCCTGCCGCGCGCCACCGGTCTTCAGCCCGCCGATCGTGAAGCGCCGGCCGTCGGCCGACTGGACCTGGTCGCCCCGGTCCAGCTCCGCGGCCGGCTCGAACCGCCGATCGGTGGCGTTCCAGAACGGGTGGTTCGCGGTCGTGGTGACCACGTCACCGGCCACTTCGAGATCGATCACCCGGTCGGAGTGCTCGAAGACCTGGGCGACCTTGTGCGGCCCCTGCTCACCGGTTTCCGGATCCGTCGCCAGCACCTCGTCGCCGACCTCGACCTGCGAGATGGGCTTCTTGGAACCGTCCGCCATCAGTACCAGCGTCTCGCCGGTGAAGCTGCAGGCCTTGGCCGCCGTCTCGGCCGCCTCGTCGAGGTATCGGGCGAAGGGCCGGGCCGAGCGCAGTCCCACGCTGAGGAACTTGCCGACCCCGAACATCAGCACGCCGTCGACGCAGCCCTTGGCCAGCCCGCGCAGGTAGTCACCCGCGGTGTGCTTGCGACCCAGCAGTGCGCCCGCGACGGTGTTGATGAGCGCGCCACCCGCACACGCCGCGACGATCTGCGGTACCGCGCCACTGGGGTCCGTTGCGTCCACAGGGTCGCCGTCAACGTACGAATAGAGGTTGGGCCCCGCGCCTTCGAACCCGGCGGGGTCCTCGGACAGGAAGCGGCCGGTGCCTGGCTCGTACCACCTGGCCCGGTTGAACTGCAGTCCTGCGGGCGTACCCGGCCCGGACTCGCGTCCTGTGTAGCGAACGGGGTTGGCGTCGCCCGCGAGGCTGGAACGCGCCTTGCCGTACAGGTCGTACGTGTACTCCGCCGCAACGGTCGAAGTGCCCGGCACCGTCCTTGCCACCACGGAGCCCTGTCGATCCGTGAGCAGTGCAGAGGCACTGCCTGTCCCGTCCAGCCCGTCGACCCGGGCGGCCGCCGAGTCGGTGGAGAGCCCGGAGAGGTACGTCGCGTCGGCAGTGCCGGGACCGTCCTCGACCAGCACGTTGTCGCCGTCGTACCGGAGGTTCCAGGTCTCGCCGCCGACTGTGGCGCCGATGCGACGGCCCAGTGGGTCGTAGCGCATCTGCGAGGCCCCCACCGCACCCGTGGTCGCCGTCATCTCACCGCGGGCGTTCCACGTGTACGTCGAGGTGCCGTCGTCGGTCAGATTGCCTTCCGGGTCATAGGCGCGGGTGACGCCGTCCAGCGACGTCAGCCGGTTGGCCGGATCGAACACTGCGGACGCGACCGGCGACGGCAGGTCGGCACGCGCCCACGAGCCGCCAGTACGGTCCAACCGCCCGGCAGCGTCGTAGTGGTACGTCAGGTCACCCAGTACCTGCGTACCGGACGCGAACGTCAACCCGGTCAGGCCGCCCGCGAGGTCGTACGACGACGTGCGCACAACCCCACCCGGCAGCGACTGCGTCTTGAGCCGCCCGGTCGAGTCGTACCCGTACGACGCCACGACCGCCCCACGGGTGACCTTGGTCAGCCGGTCCGACTTGTCGTACTCATAAGCCGTGTCGGGCAACCCTGGCACCTTGAGCGTCTTCAACCGGCCCGTGTCGTCCCACTCGCGCGTGATCGTGCCCTGCGGAGTCGTCTCGGTCGCGACCCGGTCCTTGCCGTCGTAGGTGTAGGCAACCGACCCCGCACCCGCGGTGGAGTCGGTGACCGACTCGAGCCGGCCCTTGTCGTCGTACGCCGAGATCAGAGTCGACTGGTACTGATATGCGCCCGGCGAGCCCGTCCGGCCGTACCCGGTGAACACCTCCCGTTGCAGCGCGTCGTACCGGTACTCGGTGGTGAGCCCGCGCCGGTCGGTGATGGTCTCCGGCCGGCCGAGCGCGTTGTAGGTGTACGTCGTCTTCTTGCCGACCTGGTCGGTCAGTTCGTGCACCCGGTCCATCAGGTCGTACGCCCAGGTGGTCGTCCCGCCCCGGGCGTCCTTCAGCGACTCCAGGTTGCCGTTCTTGTCGTACTTGTACGTGGTGACCGACCCCAGCGGGTCCTTGGTCGACAGCACCTGGTTGGCGGCGTCGTACTGCACGGTCGAGACGCTGCCGTCAGGCCCGACCGTCTCCTGCACCCGCCCGGCAGGATCGACCCCGTACGTCGTCTTGCGGCCGAGCGGATCGGTCACCTCCGACGTCATGCCGTCCAGGTACTCGTACGTCGTCGAGCCGGCGCCGTCCGGGGTCTGCTTGGTCATCAGCCCCTCGTCGTTCCACTCGTAGGTGGTCTTGCGGCCCTCCCCGTCGGTCGTCGTCTCGACGTTGCCCAAGGCATCGAACGTGTAGCGGGTGGTGTTGCCCAGCGCGTCGGTGGTCGAGTCCATCGCGCCCTCGGGCCCGTTGTAGGTCGCGGTCTCCTGCTGCTGCTCGGTCCCCAGCGTCACCGTGGTCGAGGTGGCCTGCTGGTTCGCGTTGTAGGTGCTGACCATCGAGCGGCCGTCGGTGTCGGTCGTCTTGGTCGGCAGGTGGCTCGCCGGGTCGCGCTCCAGGCTGTAGCCCTGCTCGTTCGCAGTACCGGAGGCGCTGGTGTCCTTGACCAGGTAGCCGGCCGCGTCGTACTCGACCACCCGCTTGGCGCCGGCCGGGTCGGTGACGGTGGTCTTCACCACCTTCTTGCCGGTGCTGTCCAGCACGTAGTCGAACTTGTACAGCCCACCATCGGCCAACTGCTGCTGGATCACCCGGTTGTTCGTGTCGTACGTGTTCGTCAGGAACACCTGGTTCTTCGCGTCCGTGATCGTGGTCAGCCGCTTGGCGGTGTCCCACCCGTAGGTCGTGACGCCGCCGTTCACGTCCGTCACGGTCTTCAGCAGACCGGTGTCGTACGTGTACGAGACAGTGCGCCCGGCGTTGTCGTGGATCGCGAGAACCTGCCCGGCCGTGTCGTAGTCGTAGGTGAGCCAGAAGCCCTCCGAGGAGGTGATCGAGACGATCGCGCCGATCTGGCTGCCGTAGACGTTCTTCGCGATCCGCCGGATCGTCACGGTGTGGCCGAAGCGGTCCCGGATCCCTTGCAGCGGGGCCTCGTCGCCGTAGATCAGCACGGTGCCGTCGCGCAGCCGCAGATCCCAGCCACGACCGTTCCACGCCATCGTGGCCCCGGCGAACTGCCCGATGGTCCCGCGCGCCTCGAAGGCAGCGTCGGTGAAGCTGGTCCCCGGCGAGGTCCGGGCGAAGTGCACCTGGCTGCCGTCGATCAGGTTCAGATCGGCTTCCTGCCATTGCTTCTTGGAGGTCAGGAAGGTGTCGTACGTCCCGATGGTGCCTATCCCGAACGGCCGGGCCCGGCCGTCGCCGGAGCTGTAGGCACGCTCTGCCTCGATCGGGACGAAGCCACCCAGCGTCAGGTCGGTCTGCGTGTAGGTGAATCGTCCGGTGCCCAGATCGACCGGGTCCCCGGCGGAGCCGAGCGCCTCGAGGATGCCCTTGGTCAGGCCCTCCAGCCAGCCCGAGACGTTGATCATCGCGCCGTCGAAGTTCTCGATCGCGGTGTCGTGGTCGGGCAGGACCTGGGTCCCGTCGGCCGTGACCGTCCCGATCCCGTAGACCTCCCAGCCCTCGGCGTACTTCTCGTGGCTCCAGAAGTTGAGCCGGGTACCGGGCTTCTGGTCGAGGTAGTTCGGGTAGTAGATCTTCGCCTCGCCGCCGTGCAGTTCACCGCCGGCGGGCTGGACCGTGAAGTACACCGGCACCTGGACGCCCTTGGGCATCGGGATCGGCGTCCGGTCGACCGGGATCGGGGTGATCCCGACCTTCGTCACCTTCTTGCCGTCGGCGTCGGTGATCGTCACCCCGGCCGGGATGTGCACCTCCAGGCCCTTCACCTTGGAGGTTTTCAGCACTACCGCTTCCGTTGTCGGGCCCGCGATGCTGATCTCGTTCGCGGTGTCGAGAATCGGCAGGTACGGCTGGTAGAACAGCTTGTTCGCACCCTTGCGCAGGTTGACCTGGACATCGAAGTACCCGTACTTCGTCCGCCGGGTCGACGCCGTCCTGCCATCCATCACGAACAGGAACGTGCCCTGCGGAAGACGCGTCAGGACGAACGAACCGTCCGCCTTCGTCCTCACCGCGCGATCGGCGACCCGAACCGTCACGTCGGCCAGCGGCTTGCCGTCGGTGCGCAGGATCCGCCCGGTCAGCGACGCGTCCCGCTTCCGCGGATAGACCGGCGGCGGTGGCGGCTCCTCCTCGTTCGTCTTGACAGCGCGAGCGGGAGCTGCCGCCGGCTCGGCGCGCGGGAAGTCCCGCCGGTCCTCGAGGTTCGCGGCAGCCGCCGTCGGATTGTTGGCGACCGCGATCGTCGCAGTACCGGTGCTGAGCTCCGCCGGATCGACGAACAGCGTGTACGTGCCCGCGGACGGCAACGTGTAGGTCAGGTAGCCGGCAGCCGTCAGGCAGGTCGAGGTGAGGTTGGTGCCCGCCGAGTTGCGCAGCCGCAGGTAGCCGCCACACGCCGGATAGCTCGACGAGCTCACGGTGGCCTTGATCTTCTGGCTGGCCGTGCCGGTGAACGTGATCGTGGCGGACTGCCCGACCACGGTCGTCACGCTCACACCGGCGCCGCCGACAGTCGTGGTCTTCGCGACGTCAGCCGGTACCGAGTACAAGCGGACAGTGGTCCGGCTGGTCACCATGTAGTCCGGGTCGACGAACAGTTGCCACGTCCCCGCCTGGGCGAGGGCGATCGTGTCGACCAGCATCCCGCCGCTGGACTCGTAGCAGCTGGTGGTCTTCTCCGTGGTGCCGTCCGGCCGCAGCAGCTTGAAGGACACGTCGTACTGCTTGGCGGCCCAGTCCACGAGGCTGCAGCCGATCAGCACGCGCTGCCCGGCCGTCGCGGTGAAGGAGACTGTGGCGTTCTGGCCGACCACGGTGTCGAAGGTGACCGCCGCGCCACCGATCGTCGCCGTCGGGGCTGCGTCTGCCGGTACGGCGTACAGGCCGATCGTCGCGCCCGCGTTCGCGTTGAGCTTCGGATCCATCCGCACTGTCCAGTTGCCGCCGGCCGCGGCAGTGACAGTGTCGAAGAGTTCACCCTTGAAGGAGGTGTAGCAACTTCCGCTGTCGGCCTTGGTGCCGTCCGGGCGCAGCAACTCGAAGGAGATGTCGTACTGCTGGTCCGGAACGCTCAGCGTGCAGCCGACGTAGATCCGCTGGCCAGCCGTGACGGGAAAGACGACAGTGCCGTTCTGACCCGGTAGGAGGTTGACCACCGCGCTGGAGCCGAGCGTCGAGTTGACCACCGGGTCCGCCGCGACCGAGACCGCCCGCAGGGTGGAGGTGAGCAGGAGTGCCCGGTTCGGGTCGGCCAGGACGGTCCAGGTGCCTGCCGTCAGCGCCCGGGTGTCGAAGAGGATGCCCTTGTCCGACGAGGCGCAGTTGCCGGTCTCGACCTTCGTCCCGGCCGGGTTCAGCAGCTGGTAGCTGACGTCGTACTCGTGCCCGGTGATCGCGACGCAGGTGATCATCACCCGCTGGCCGGCCGTGGCCGGGAAGGTCATCCGGGCCAGCTGCCCTGGCTTACTGTTGCTGACGGCAACGGCCGCGGCGTCGACCGTGGTGGCGACGACGGCATCCGCCGGGATCGTGTTGACCGCGACGTCGATCGTGCCCGTCTGCGCGCCGGCCGGCTCGACCAGCAACAGGTACTCACCTGTCTGCGGCAGCACGTAGCGGTCGGCGAGGTAGTCCATGAAGTAGGTCCAGGTCTGGTCCCGGAACAGGAACGAGCCGTCCGGACCGCGCAGGGTGACCTTGCCTGTCGCTGTCGACGTCAGCTGGGTGGCGAGGTCGACATGGACCAGCTGGCCCTGCGTACCGGTGAAGGCGACCGAGCCGGTCTGCCCTGGCTTGGTGATGGTCAGTCGCGCGGCTGCTCCGTCGAGCGTGGTGGTCGCCGAGATCGGGGTCGGGACCAGGTTGACCTGGGCGGTGTAGGTCCCGAGCTCGAAGTTGTAAGGATCCACGTCGACGGTGTAGACGCCGTCCTCGGGCAGCAGGACCGAGGTGAGGAAGCCGCTCGTACTGCCGTAGTACGAGTTGGTGGTCACCAGCTTCTGGCCGTGCGGACCCCAGAGCACTGCCCCGGAGGCCAGGTTGCTGGGCGCGGTCAACGTGGTGAAGACGAGCTGGCCCTTGGCGCCGGTGAAGGTGAAGGTCGCGTGGGCGGGGGCGACGGTCGTGGTCAGGCTCGCGGCCGGACCGTCGATCGTCAGCGGCGCGGTGAGATCGGCACTCTGCCGGGCCACCACGGTGAAGGTGCCGGTTTCGGGGTTCCGCGGGTCCAGCTCGACGAGGTAGGTGCCGTTGACGGCCGGTCGCGGCAGTTCCAGGTAGTCCTTGCCGCAGATCGTCTCCTCGGCGTACGCCGCAGTGCGGTCCGGCGCCCAGATGTGCGCTTCGTAGCAACCGCTGATCGTCTCGTCGACCTGGAACCCGAGTCGCTGCCCGGCAGTGCCGTCGATGCTGAACAAGGCCAGCTGGTTGGACGTTGCCATCGTGATGGTCGCGGAGGCGTCGGGAGTGAGGTGCACCGAGGCTGCGACGTCCACGGCCAGGAACGGTGACGGCGGTACGGTCACCTGACCGGCCGAGGTGACAGTGCCGGCCCGGGTCCGGATCATCAGCTTGCCGGCCACGCCGAAGCCGGGCGCCCGGACGGTGAGGGTCGTCGCGGTCGCCGAGAGCACCTGCAGCTTGGTGCCGTTGACCGACACGGTGTTGGCGGTGGTCGCCGGGGCGAAGTTGCTGCCGGTGACGGTCAATGTCGCGCCACGGTCGACGATCGTAGGGCTGACACTCGTGACCTGCGGCGCGGCCAGCAGGGTGACCGAGCCGGCGGTGACCGTCGTACCGGAGACGTTCACCAATGCCTGGCCGGTGGTTGCTCCCGCGGGCACGGTGACGACCAGGTGGTTGCGTCGCAACGAGGTGATCGGCGCGGTGGCGCCGCCGATGGTCACCGACACCTGCTCGGGGTCGAGTCCGAAGCCGGTGCCGTAGATCTCGTAGGAGTCGCCGACGACGGCGGTCGCCGGGCCGGCCTGGGCAACGGTCAGCTGGTTGGCGGGCAGTGCCTGGGTGGCGGTGATGTTGCCGACTGCGTCGTACTGGTACGCCACACCCGCGCCGTCGGAGGTGAAGACGGCCTTGACCCGGCCGGCGGCGTCATGGGCGTAGAGGACCTCGCCACCCATCGGCACGACGGGCTTGGAGGACGCAGAGGCAGTGCTGGTGCCGGCGGCGTTGATTGCCTGTACTGCGAACGTGTAAGGCGTGCCATTGGTCAGGCCGGTGATAGTCGCGGTACCTGTCGCACCGACGGTGGTCTTGAGGTTGCCCGGGTTCGCCGTCACCGTATAGCCGGTGATTGCGGCGCCGCCGTCCTTCGGGACGGTCCACCCGACAGTCGCCCGGCCGTCCGCAGCCGCGGCGGTGATGCCGGTCGGGGCCAGTGGAGCCGTGGGCTTCTTGTAGTAGCCGCGCAGGCGCAGGATCAGCTTGGTCGCTCCGCTGGCGTAGAAAGTGGTCTGCCCGGCCGACGAGATCTTGAGGGTGTCGTGGGCAGCCGTGTTGGTGGCGTTGGCGTAGTACACCGACGCGTCAGTGGGCCGCGTCGTACCGGCCGCGTAGCCGGTCAGGAAGCCGGCGGCGGTCGGGGCGGACGCTACGACGTTGGCGTCGACGGCTGCGACGGTCGCTGCGGCCGGTACGCCGTTGGCGCCGGCGAGAGTGGCGGTCGTAGTGCCGGCTGCTGCCAGGGCGACGTTGTTGACGACGGTCGCCGGGGCGACTGAGACGTACGAGGCGGCTGCTGCGGTGGCGGTCGGCTTGGAGTAGTACCCGCGGAGTCGGACGGTCAGCTTGGTGGCACCGCTGGCCGAGAAGGTCACCTGCCCGGCAGCGGACAGTCTGACCGTCTCGTAGTTGGTCTGGGCCTGCGTGACCGGGTAGTTCACGGCAGCGTCGGCCGGTGCGGCCTCGCCTGTCGGATAGGCCTTGAGGACGCCTGCCGCCGTCGGTGCGGCCGAGGTGACCTCGATGGCGACGGCTGCGACGTCGGCGGCGGCGGGGATGCCGTTGGCGCCGGCGAAGGTGTAGTTGGTCGTTCCGTTGGCGGCCAGCGCGACGTTGTTGATCACCGTGGTCGCCGGAAGCGGGACGAAGGTGGAGCCGGCCGTCACTGCCGAGGACGAGGTGAAGTAGCCACGGAGCCTGACCCAGACCTTCGACGCGGCGCTGGAGTAGACGCTGATCTGGCCCGACGCGGACACCGGTACGACGTCGTAGCTGGCCGTGTTGCGACCGGTGACGAAGTTGTTGGTGCTGTCGGTGGGACGCGTAGTACCGGCCGCGTACGCCTGGACGTAGCCCGCGGCGGTGGTCCCGATCGCAGTGACCTGGACTGCCACGGCGCTGACCTGCGCGGCGGCCGGGATGCCGTTGGCACCGGCGACCGTGACGGTCGAGACGCCGGCCGCGGCCACGGCGACACCGTTGATCACCGACGCCGGCGCGACCGGCACGAACTGACCGGCGGCCGGCTGCAGCTCAGGAGCCGCCGCGGCCTGGGTCGTGCTCGCCGGAACCTCGGCCGCGGCCGGCCTGGCCGTGGCCTCCGGGACCACCAGGGACGAGGTGAGAAGCGAGGCGGAAACGAGCATGACGATGCATCGACGCAGCACAGACAACCCCCAGCAGAGACCCGTACGCGAACAAGAAACCCCCGGCGGCCGATCGACGGCCGCCGGGAATTCTATGCAGGCGATTCGCTGCTGGGACAGCTCTGCCCACAATCGGCACGGACCTGCCCAGAACCTCCCGAACTGCTCTTGTTGTCCTGTTGGACAACGCTCAGACGAGGTACCTGTCGCCGGCCCGCAGAACCCGCAGCCAGCAGCATCCGTACGGCCCGACCTGGTGGCGGAGCGTGCCGTCGTTCTCGACGTCCGAGGTCGCTCCGGTGAGCAGGTCAGCAACCCGTACTCCGACCCCGGAGCCCGCGACGACGAGGGTGATCTCCGCGGGCTCGGCGGAGAAGTTGTGCAAGGCGATGATCGTGCCGTCCTCGTAGTCCGAGCGATGAGCGACCACCGACGGCGTGTCGTGCTCGAGGATCGTGCACTCACCCCAGGACAGCTCGGGGCACTCGCGATAGCGCTGGGCGAGCAGCTTGATCCAGCTCAGCAGCGAGTCGGGGTCCTTGCGCTGGGCGGCGACGTTGACGTGCTCGGGCGAGAGGTCACCCTCCACCACCGGGCCGGCCAGGTCGCCGGGATCGGCCGTCGAGAAGCCACCGGTCGGGCCGGTCGTCCACTGCATCGGGGTACGGACCGCGTTCCGCCCTTCAGCGGCCAGATTCTCACCCATCCCGATCTCCTCGCCGTAGAACAACACCGGCGTACCGGGCAGGGAGAAGAGCAGGCTGTAGACCATCTTGATCCGGGCCTGGTCGTTGCCGAGCATCGGCGGCAGCCGGCGCCGCAGGCCGCGACCGTAGAGCTGCATGTCCTCGTCCGGCCCGAAGGCGTCGAAGACCTCCTGCCGCTCGTCCTTGGTCAGTTTGTCCAGGGTCAGCTCGTCATGGTTGCGGACGAACGTCCCCCACTGCGCCTCCTCCGGCGGCGCGGGCCGCTCGCGCAGCGCCTTGACCAGCTCGGCCGGGTCCTGGCGCGCCAGGGACAGGTACATCTTCTGCATGCCGATGAAGTCGAAGCACATGTTGAGCTCGTCGCCGTCCTCGTCACCGAAGAACGTCCGGGTGTCCTTGTACGACAGGTTCACTTCACCGAGCAGCACCGCCTGGCCGTCTCGCCGGCTCAGGAAAGCGCGCAGGTCACGCAGGTAGTCGTGCGGGTCGGCCAGGTTCGCCGCGTCCGTCGCGCCGGCGGTGTCCAGTAGGAACGGCACCGCATCCACCCGGAATCCGGACAGTCCCAGCCGCAGCCAGAAGCCGATGATCTTCAGGATCTCCTCGCGCACCGCGGGGTTCGCGATGTCGAGATCGGGCTGGTGCTTGTAGAACTGGTGCAGGTAGTACTGCCCGGCCTCCTCGTCGTACTCCCAGAGGCTGTCCTCCTGGTCCGGGAACACGATCCCCTCGTGCTGGTTCGCCGGCGGCTCGTCGCGCCAGACATACCAGTCCCGGTACGGCGACGTGCGCGACGCCCGGGCGCTCTTGAACCACGGGTGCTGGTCCGACGTGTGGTTCACCACGAGGTCCGCGATCACCCGGATCCCGCGGTCCTGCGCCAGCGTGATCAGCTCGACCAGGTCCCCGTGCGTGCCGAGTCGCGGGTCGACGCCGTAGAAGTCGGTGATGTCGTAGCCGTCGTCGCGATCCGGCGTCGGGTAGAACGGCATCAGCCACAGGCACGTCACCCCCAACTCGGCCAGGTGGTCGATCCGTTGCGACAGTCCGCGGATGTCTCCGCGCCCGTCGCCGTCGGTGTCGAAGTACGTCTCGATGTCCAGGCAGTAGACGACGGCGTTCTTCCACCAGACGTCAGCGGTCTCGGTCAGCCTCACGGGCGGGTCACCTCCAGTTGGGGCAGTACTTTGTCGCCGAACACGTCGATGAACTCCGACTGCTCCTGCCCGACGTGATGCAGATAGATGGCGTCGAACCCCAACCCGGCGTACGAGTTGAGCCAGTCGGCGTGCTGCGCCGGGTCGGACGAGATCCGCACGGCCTGGTGCATGGCCTCGGGCTGGACGTGCTCGGCCGCCTGGTCGAACGCCTCGGCGGTCTCCGTGTCCCAGCAGAACGGCGGCGAGAACACGTTGGTCCGCCACTGCTCGTGCGCGATCCGGGTCGCCTCTGCCTCGTCCGGGTGATAACTCACATGCACCTGCAGACAGACCTTCCCGCGACCGCCGTTGTCCCGGTACGCCGAAATCATCCGGCGCAACTGGTCTTCCTCCGCCGGGATGGTGATCATCCCGTCGGCCCAGCGGGCACATCTCTCCGCGGTAGCCGTCGAGACCGCCGCACCGAGCAACGCCGGCGGCTCGTCCGGCAACGTCCAGAGCCGGGCCCGGTCGACCGTGACGAGCCCGTCGTGGCTCACTTCTTCACCCTGCAAGAGTTTCCGTATCACCTCGACGGACTCCTCCAGCCGCTGCTGGCGGACAGCCTTGCGCGGCCAGCCGTCGCCGGTGATGTGCTCGTTGCTCGCCTCGCCGGTACCGAGTGCTGCCCAGAACCGGCCCGGATACATCGACCCGAGCGTGCCGATCGCCTGCGCGATGATCGCCGGGTGGTAGCGCTGACCTGGCGCGTTGACGACGCCGAAGGACAGTTCGGTGGCCTGGAGCGCGGCGCCGAGCCAGGACCACGCGAAGCCGGACTCACCCTGGCGGGTGCTCCACGGGCTGAAGTGGTCGGAGCACATCGCCGCGGTGAACCCAGCCTGCTCGGCCCGCACCACCGCCTTCAGCAGGTCGGCGGGCGGGACCTGTTCGTGCGAGGCATGGAAGCCGTAGACAGTCATGGCTTCCCGTTCCCCTCCCCAGCGAGTACTACACGGTTCACTCTGCGGAGGGAGTTGGTTCCGGAGGGTTGGGACGAGGGTTGCGGCATGGAGACACTCGTCGGGTTGGGGCGTCGTTGGCCGTCGTGGGTCGGGCGCGTCACGCAGTACTGGGCGGTGCTGTACGGCGCCTTGGCGGTGCACTGGATGACCGGTGGGCGGGAGAGTTTTCCGATCGCGAACGTGCACGGGGATCCGCCCGGCGGGCCGGTGACCGCGGTGGTAGTCGGTGGGGTGCTGGCGCTGGGAAGCGTTGCCGGTCTGCTGTCGGCGCGTGGGAAGTCGCGGTGGGCCACGGTGGGGTTGGTCTTCGCGACCGGGACGACGTTGCTGGGGACGTTCGGGCTTGCGCTGAGCGGAGTCGGAGCGGTCGCGGCCGGCACTGTGGAGCGGCCGTGGGCGATGGCCGGGCAGGTGGTCGCAGCGGTGGGTGCTGGGCTGTTGTTCGCGAGCACTCAGGTGCACCTACGGCGGCGACGGTCGCGGTGCCCACGGTGTGGGGGCGCTCATGAGGTGGCGTTGCGGCCGGATGCCGCGTTGGTCCGGCCGCGGCTGCTACCGGCTTCGGCGCGGACGCGGCGTACGGCGTACCTGGTCCTGGCAGGGTTGTTGCCTTGGGCAAGCGTGAAGCTGGTTTGGGGGTTCGGTGGGAGCGCGCTCGGGGTGACCGCGGCCGAGTGGCGGACGTCGATGGACAACAGCGAGACGTCGGCACTGAGCCGGCTGCTCGAGCGGCTCGGGATCGACATCACCGTGCTGGCATCGCTCGTCGGTGTGGTGCTGGTGCTCGCCCTGCTATACCGCTGGGGTCTGCGCCTGCCTCGGTGGCTCCTGCTCCTGCCCGCTTGGGTCGGCGGCGTCAGCCTTGTCCTGTACGGCGTACCGCTGGCCGTCTGGGGGTCGCTGATGGTGACCGGCGTCGCCCCGCCCGACGGCGACCCCGGTCCGTTCACGGCGACCGGGATCGCCTACATGGTCCTTTTCGGCGGCGCGGCCTTCGGTGGGCTAGGCACCGCGCTGGCGGTCGGCGCGGTGTCGTACCAGCGCCGCAGCCGACCTCACTGCTGAGACATGTCGTTCGTCTGTTGGACCAGGGCCTTGGCGATGGCGTTCAGTTTGGTGTTGCTGGTCTGGGAGAGGCGGGTGAGGAAGGCGAACGCCCGGTCGGAGTCGAGTTTGTAGCGCTCCATCACGATGCCGACCGCCTGGCCGATCTGGTTGCGGGTGGCCAGCGCCTCGGTCATGGTCTGATCCTGGCGGGCCCAGCCCATCGCGACGGCGACCTGGCCCGCGAACATGCTGCCGAGCTGGATCGAGTCGTTGTCGATCGCGTCCGGCTCCTGCGCGTACAGGTTGAGCGCGCCACGGACGTGCGGCTCGGCCCGGAACTGGAACGCGACCTGCGAGCCGAATCCGAGCGCCGCCGCCTTGGGGCCGAAGTCCGGCCAGCGCGGGTCATTGGCGAGGTCGTTGACCGCGACCACCGGATCCTCGATGGCCGCGTCCAGGCACGGCCCCTCACCCAGCTCGTACTGCAGGTGGTCGGCCCGGGTGACCCGCGGGCCGGTCGGCGCCAGCGTCTCGATCCGGCCGTCACGGGCGGTGATCGAGATACTCGCGTCGACGATGCCCGGGATGTTGTCGACCGTGCAGCGGGTGATCACCAGCAGCGTCTCGGCCAGGTCCGTCGGCCCGGTCATCGCGGCCGCCACCTCGGTCATCGCGGCGGCGATCTCCAGATGCTGGGACTGTTCTTCGATCATCGTCAGCTCCTCGCCCGAAGCCGATCTCCCCCCGGGGATACTCGGCGCTCTTGTCCCCAGTGTGCGTCATGGATCTGTGCAAGGTACGGCCCCGGCGCTGGTTTGCTCAACGCCGGGGCCTGAAGTTGTGGGACCTCGAGTTCCGACAACCTCTTGACCGACCTGTGCCCCTACAGCGCGGACCTAAGCATGGTTCGGGCCGCCGATGCCGTCCAGCCTCAGACTCGTCGGTTCAGCGACGTACCGATGACCTACCGCGATCACGCGACCACTTGCAGTAGGTTCGCTCGCATGTTGAAGCGTGCTGCCGCCATCGCCGGGGTTCTCCTGCTCGCTACCGCGGGCGCCGCGACTGCTTCGGACGGCCACGACCACGAGCTGATCGTTGGCGGCACGCTGGCCAGCACCACAGAAGCCCCGTGGGCGATCGCCTTGACGAACTCCAACTCCGCCGAGGCGACCGGCCGGTACTGCGGCGCCGCCCTGGTCAGCGCGACCAAGCTCATCACCGCCGCCCACTGCATGAATCAGCCCGCCTCGACCTACACCGCGATCCAAGGCCGGCCGGACCTGGCGGACACCAGCGTCGGCCGCACCTCCGGCATCAAGTCGATTTGGGTCCACCCCGGCTACGACCACGACAAGAACCAGTACGACTTCGCCGTACTCACACTGAGCCGGCCGCTCACCGGCGTACCGGTTCTGCCGCTGGAGACGAATCCGAAGGCCGACCGCAAGGGCGCCGTACCGACCGTCTACGGCTGGGGCGACACACAGGACACCGGCCCCGCCGACACCCTCGAGAAGCTGGCCGTGCCCGACCTGGGCGACGCCGCCTGCCTGGCCAACAAGGAGTACACCGCCAACGGCTACGCCGCCGCCACGAACATCTGCGCCGGCTACCCCGAGGGCGGCCGGGACGCCTGCCAAGGCGATTCGGGCGGCCCGCTAGTCCTCAACGGCCGCCTCCTCGGCACCGTCTCCTGGGGCAAAGGCTGCGCCGAGCCCGGCTACCCCGGCGTCTACGCCCAGATTTCCTCGGCCGCGAAAACCCTGCAGACGCAGCTCGCCAGGTAACACGGCAGACCCACCGCGACCCCAGGGTCGTCAATACGAAACATTACTGTCGCGATCGCCGTCAAGAACTCACAACGCGGATACGACCGGGAAATACTTTGTCCTTACCTTTCTAGGCAACCCCACCCGCCTAGTGAGGAGTTGGCACATGCCCCAGACCCGACGGCAGTTCCTGCAGCAGGTCGGCATCACCGGTGGCGCCGGTGTCTTGTACTCGACGATGGGCGCGCTCGGCCTGACGACCGCCGCTGAGACACCGGCCTTCGCGGCGCCGGCGCGCACCGATCTGAACGGACGCGGCAAGAAGCACATCGTCATCCTCGGCGCCGGGATCGCCGGGCTGACCTCGGCGTACGAACTCGGCAAGGCCGGCTACAAGGTGACCCTGCTGGAGGCCCGGCAGCGGCCGGGTGGACGGAACTGGACCGTCCGTGGCGGCACCGAGGAGAAAGACCTGCACGGCAACACGCAACGGGCCAAGTTCTCCAAGGGCCAGTACATGAACGCGGGGCCCGGCCGGATCCCGCAGCACCACGTGACCCTGGACTACTGCCGCGAGCTCGGCGTCGCGATCGAGCCGTTCGTGAACCAGAACGCGGATGCCTACCTCTATCGTGAGGGCAGTACTTCCCTTTCGAACAAGGCGATCCGGCACCGGACGGCGAAGGCCGACGTCTACGGGTACGTCTCCGAGTTGCTCGCCAAGGCGACCGACCAGGGTGCGCTCGACAGCCTGCTGACGCCGACCGACAAGGAGGCGCTGATCGGCTTCCTCAGCAGTTTCGGTGCTATCGGCAACAAAGCGGCGGGCTTCGGGTACACCGGCGCGGATGGACGACGTGGGTACGAGGTCGAGCCTGGGGCCGGATTGGAGGGTGGGCGGACCGCTGCGCCGTACGGGCTGAGCGATGTGCTGGCCAGTGGGGTCGGGAACTACTTCTCGTTCGAGTTCGGCTGGGACCAGGCGATGATGATGTTCCAGCCGGTCGGCGGGATGGACCGGATCCCGTACGCGTTCGAGCGGGCGATCGGCCGGGAGAAGTTCGTGTACGGCGCGAAGGTGCTCGGGTTGCGCAACACGTCGACCGGCGTCTCGGTGATCTACAGCAGTGGCGGCAAACCTCGTGAGATCACAGCGGACTATGCGATCTGCGCGCTGCCGCCGCACATCGCGGCGACCGTGCCGTCGAACCTGCCGGGCGACATCATCACCGCCCTGCAGTACGCGAGGCCGACCAACGCGGGCAAGATCGGGATCGAGTACGGACGGCGCTGGTGGGAGCTCGACCACCGGATCTACGGCGGCATCACGAACAGCAATCTCGACCTGGTGAACATGTGGTACCCGTCGACCGGCTTCCACGGTGAGCGCGGGACGATGATCGGTTACTACAACACGGGTGCCAACGCTACGGCGTACGGGGCGCTCAGCCCGGCGGCGCGGCTCGAGCGAGCCATTGCCCAGGGCATCAAGATCCATGGCGACGGTTACGGGAAGGACGTGAAGGCGTCGTTCTCGGTGGACTGGGCGGGGACGGAGTACTCGCGCGGTTCGTGGGTCGGCTGGCCGTCGCAGACCGACGGTGTCTACGCGAGGCTGCTCGAACCGACCGGCAACATCTACTTCGCCGGTGACCACCTCACCCACACCATCGCCTGGCAGCACGGCGCGATGGTCTCCGCCCGGGCGACGGTGACCGCCCTTCACAGCAAGGTGATGAGCCGATGAAATCACGTCTGTTGGCCGGGGTCGCCGTCGTCGCGGTGGCCTTCACGGCCGGTACTGCGACCGCCGACGGCTGGTGGGATCGCCCGAAACCGCCGCGGCCCGGCACCGTCGTACCGGCCCTCCCGGCCGGCCAGGCGAATCCGTTGATCGCCACTGGCGTGGGGATCGGAGCCGACACACCGATCTACAAGACGAGCGGCCTCGGACCGAGCGCCTTGAACACTGATGCTCCGGCCGGGAGTGAAGCGTCGTACGTCGACACTGTCATCTTCCCCGGTGGGGTGTTGCCGGCCGGCGTCACGATCACCGAAGCCCAGGGAATCAACGCGCTGCGCCGGATCGGCGAGAACCTCAAGGCGGTCGGTCTCTCCTACTCCGACGTCTACACGATGCGCGTCTTCCTGCAGAACCCGGCGGGCGCCCCAGCCGCCGACTTCGCCGGCTGGAACCGCGCGTACCGCCAGTACTTCGCCAACACCGACCTCACCACCGGCAAATTCGTCCCCGTCCCCCTCGGCACCGCCGCCCCCGCCAAGCCCTTCGTCGTCAACAGCTCCCGCCCCTCCCGCTTCGCCCTGGAAATCGAGAACCTCCCCGTAGCCGGCTGGCTGGTCGAAGTAGAAGTAGACGCCGCCTACCCCAAACACTGACCCCTTCGACCACCCCGCCCGTCAACCACCCGCCCCCCTCGCCCCAGGCCCACCCAGCAGACTCGCCCTCCCCCCGCCGCGCCTCGCGCCCCCATCTCAGGGGTTAACCCCTGAGATGGGGGGTTGCCCAGCTGGATTCTCAGGGGGCAACCCGCCATTTGAGGGGTTAACCCCTGAGATGGGGGCGCGGGGCGCGGGGCGCGGGGCGCGGGGCGCGGCGAGGGGGGTACTCGCTCCTGGCGATGTTGACAGTGTCATATGACAGTGTCATGATCTGGTTATGGAACTGTGGACTCTCAGCGAGCTGGCAGAACGGGTAGAAGCGGCATTGACCGACTACCCGGGCCAAGCCAACGGCCGAGTCCGCCCAGTCCCCGACCAACGCGCCATCCGCTGGTACACCACCACCGGCCTGATCGACCGCCCCACCGAGATGCGCGGCCGTACCGCCCTGTACGGCCGTCGCCATCTACTCCAACTGGTAGCCATCAAACGCCGCCAGTCCCAAGGCCACACCCTCGCCCAAATCCAATCCGAACTAGCCGGCGCCCCCAACCAAACCCTCGAACCCATCGCCGCCCTCCCCAACCCCCTCCCGCCCAACTCACCGAAGGTGG
>NZ_BAAAHK010000007.1:693606-716928 GCF_039525325.1 Kribbella koreensis
TGTGGACGGCGCGGGCGGAGTGGACGGCGCGGTGTCCGCGGCAGGCGGTCTCGCGCCGGACGCGGGTGCGGCGGCTGAGTCGGACGCCTCGGCGCTGGCCAGCCAGCCCCCCTTGCCCAGGACCCGCTTCTGGGCCGACCGCTCGCACGATGCGACCCCTGCCGATGCTGCGCCCGGCGATGCCTCTCACCCCGCTCCTGCTCCGCTCGGAGCGGTGGACCGCGACGCCCTCACCGGCGACGCCGGTCACCGCGAGGCCCGTCGCTCAGCTAACGCTTCGCTCGACGGAGCAGAGCAGGTCGGACCGACTGCCACCTCCGGCGACGCTCAGCGTCTCGCAGCCACTTCACGCCGGACAGCGGCCCGGGACATGCGCCGCGCCGACTCGGCGGAAGCCGGCGCCGTCTCCGCGCCCTCAGGCGCGGTGGTTGCTGCGGTTCGGCTGGGGGGTGGGGTGACCTTGGTTCTGGATCAGGGTGGGGGCGTCCCGGACATCGCGCGGCTGGTTGCTGCGGCAGTGCCGTTGCTTGCGGAGCTTGGTCGGCAGGGATTGCTCAATCAACCAGCGTCAGGAGACGAGTTATGACTGTTCTGCCTACCCTCCGAACCGACGAGCTGGGAGAGGTTTCGGACGCGGGGCTTGGGAGCTTGAGTACTGAGCGGGGAAATCTGCCGCTGGAGCGGATCGACGCGCACGCGACCATCACCGGGCTCGTCTCGCGGACCGTGCTGACCCAGGACTTCCACAACCCGCATGAGGTCGCGCTGGAAGCGACGTACATATTTCCGTTGCCGGCTCGAGCAGCGGTGACCGGGCTGCGGATGACTGCTGACGGGCGGACTGTCGAGGCTGAGTTGCAGGAGCGGGCTCAGGCGCGGGAGACCTATGACGAAGCGATAGCAGCCGGTCAGCGCGCGTCGATTGCCGAGGAGGAGCGCCCGGACGTCTTCACGCTGAGGGTTGGCAACATCGTCCCCGGCGAGCGGGTGTCGGTGCAGCTCACCTTGGTCGGTCCCCTCCCGTACGAGGACGGCGAAGCGACGTACCGCCTGCCGCTCGTCGTCGCCCCGCGCTACATCCCCGGTACGCCGATCAGCGGCCAGTCCGTCGGTGACGGAGTAATCCCCGACACGGACGCAGTACCGGACGCCTCCCGCATCACCCCGCCGATCCTGCTCCCCGGCTTCCCCAACCCCGTCCGCCTGAGCATCACCGCCGACATCGACCCAGCCGGCCTACCCCTCAACGGCATCCGCTCCAGCCTGCACGCGATCTCCACCGAACAGCCCGAGCAAAGCGACCACCGAACCACCGTCACCATCAACCCGGGCGAGCGCGTCGACCGCGACTTCATCCTCCGGCTCGCGTACGGCGAACCCGAAGCGACTGCCACCGCCTTCACCACCCAACCCGACCAGCACATCGTCGACGGCCAACCGGCAGGCGAGACCGAAGGCACCTTCGAGCTGACAGTCCTCCCACCACTCGAAAGCACAAACGCCCGACCGCGCGATGTCGTCCTCGTACTGGACCGATCCGGCAGCATGAGCGGCTGGAAGATGGTCGCCGCCCGTCGCGCCGCCGCCCGCATCGTCGACACCCTGACAGCCGCCGACCGCTTCGCCGTACTGAGCTTCGACACGGTCATCGAGCGCCCGACCGACCTGCCGGCAGACACCTTGGCCGACGCCACCGACCGCAACCGATTCCGCGCCGTCGAGCACCTGGCCGGCCTCACCGCCCGCGGCGGCACCGAGATGTTCACCCCGCTCCAAGAAGCGGCCAGACTCCTCGGCGAAAACGACGGCAAGCGCGACCGCGTCCTCGTCCTGGTGACGGATGGACAGGTAGGCAACGAAGACCAGCTCCTCGCCGGCTTGGCCACCCCGCTGGCCGGCGTACGGATCCACACCGTCGGCATCGACCAGGCCGTCAACGCCGGCTTCCTCGGTCGGCTGGCCGGACTCGGCGGCGGCCGCTGCGAACTCGTCGAGAGCGAGGACCGCCTCGACGATGCACTCGACCGCATCCACCTCAGGATCGGTACGCCGCTGCTCACCAACCTCACCCTCACCGCCGACGGCCTGACCCTGCTCGCCGACACCATCAGTCCCGCCCGGATGCCCACCGCCTTCGCCGGCGTCCCGCTAGTACTACGCGGCCGCTACGGAGGCACTCCCGACAACGCGACAGCCCACCTCCACGGACTGACCCCCGCCGGCGAGCCGTGGCAGGTGACGATCCCAGCCGTCCAAACCGAAGGCGCTGCAAATGCGGTCTGGGCCCGCGCCCACCTGCGCGACCTCGAAGACCAGTACGTCACCGCGACCGACACCTTCGGCGGCGCCTCGACCGACCTCGAAAAACTCGAGCACCAGATCGTCGCCGTCTCCTTGAAGCACCACGTCCTCTGCCGCTTCACCGCCCTCGTCGCCGTCGACTCCAGAGTCGTCGCCGAAGGCGGCCCCAAACACCGCGTCACCCAGCCGGTCGAACTCCCTGCCGGCTGGGACCCCCGCCACCTCGCCATGCCCGCCGCGCCCGCCATGGGGTTCGCCGGAGCCGCCTTCGCTCCCCAAGCGTTGAACGCGATGGGCCCCGGCAGCGCCGCAGGCTCAGCTCCCGGAGGCGCAGCAGACCTGAGCCATCGCCGAGCCCGGGCCCGCGGCTTCGGCGACGGCCCAGGTCTGTTCTCGCGGAGCTCGAAGCGCACCGCTCAGCCACCCTCGCTCGTCGAGGAGCAGTCCGCAGCGGAGCCACTGGCCGAGGCCCGTGCTCAAGCAGCCGCCGAGGCACAACTCCTCCGCTCGGCCGGTACGCCGACCGCCGCCCAACGCCGGACCATCCTCTCCGACCTGGCCACCCGCCTCGATGCCGTCCTCCAAAACCTCCAGGTCCCCAAGCTCCAGGCCCTCATCACCACCCTGAAGTCCCTGGACACGACCCCGTTCGACGACACCCAACTCACCAACCTCTGGGCCGAAACCCTGCAAGCCCTCGACGAGTTCGCCGGCACTACCGCCCCGGCGAAGGCACCCATCCGGGACTTCTGGAAACGCTCCTGACCAGCAGGCCTGACTCGACCCCGCCGGATCGAGTTAGGCCTGTACTTGGCGCGCGCACGCTGTCACGCTGGCTCGACCGATCCGGTCGGAGGCCACCATGAGCAGAGCCACTCGCCCGCCGTCACCGTCGCACCCGCTGCTGCGCAAGAAGAGCATCGACCAGATGCTCGCCGCGAGCCGGGGTGAGCACGGGTCGGAGCATCTCGAGCGGTCGATGACCACGTTCCAGCTGATGATGTTCGGCGTCGGCGCGACCATCGGTACCGGTATCTTCTTCGTCCTCGCGGTCACCGTGCCCAAGGCCGGCCCGGCCGTGATGATCACTTTCCTGCTCGTCGGCATCATCGCGGCGATGACCGCGCTGTGCTACGCGGAGGTCGCCTCGACGATCCCGGTGTCGGGTTCGGCGTACTCGTACTCGTTCGCCTCACTGGGTGAGCTGCCCGCGTACATCGTCGGCTGGTGCCTGATCCTCGAGTACGGCGTGGCCGGCGCCGCCACGTCGGTCGGCTGGGCGGAGTACTTCAACGCCTTGCTGGACGACGTTTTCGGCTTCCGGATCCCCGAGTCACTGAGCTCCGGGCTGCTCGCCGAAGGTCCCGGCGTCATCAACCTGCCCGCCGTCGTCCTGGTCGGCCTGTGCTGCCTGTTGCTGCTGCGCGGCGCGAAGGAGTCGGCGCGGGCCAACGCGATCATGGTCGTCATCAAGCTGGCGGTGCTGGCGCTGTTCGTCGTACTGGCCCTGACCGGCTTCAAGTCCGGCAACCTGACGCCGTTCGCGCCCGAGGGGATCAGCGGGATCTCGGCCGCTATCCCGGCGATCTTCTTCACCTTCCTCGGCATCGATGCCGTCAGCACCGCGGGCGAGGAGGTCAAGAACCCCGGCCGGACCATCCCGCGGGCGGTCTTCGGCGCGGTCGCGATCGTCACGGTCTTCTACCTGCTGGTCGCCTTCGCCGCCGTCAGCGCCCAGCCGACCGCGAAGTTCGAGGGTCAGGACGCCGGCCTGGAGGCGATCCTCAACGACGTCACCGGGGTCGCGCTGCCCGGCATCATCATCGCGGCGGGCGCGGTCATCTCGATCTTCTCGGTCACCCTGATCACCGTCTACGGCCAGACCCGGATCCTGTTCGCGATGGGTCGCGACGGGATGCTGCCGCCATTGTTCAAAGAGGTGAACAGCAACACCTTGTCGCCGAACAAGAACGTGCTCGTCACCAGCGCCTTCATCGCGGTGCTGGCCGCGGTGGTACCGATCGACAAGCTGTTCGACCTGGTCAGCATCGGCACGCTGGCCGCGTTCATGGTCGTGTCGGCGACCGTGATCGTTCTGCGCCGGACGCGGCCCGACCTCAAGCGCGGCTTCCGGGTGCCGTTCGGCCCGGTGATCCCGATCCTGTCGATCATCTCCTGCGCGTACGCCGCGAGCACGATCGCCGCCGTCACCTGGATCTCGGTCGGGATCTGGCTGATCCTGGCACTGTCGGTCTACTTCCTCTACAGCCACAAGCATTCCGTCCTCCACGACACCGAGGCAGGTGAACTGTGAAGGCCGTAGTCGCGTACCGCGGCGGAGACGACACTCCCGAGGCTCTCGAACTCGGCGCGACACTACGCCGTACTACGGGAGCCGAGCTGCTGGTGGTCGCCGTCCTACCGCCCACCTCCGAACCCGGCACCGAACGAGTCGATCTCGAATACCGCCAATGGCTCGACTCCGTCGCCGACCAGGCCCGACGCACAGCGGTCGAGACCCTGTCGCCCGGCTACCCCGACGGCCTGGAGTTCCGCCGGATCGCCTCCAACTCCGTCGCCGACGGGCTGGTCCGCGTCGCCGAGGAGTCCGATGTCGACCTACTCGTCCTGGGTTCCGCGCGAGCCGCCACCCAGGGTTCGCTCCTCGTCGGCAGCGTCAGCTCGCGACTGCTGCACTCGTCCCCGGTACCGATCCTGCTCGCTCCACAGGGCTATGGCGGCGACCCCCTGGCCACCTTCGGCTCGTTGACCTGCGCGTACGCCGGTACCGACCGATCCCGCGAAGCGCTCGCCGCGGCCTGCTCCCTGGTCAAGCGCTACGACGGCCACCTCCGGGTCGCCACCTTCGTCCCCCGCGCCAACACGATGTACCCACCCGAGGTCGGCCTCGACGCCGAGGACATGGTCGCCGCCCAATGGGCCGAGCAGGCCGTCGAACTCCATGAAGACGCCCTCGAGTTCTGCAAGAACCACGGCGTCACCGACGTCGAGACAGCAGTAGCCCGAGGCCAGGGCTGGCCCGGCGCACTCACCGCGATCCCCTGGTCCCCCAACGACATCCTCGTCCTCGGCTCCAGCCGGCTCGGCCAGCTCGCCCGGGTCTTCCTCGGCTCGACGGCCACCAAGATCCTCCGCCACACGCCGGTACCGGCTCTCGTAGTACCGGCCGGGACCTATACGTGGTCAGACTGATTCCATGACCGAGCCTGTGCGCGTGATCCGGGAAGTCGACCTGGTGGCGACTGACCCGACCAGCGGGATGCTCCGCAAGAAGGCGTTCGAGCTGCCGATCCTGTGGGCCGGCCGGGTCGAGACCCAGCCCGGCGCCGTCTCCGGCTGGCATCACCACGACCGCAACGAGACCAGCCTGTACGTCGTATCGGGCATCCTCCGGCTGGAGTTCGACGGCGGCGACGGCTATCTGGACGCCGAGGCCGGGGACTTCATCTACGTCCCGGCGTTCACCATCCACCGCGAGAGCAATCCCACCGACGAGGTGTCCGTCGCGGTGATCGCCCGCGCGGGTGGCGGCATTCCGACGGTGAACGTCGAGGACTACTTGAAGCGTTCGTAGGCGGGCAGCGTCAGGAAGTCGATGTACTCGTCGTCCAGAGCCACCGCGAGGAAGGTCTCGCGAGCCGTGGCGAAACGGGCCGGATCCTCGAGCTTGGCGATCTCCTCGTCGGCGAGCTTGGTGACGAGGTCGGTGGTGACCGTGGCGCCGGTGTCGAGGACGACGTTGTTCTGACGCCACTGCCAGATCTGGGAGCGCGAGATCTCGGCGGTGGCGGCGTCCTCCATCAGGTTGAAGATGCCGACCGCGCCGGTGCCTTCGAGCCAGGCGGCGAGGTACTGGATCGCCACGCTGATGTTGTTCCGCAGACCGGCCTCGGTCACCGAGCCAGGAGTCGAGGCGACATCCAGCAGCTGCTCGGCGGTCACGTGCACGTCCTCACGCAGTACGTCGAGCTGGTTCGGCCGGTCACCCAGCACCGAACTGAAGACCGCTTTGCACGTCTCGACCATGCCCGGGTGCGCTACCCACGACCCGTCGAACCCGTCGCCGGCTTCGCGCGTCTTGTCCGCCTCGACCTTCGCGAACGCCTGCTCGTTGACCGCCGGATCCTTGCTCGGGATGAACGCCGCCATCCCACCGATCGCGTGCGCGCCGCGCTTGTGACAGGTACGGACGAGAAGCTCGGTGTACGCCCGCATGAACGGCACCGTCATCGTCACCGAGTTGCGGTCCGGCAGCTGGAAGTCGGCGCCACGGGTCCGGTACGTCTTGATCACCGAGAACATGAAGTCCCAGCGCCCCGCGTTCAGCCCAGCCGAGTGCTCGCGCAGCTCGTACAGGATCTCCTCCATCTCGAAGGCCGCCGGGTACGTCTCGATCAGCACGGTCGCCCGGATCGTGCCGCGCGGCAGTCCGAGGAAGTCCTGCGCGAGGACGAACGCGTCGTTCCACAGCCGCGCCTCGAGGTGCGACTCCATCTTCGGCAGGTAGTAGTACGGCCCGGCGCCACGATCGAGCTGCAGTTGTCCACAGGCCACGAGGTATAGCGCGAAGTCCACCAAAGACCCCGAGGTCCGCTCGCCGTCGACCAGCAGGTGCTTCTCCGGCAGATGCCAGCCGCGCGGCCGGACCACGATCGTCGCCAGCTCGTCGTCGGGCTTCAACGCATAGGACTTGGTCGCGGTGCTGAAGTCGATCTTGCGGCTGATGGCGTCGAGCAGGTTGAGCTGCCCGCCGACCACGTTCTCCCAGGTCGGGGTGTTCGCGTCCTCCTGGTCGGCCAGCCAGACCTTCGCGCCCGAGTTCAGCGCGTTGATCGTCATCTTCCGATCGGTCGGCCCGGTGATCTCCACCCGCCGGTCCACCAGCCCCGGCGCCGCGTCCGCCACCCGCCACGACGGGTCCTCACGGACAGCCTTCGTCTCGTCGAGGAACCCGAGCGACCCGCCGGCCGCGATCTCCTGCTGCCGCGCCTGCCGCCGCTCCAGCAACTCCAGCCGGCGCGGGTTCAGCGCCCGGTGCAGGAGCCCGATCAGCTCCAGCGCCCGCTCGCTCAGGATCTCGTCGTACCGCTCACCCATCGGCCCGATGACGTCGACTGACACAGCTGGACTCCTATCGGTCCTGCAGTAGCGGCAGGACGTCTCGTAGTACGGCGGCATGCTCCTCGGGTTTCCCGAGACCCATGTTCATCGTATTCACCCCGAGATGCGTCGCCCCCAGCTCCCGCCATCCCTCGACGAAATCAGGCCACTCCTTCTCCGGTACCGCCCCCAGCGTCAGCCGCGCCTCGAACCCGATCTCCGCCGGATCACGGCCGGCCTCGACCGCAGCTGACCTGACCAGCTCGACCTGTCGCCGCGCCTCAGCGGTCGGCGGGCTCTGCGGCATCCAACCGTCACCGATCCGGCCGGTACGGCGTAGTACCGCGTCCGCCCCGCCGCCGAACCAGACCGGGATGCGCCGACGCGGCGGCAACGGGTTGAGCCCGGCCTCGACCACCTTCTCGTGCCGGCCCTCAGCCGAAATGACCGGCTCGGCCCAGAGCTTGCGCAACAACTCGACCTGCTCGGTCAACCGCGCACCACGCCGCTCGAAAGGCACCCCGAGCGCCTCGTACTCGACCGCGTTCCACCCGATACCGACGCCCAGCCGCAGTCGCCCACCGCTCAGCACATCGACCTCGGCAGCCTGCTTCGCGGCCAGCGCCGTCTGGCGTTGCGGCAGAACCAGTACGCCGGTGACGAGCTCCAGCGTCGTCGTGATGGCCGCCATGTACCCGAAGAGCACGAAGACCTCATGGAACAGCGACTTGTCCGTGTACCCCGTCCAGCCCGGCCGATTGGCCGGGTCGGCCCCGAGCACGTGGTCGTAGGCGAGCGCATGCGTGTAGCCGGCCGCCTCGACGGTCTCGGTCCACTCCCGGACAACGGCCGGATCGGCGCCGATCTCCAGCTGCGGAAAGACCGCTCCGATCCTCACTGGACGATCCCTTCGAGCAGTGCGACGGTCATGAGGCAACTCCTTCGAGAAGGTCGACGAGGCCGGCGACGGCGAGCTCGAACGGTTCGTCCGATCCGTCGGCCCGGGCGAGCACATAGCCGCCCTGCAGTACGGCCGCGATGGTGGCGGCGGTCCGGTCCGGATCCAGGCCGGCCGGATACTCGCCAGATTCCTTGCCTTCAGCAACTATCTCGGCGAGCCGGGTGCGGATCCAGGCGAAGGTCTCGGCGACCGGCGCACGGAGTACCGGATCGGCGATGACGTCCGGATCGGCGGTCAGCCGGCCCATCCGGCAGCCCTTGAGGACCTCGCGGTCCCGCTCCAGATAGTTCGTGATCCGCTCGGTCGCCGTGCCGGAGCCGGCGAACTGCTCCTCGGCGGCCGCGCGCAGCTCCGCGCCGGACCGCTCGATGGCTGCTCTGGCGAGCTCGGCCTTGCCGCTGAAGTGGTGGTACATGCTGCCCTGACCGGCCTCCGCGGCGAGCTGGATCGCCTTCGGACTGGTGCCGACATAGCCCCGTTCCCAGAGCAATTCCTGGGTGCTCCGGATCAACCGTTCAGCTGCTTCCACCTCGCCACTGTACCCACGCGTAGGTACAGCTGCTGTTACCAGCAGGTTTCCCAACACGGCCGACCTCACGCGGCAGGGCCATGTACAGATATTGTCTGGCGGCATGGGCACCAGGGTCGCGATCGCCGTCATCACCTTTCGGCGACCCGCTCTGCTGGCAGCGCTGCTCGACAGCCTGCTCGCCCAGGAACTTCCGGAAGAAGAGGACTACACCGTCCGGATCATCGTCGTCGACAACGACGACGAGGGCAGCGCCACCGAAGTGATCGAGCGGGCGGCCAAGGACGGCCGCTATCCGGTCGAGGCCGCGACGGAGCCGGAGCCCGGAATCCCGTTCGCCCGGGAGAAGTCGGTCCTGCTCGCCTGGGACGACGACGCGCTGATCTTCGTCGACGACGACGAGGTCGCGCCGCCCGGCTGGCTCGCCACCTTGCTGCGCGCCTGGCGCTCGACCGGCGCCGACGTGGTCACCGGGCCGGTCCGGGGCATCCTGCCGCCCGGCGCACCCGCCTGGAACCGGCACAGCGACGTCCACGACTCCACCGGCCGGCACCAGAGCGGCGATCCGCGGAACAAGGCGTACACGAACAACACCCTGGTCGCCCAGCACGTCTACCACTCGGTGACGCCCAGCTTCCATCCCGCATTCCGCTACACCGGCTCCAGCGACCTGCACTTCTTCCTCCGCGTGCACCGTGCCGGATACCGGATCATCTGGTGCGAGGAAGCCCAGATCCACGAACATGTGCCACCGTCCCGGACGACCCTGTCCTGGCTGGTCCGTCGCGCCTTCCGCTCCGGCAGCGGCGACACCATCAGCCGGTTGCTGATCCGGCCGGGCGTGCGCGGCTACGTCCTGGTCCTGGCCTATTCTTTGGCCCGGATCGTGTCGGCCCTGGGGTTCGGCCTCGGCGGTCTGCTGCTGTTCCGGAAGGCGTTCCTGCTGAAGGCCGTCCGCCGGTTCTTCTCCGGCATCGGCAGCCTCGCGGGGATAGTAGGGATCAACCATGACGAGTACCGGGAGCGGCACCATCCTGACGGTCACGACGATTTGCCAGGCGATCTGGAAGGTGGAGCGGGAGCTGGACCTGCTGACCTGGGAGATCGACGGCGTACGACCGTGGCCGATCATCCGGATGCGCATCTTCCATGAGCTGACCCGCCGCAGCGGCCTGCACGGCGACCCCCACCCGGTACGCCGGACGCGCGCCGACCAGCTCCGGCTCGTCGGCAAGCACGTCGCCGGCACCGTCACCCGCAATCCGTTCCTGGCCCGCGGCTCGTACGACGCTCTGGTGGTCCCCCACCCGCGCAAACCCGGCGGCATCGAGATCTACACCGACTCCTTGCGCTCGACGCTGGGCGGCTCGGCGCTGGTGCTGGACTCGGGGATCAACGGGACCCCGCTGCCGGGAAGCGTCAACCTCGACTTCTTCACCTCGGCTTCTGGTGCCGTCCGAAGCCGGCGGGTGCATGCCCGCTGCGCCGAGATCGCCTCCGCGCTGGAGAGCGAGACGGGCGTCAAGGTCCCGGTCGCCGCCCTGGTCGCTCGCGAGGTGCCGAAACACAGTCGGCTGCGCGCGGTGTATCGCACGCTGCTCAAGCGCCGCCGGATCAAGACCGTATACGTCGTGGTCGCGTACTTCCACCAGCACATCGTCGGAGCCGCTCGCGACCTCGGCATCCGGGTCGTCGAGCTCCAGCACGGCGCCATCAGCCCGTACCACCTCGGCTACAGCTACCCCGGCCGTCCCGACGTGGCTGACCAGCCCGACGAGCTCTGGTGCTTCGGCTCCTACTGGACCGACGTCGCCGAGCTGCCCGCTGGGATGAAGGCCGAGGTTGCCGGTGCCTCCTTCATCTCCCCACTGTCGGCGACCGAGCTGGCGGCCAAGGACCCGCGCCTGGTCGTCTTCCTCTCGCAGGGCACGACCGGCCCGGCACTGCTCTCCTATGCGGCCTCGCTGGCCACTGCGCGGCCGGACCTGGACGTGGCCTTCCACCTGCACCCGAGCGAGCGCAGTACGGACTATGTCCTGCCTGCTGGTGTCCGCATGTCCGCTGGCAACACGCTGACCCTGCTGGCGGCTGCCACCTACCAGGTGGGCGTCTCCACCACTGCTCTCTTCGAGGGCATGGTGCTCGGCTGCCGGACGGCTGTGGCCAACCTGCCCGGCCACGAGTACCTGGACCCCACCATCGCTCGCGGCGACTCCGTTCTCGTCCCCACCCCGGATGCCCTCGCGTCTGCTCTCGACACCTTGCCCAGGGCGTCCACCCCAGACAGCTACTACGCCGCACCGCGCCTACCGCTCTAGGCCTAGGGCTGCCGCTCTGGGCCTACGGCTGGCGGCCGATGTAGCCGAGCAACCTGTCCTGGAGTGGCGCATCCTCGGGGACGGCGATCTCGGGGCCGAAGACCTCGATCCCTGGCCCGAAGGCGCCCGGAGTCCGGTACTGCTCGATCACCTCGGGCGGAATCGCGGAGTTGCTCGCCCACAACCGCTCCACGTCGACCGGATCCATCGTCTCGTCCTGCCCGGTCGCGCGAGCCAGGTCCCATCCGTGCAGAACCAGGTCGTCGCTCACCACCTGATCGATCTGATCCGCTGCCGTCATCCGCCCGGCCGGCGTCTCGCACTCCTGAGCGGCCAGCGCCGGATCGTCCAGCACCGCCTCGACCGCAGTCCTCGCAGCCCGGAACGCCGCCAACGGGTCGTCCTGCACCGAGGGCTCGGAGTCCAGCGCCCGCCCCACCGGTCTCAGCATGACACCGTGCATCACCACGACGTGATCGACGACGTCGCGTGCCGACCACTTCTCACACGGCGACCGGTTCGCCCACTGCTCCGGCCGGACCCCGGCGACCTTCTGTTCGAACACCTCGGCCCGGCGCCGGTACCGCTCCGCGATCTCGCCCATCACGCGCCTCCATCGGTCGCCGAAAGAAAATCCTCCACCCGGCCAACCTTTCGGGCAATAGTGCCGTCTCAGTGGGTGCAGGACCGAGGGGGTGCTGCGGACACAGATCAAAGGGGTTTGGGGACCATGAACAAGAAGATCAAGCTGGCCGTTTCCGCTTCCACCGCAGGGATCGCGGCCGTCGGCGCCGCCGGAGCGGTGCTGCTCGGCGCGCTGCCGAGCAACGCGGCGACCACGCACAATGTTGCCGCGAGCAACGCCACCGGCCTGAAGCCGTCCAGCCTGAGCTTCGTCAACGCCCGCTGGTTCTGCGAGGAGGGCAACTGGTTCGGCGGCAAGGACTGCCACATCGGCGCGGTCGTGCCGAAGGGCTGGAACGTGACCTCGCTCAACCACAGCGACGCTCAGTTCACCCCGAAGAAGGGCGCGTACTTCCTCCGCGTCGCCGAGGGTCCGTACAACCTGAGCACCAAGCAGGCCGTCGCGGCCAAGCAGAAGGCGCTCAGGGGCACCAAGAACCTCAAGGTGCAGGGTGTGGCCACTGCCCGCTCGGGCGGGATCGTGTACTCCACGATCGTCTACACCTACACCGACTCGGCCAAGCACACCCGCTGGGTCGCGACCCGCTACCAGGACCGCTCGGGCACCGGCAAGTCCGCCGGGATCGAGATCACCGTCGGCGGGACAGTCGCGGACAAGGCCGGGCTGACCACGGTGCTGGCGCGCGCCACCACGTCGGCGTACCAGGCCGGCTGACCGAAGTACCAGCAGTACCAGCCTTGCCTGATTTGCACCAAGGGGCAGAGGTTCGCGGGGGAGGCGAACCTCTGCCCCTGGCGCGTCGTCAGAAGGGGTGCAGGTCCACGGGGGCCCTGCAACTCAAGGGGGATCGAAGAGATGAACAAGATGATCAAGCGGGGTATCGCAGGCGTCGGGGCGCTCGGAGCAGCCGGAGGGGTGCTGTTCGGAGCGCTGCCGAGCGACGCGGCGACCGGTGCCGCCGCAAGCCAGCCCGGGCCGCTGCACTCCAGTCAGCTCAAGTACGTCACGCACACATGGGCCTGCGATTCCGACGCCGGGCTGGACGGCCGGGCCTGCCAGGTGGGCGCGGAGGTCCCGAAGGGGTGGGCGTGGACGAAGGTGGATCGCTACCAGGCACGGTTCGACAAGTCGAACCTGTGGATGGTGCGCATCGACGGCTACCTGCCGAACGCGGGCAGCACCACGGCGATGGCCAAGGCCAAGCAGAAGGCGCTGCGTGGTACCGCCGGCCTGAAGGTCCTGTCAGTGAAGTCCAGCAGCCTGCCCAACACGGTGACCAAGTCGCGGATCTACTTCACTACGGTCACCTACACCTACCGTGACGCCACTCGCGGCATCCGCTGGGTAGCCACCCGGTACGCCGACCCGATGGACCACGGCGCCGGCGCCCAAGAGGAGTTGACCGTCAGCGGCCGCCCCCAAGACGCAGGCGCCCTCGGCGTAGTGCTGAACCGCGCTACGCAGACGGTCGCCCTCGCGGGTTGATCAGAGCGTAATCAGTACTCGGTGGCCGGCGGGGACTGTCTCGGCTAGGTCGTGGGCTGCTGCGATCTGGTCGAGTGGGAGGCGGGCGGCGATCGGGTAGTGCAAGTCGCCGGACTGGACGGCGGCGGTGAGGTCGGCCGCCGCCGTGCGGTTCGCTTCCTCGGGGAAGTCGTCGTTGCTGAGGAACCGCACGGTCAGGTTCTTGAAGGCCAGTTCCCAGTACGGCACGGTCGGCTGGGTCTCGCGGGTCGCGTACGTCGTGATGGTGCCGCCGTAGCGCAGCAACTCGACATCAGCACTCAGGCCGGTGTCGAAGGCGACCTCCGCGATGAGGTCCACACCGTTCGGGCCGGCCAGCTCGTTGATCTGGGCAACGAGTCCGCCTTCCGCCGCGACGGTGTGGGTGGCGCCGAGTTCGCGCGCTGCGGGTAGGTCGGCGTTCCGGCGTACGACGGCGATGGTTCGAGCGCCACCGCGCTTGGCAACGGCCAGGGCGGCTCGGCCAACGGCACCCAGGGCGCCGGTCACCACAATCGTGCGACCTTCGACTGGGCCGGCCGCGAAGACCGCTCGGTGGCCGGTGATTCCGGGAATGCCGAGGCCCGCGACGTCCTCGAAGGAGACCTCGGCGGGAATGGCAACGGCGTGCTCGGCGGGGACGACCACGAACTCGGCCGCAGTACCGAACGGGCGGTACGACTGCGCCAGATAGACCCAGACCCGCTCACCGACGCGACTCGCGTCCACCCCGGCGCCGACGCGGTCGATGACGCCTGCGCCGTCGCCATGCGGGATCACCCGCGGGTAGGTCATCGTCGAACCCCACCAGCCCTGGCGCTTGCCGAGGTCACCGACATGCACCGCCGACACGGCGACGCTGACTCTGACCTCCCCCGGGCCAGGCTCCGGATCGGGCAACTCGCCGACCTGGAGCACCTTCGCGGCCGGGCCCTGTTCGTCGTACCAGGCCGCGCGCATCAGACCGACACACCTTCCTCGGCGCTGACCAGAGCGTCGATCGCCGCGAAGAAGCGGGCGATGCCGGGGAGGTTGCCACCCTTCTCCCGGGACGCGGCGAAGTCCTCAGGGGTCTCCCACTCGACGATGTCGAGCCATTCGTCGTCGGGCAGCTTGACCAGCTGGGCCCGGACGAAGCCGGTCCGGTCGGCCGCGAAGTCGGCCAGCATCTCCGGTCGCGCGGCCAGCAGCTCCGCCTCACGCCCGGCCTTGAAGCGGGTCAGTTCGATCGTGCTCATCGTCATCCCTCTCATTGATCACTACTTCTGATCGTCACCAATCCTTACTATAATCTCGAACCAGTTGCCATGTTCCGATATTCCCGGGGTGCTCAGTCCGCCGCGTAGGTCAGGTGCAGGAGTGGGTACGGCTTGCCCATGCCGTCGAGGGGTGAGCGGCCGGTGATCTCGAAGCCGTTGTGCAGGTAGAAGCCGATCGCCTGCGGGTTCTGCTCGTTGACGTCCAGCGTCCGGGCGCCGAACGCGGTCAGGGCGTGCCGCAGCAACAACTTGCCGCCGCCCTGGCCGCGGGCCGCCGGGTCGAGGAATAGCATCTCCAGCTTGTGGTCCTCGACCCCGGCGAACCCGACCAGCAGACCGTCGTCGTCCCGCAGGCCGGCCAGATGCTGGATCTGCCCGAACCCCTTCCGGACCAACGGCCGGAAGATCTCGATGTCCGCGTCGGAGACGAAGTCGTGCGTCGCCCGGACGGATGCCTCCCACACCTCGGCCGCCCGGTCGTACTCGTCCGGCCGGATCTCCGAAACCTTCATGTCGTGTACAACCTGACCACTCCATCGCCGGACCGGACCGTCCAGCCATCCGTGTGATACGTGATGATCTCGCCTGCCTGCGACGACTCCTCACCGGCCGACACCAGCTCGATCCGCCGGACGGACTGCTTCGTCCCCGCCACGATCACCTTGCTCCTGGCCTCGAGCACGTTCAGCGCGGCCGACTTCCGGACCAGCGCCGCACCCGGGTCGCTCAACCGAAGCACCAGCTCCTCCGGCGTGAACATCGGCGCCTCCGAAGCCAGCTCGGGATCCTGTGGCGCTCCCGGCTCCCCCGCGAACGCCCGCGCCGCGCCTTCTTCCAGTACTTCGCGCAGCATCTCCCGCCAGGCCTGGAAGATCGCCGCGCCGGTGAGGTCCTCGGGCAGCGGCCGCTCACGCTGACTCAGGATCGCGCCGGTGTCGAACTCCGCCTCGGTCCGATGCAGGGTCGCGCCGACCGTCGTCGCGCCTTCGTAGACCAGCCGGACCGGATTCGGCCCGCGCCCCACCGGCAGCGGCGACGGGTGCAGGTTCACCGCACCGTACGTCGGGATCTTCAGGATCTCGGCCGGGATCAGTCGGGGGAAGGCGGCCGAAATGACGAGGTCTGGCTCCAGCGCGGCGATCGCGGGCGCGGCCACGGTCCGGAGCTTGCTGGTGATCAGGACGTCCGCGGTGGGTGGCAATCCGAGCACGAACGGCGGCGCAGCCGCGTCGTACCGGTCGCCGGCGCCGGCGGGTGGAGTCACCACCAGCACGATCTCGTGGCCGTTCTCCTCGGCCCACCCGGCGATGTTGTGGTAGCCGGGCAAGAACGCGTTCATCGTCACGATCCGCATGGGACCTAGTCAATCATTGCGGCTCAATCGATATTCGAGGCTGCCCAGGCGGAGATGTCGTCACGGCGGATCGCGGCGGCCATCAGGTCGGGGAAGAGCTCGGGAGTGCAGGCGAAGGTCGGTACGCCGAGGTCGGCGAGGGCCGCCGCGTTCTCCGCGTCGTACGACGGGGTGCCCGAATCCGACAGTGCGAGCAGCGCGATCAGCTGGACGCCGGACTCCACCAGATTGCGGGCGCGTCGGAGGAGCTCCTCGCGGATACCGCCTTCGTACAGGTCGCTGATCAGGACCATCACCGTCTCGCCGGGCCGGGTGATGAGCTGTTCGCAGTACGCGACGGCGCGGTTGATGTCGGTGCCGCCGCCGAGCTGGGTGCCGAAGAGGACGTCGACCGGGTCGTCCAGCTCCTCGGTGAGATCGACGACGGACGTGTCGAAGACGACGAGGCTCGTCCGCAGCGCACGCATCGACCCCAGTACGGCGCCGAACAGGCTCGCGTAGACGACGGATTCGGCCATCGACCCCGACTGATCGATCGCCAGTACCACGTCCCGCTGGACGCTGTGATTGCGCCGCGCGTAGCCGACCAACCGGTCCGGAACGATCGTGCCGAGCGTCGGAGAGAAGTGCTTGAGGTTGGCGCGGATCGTCCGGTCCCAGTCGATGTCCGAGTGCCGCGGCCGACCGGTCCTCCCCGCGCGATCGAGTGCGCCGGTCACCGCGGCCCGGGTGCGCTCGGCCAGCCGGGCCTCCAGCTCTGCAACGACCCGGCCGACGACCTCGCGGGCGGTCTGCTTGGTCTCCTCGGGCATGACCTCGTTGAGCGCGAGCAGGGTGCTGACCAGGTGGACGTCAGGCTCGACCGCGTTGAGCAGCTCGGGTTCCATCAGCATCCGGGTGATGCCGAGGCGCTCGACCGCGTCGCGTTGCATCACCTGGACGACGGTGCTCGGGAAGTACTTCCGGATGTCACCCAGCCAGCGGGCGACGCGCGGCGCTGACGAGCCGAGGCCGGCTGACCGTTTCGTACCGGGTTCGCCGCGTTCGGCGTCGTACAGGGCGGCCAGCGCAGCGTCGACGGAGCGGTCGGCGGAGGACAGTTCCGAGCCGGTCTCCGGATCGGCCTCGCTGCCGAGGACCATTCGCCAGCGGCGCATGCGTTCGTCGTCCGGCATCGTCACACCCCCAGCAATCGCTTGACGACGGGCAGGACCGATGCCGCCAGCAACGAATCGAGCTCGTTGTCGTCGGCGACGATGGCGGCTGCCGGGTCGGCGAGGGCGCGGGCACGGTCGCCGATCGAGCGTCGTTCCGGTGAGGCGAAGGTGCCGAAGGTCCTGCGGAGCAAGGGCAATGCCTCCAAGAACGCGTCGTCGGGGATCGCCGCGAGCCAGGTGTCGACCAAGGCGAGTAGGCGTTCGTCGTGGACCAGGAGGAGGCCACCACCGGCCAGGAAGCCCTCGACATAGCCGGCCGCGTCGGCTGTCGGCGTACCGGGAGACAGGGCTCGGCCTAGCCTCAGGGCGACCTCCGTCGCTTCCAGCCGGGAGGTGTCGAGCATCAGGCGGGTGAGACGGCCGGCGATCAGCGGCGGTACGGATGGGCGGTCGCTGAGTCCTTGCAGGGTTGTGAGCCATTCTTCGCGGATGGTCTCGGCGAGGAGGGCGGTCGCGTCTTGGACGTCGTCGATGAGTTCGAGGACCTTGGCGGCGGCTTCGGGGTCGAGGCCGTGGACGGTTCGACCGAGGCCTGCGCAGACGCGCGAGACCATCCGGCCGGCGACGAGACCCAGGCCTTCGGCAGATGAGCCGCGCACGTCGCCGTACCGGGCTGATCTTGCGAGGGCGGGGAGCGCGGCCATCAGGTGGCCGACGTCGGCGTCCTTGGCGGCGCGGGTGTCGACGCCTTGGAGCAGGGTCGGCAGCGCGTCATTGAGGTCTGCCAGCAGCGAGCGCTCCAACGCGGAGGTCACCTCGGCGAGGGTTGCTGAATCCTCGGCGGCCTTGAGCATCGTCGTCGTGGCTGCGCCGAGCACGGTCGTGCCGTGGGCGCCGGCGGCGACGAGATCGACCTCGAGGCCGGGGTCCCAGGCGAGCTTCCAGCTCTCGCGGAAGGTGCCTTGGTTGCGGCGCTCGTCCGCTGTCGGCAGACCCCAGTCGATGCCGAGGATGCGGAGCCGGTGCAGCAGGCGCGACTTCGCCAGGTCGTTCGGCTTGCGCAGGTCCAGCTCGATCACCCGCTCGGCGGCGTCTCGCTTCAGCCTGAGGGTCTTGGCTTGTGCGGCGAGGTCCGCGGCGACCGGCGCCTGCGGAGTCTCGGCCGGCACTTCGCCCAGCAACTCACCGACCACGGCCTCGCGAGTGACCAGGTTGAGCAGTACGTCGTTGCCGCCACACATCACGGCCCGAGTGGCCTCGGTGACCTCGCTCAGCCCGGCGAGGGGGCGTTCTCTCAACGCGGCAAGGGCGTCTGCGAGGCGTACGGCCTCGATGACGTGTGCGCTCGACACCGGGAGGTCTTCTTTGCGGAGCACCTGGGCGACCTTGGTCAGCCAGCGGGTGGTGATCTGGTCGGGGGCGGTGAAGAGGTGGTGGTACCAACCGGGTGAGGTGACGCCGGCGCCGTACCCGCTGGCCGTGGCCAGCCGGCCATGTGTCCACGGCACCCACGTACAGGCGACCTTGCGCTTCGGCAGGCCTCTCAGGATCTGCTGGTCATGTGTTGCCGTGGGCAAGGGAATCTGCAGTGCCGGGACGTGCCAGGCGCCGCAGACGACGGCGATCCGCTCGAAGCCTTCCTTGATCGCCTTGCGCAGGGTCGTGCGCATGTAGGCCTCGCGCTGCGCCTCGCGGCCGGTCGTCTCTTCACCACGGCGCAGTTCGGTCATCGCCTCGGCGATCACCGTGAACGGCTCGGCGCCGTCGCGCCGGTGCTCGATCACGTCGTCCCACCAACGCTCGGGATCGTCGTACCCGCCCGCCGCGGCCAGCGTCGCCAGCGGGTCCGCCGATGCTCCCCGCCGGTCTTCCCGTCCTGAGCTCCCGAACTGATAGGCCGCCGGCAGATCGCAGAACCGCACCGGTACGCCGGCCGCCAACGCGTGCCTGATCGCCTGCCACTCAGGACTGAACACCGCGAACGGCCAGAAGGCGGCCCGCGTCGAATCGTCCGCCGCATAAGCGAGCAGCGCCACCGGCGGCACCATCTCCGCCGAGGCCGCGAGCTCGACCACCTTGTCGGCCTCGGGCGGTCCCTCGATCAGCACGATGTCCGGCTGCAACTCCGCCAGGGCAGCCGCGAGCGCCCGGGCGGACCCGGGACCGTGGTGCCTGATGCCGAAGAGGTGGACGGTCATCCTGAGATGTCCCGGCACGCGCGATAGAAGTCGGCCCAGCCGTCGCGCTCGCGGACCACGGTTTCGAGGTACTCCGACCAGACCACCCGGTCTGCCGACGGGTCCTTCACCACGGCTCCGAGGATGCCACCGGCGACGTCGTTCGACCGGAGTACGCCGTCGCCGAAGTGCGCTGCCAGGGCGAGTCCCCCGGTGACGACACTGATCGCCTCGGCAGTCGAGAGGGTGCCTGACGGTGACTTGACGGCGGTACGGCCGTCTTCTGTCCGGCCGGACCTCAGCTCGCGGAAGACGGTGACGACGCGGCGGATCTCCTCCAGCGCGTCGTCCTGCTGCGGCAGCTCGAGCGACGAGCCGAGTTGCGCGACCCGGCGGGACACGATGCCTACCTCATCCTCGGCGTCGTCGGGCAGCGGAAGTACGACCGTGTTGAACCGCCTGCGGAGTGCGCTGGACAGCTCGTTGACGCCCTTGTCGCGATCGTTGGCGGTGGCGATGACGTTGAATCCCTTACGGGCTTGGACTTCCGTGCCCAGCTCGGAGATCGGCAGCGCCTTCTCGGACAGGATCGTGATCAGCGCATCCTGGACGTCGGAGGGCATCCGGGTCAGCTCTTCGATCCGGGCGATCTTCGCGTCGGCCATCGCGCGGAACACCGGACTCGGCACCAGTGCCTGCTCACTGGGGCCTTGGGCAATCAGTTGCGCGTAGTTCCAGCCGTAACGGATCGACTCCTCGGCCGTGCCCGCCGTCCCCTGCACGAGCAGCGTCGAGTCGCCGCTGATGGCCGCAGCGAGGTGTTCGCTGACCCACGTCTTCGCAGTACCCGGTACGCCGAGCAGCAACAGCGCGCGGTCCGTCGCGAGCGTGGCGACGGCGACCTCGACGAGCCGGCGGGGACCGACGTACTTGGGGGTGATCTCGACGTCTCCCGCCTTGCCGCCCAGGAGATAGGTGACGACCGCGGCCGGCGACAGCTTCCACGAGGGCGGCCGGGTCCGGTCGTCGGTGGCTGCCAGGGCGGCCAGCTCGTCGGCGTACTCGTCCTCGGCGTGCGGTCGGAGTACCTCAGGGCCCACTGGACTCACCGGGCTCGTTGTCATGACAGCTCCTCGTACATTTCACGACGGAAATTCAGGGTCTCGATCAGGCGCCGCCGCCAGGTGTCTTCCTCACCGGTCGGCTCGCGGGTGATCGGGTGGTCCAGTACTTCGGCCGGTACCGCGCGCGCCGCGATGCTCGCGAGTCGCGCGTGCCGGCGATCAGCGCCGAGCTTGGCCAGCTGGTCCAGTACTGCGTTGCCCAGCTGCGTCGGCCATGGCACCGGTAGGCCGCCGACCAGGTCGGCGATGTCTACGCGGGCTCTCAAGAGCTCGATGGCCGGCACCCACTCCTCGGGCGGCAGGATCTTGAGCAGCTCGGCGACCCGGCCGCCGGTTCTGGTGTTGGCCAGGAGGAGCGCTCGGGCCCAGTGTTGGTTGCCTTCACGGACCGTCGCTTGCGCCCAGGCGACCTGGAGGACCTCAGGCGAGCAGCCTTCGACCGGCAGCTTGAGGTAGTCGAGCTCGTACGTCGTGAGTGGGGCGGCGGCGAGGATCTGGAGGAACCACCAAGCCCGCTTGCCGAATCCCTCCCGCGGCTCCGACTCGATCCCGTCACGCTCCATCGCCTTGGTCAGCCTGGTCGGCAAGTCGACGGCGATGACACCCTGGCTGACCGTCAGATGCGCATGAACCCGCTCAGCCATCCGCTCCCCGTAGTGCGCCCCCGGAATCCGCTGCAACAGCCCAGCCGCCGCCCGCCGAACCTCCTTCGACCGATCATCCAACACCCGCTCCAGAAACACCTCGTCCCCCGAGGGTTCCCGACGCTCCGTCGCACCCGTGGCGTCCTCGGCGCTCGTGGCGCCGAGGTTGGTTGCGAGGAGGGTTAGGAAGTCGAGGCGGGTGGGGGCTGGTTCGGTCGGCCAGACTTCTTCGAGCGCCTCGAGCGCTGCCGCCGGATCGCGCCTGCGCAGCGCCCGCAGCCAGCTCCTACGCTGGACCGGATTGCTGTGCGTCCACTGATCGTTGCCCTCGACAACCGCCTCGTGCAGGAATCGCCAGTCGGGGTTGAGATCCGCCAGCCAGCTCGCCCTCCGCCCGGCCGCCTTGACCACCAACGGCCGGTACTCCGCACGGTTGCGCGCGTGATCGGCCAGGGCGGGGAGGAGTTCCGGCGGGACGCCCCAGCCCTTCGCGTCCGCTGCTCTGAGCCACTCGCCCAGCGCGGTGCTTTGGAAACCGGTGAGCATGGCGGAGAGTCGGCGGATGGCGGCTGGTCTGGGGAGGGGGCTGTCCTCGCCTTGGGTCGCGGGGAGTGGGGTCAGGCCTTCGAGGGGTACTCGGCCGGCTCGCTTGTAGAGGGTCGCGAGGGCCGCGGCATCGAGTAGGCCACCTTCGCCCAGCTGCTCCTGGATCTTCGGCGGGAGTTCCTCGAAGCGGGGTGGTCTGCGGTCGGTACCGAGTAGTGCTGAGCTGACCAGGCCGTCCCAGCCCCTCATGACAGGATCACCGGGCGGTCGCCGTGCCAGCAGGTCATCGGCTTGAAGCCTGCACGGTTCCACTCGCCGGCGACGGTCACTGGGTCACCTGCGGAGACGGCTAGGAGCTTCCAGAGGTCTACGCCGGGTAGGACCTCCAGTGCGTCTTGGTTGGCGTCTATCAGAGCCCAGTTGTCGCCGTTGGGGGTTGGGCGGACGTCTGCGAGGACTAGCGGCCAGCGCTCGTTCCAGGGGTCGGCTGCTAGCGATTCGACGTACGAGGCGAGGGCTTGCTTGGCGTTGAGGCCGCCTGGGCGGGGTGCTGGGAGGCGTGGGGCGGTTTGGGTCAGCAGGGCTCGCATGGGGAGGGCACCTGGGTAGTAGGAGAGGACTGCGGGGATGAGCTCGCCGGGGCGGGCGGGGAGGGGGTCTAGCTGGCGGCCGCCGGCTGCGAAGGTGAGGATGAGGGCTAGGCGTCCAGTGGTGGAGCCGCGGAGCCACAGGCGTCGTACCGTGAGGTGGTCGTCGGGCTCGATCACTCGGCCTAGTACTAGCCAGTCGTCTTCGACCTTCTCGCCTTCTGCGAGGACGCGGGCGGTTTCGACGGTCCAGCCGATGCGGGACTGGACGGTGTCGGCGAGGCTGGGTGGGAGCTCGGGCAGACGCTTGTGGGCCGAGACGATGAGGTGGATGAGGGAGAGCTCCTCGAGGAGTTCGCCCGGCCAGCCGTGGGTGCGGCCGACCACGGCGGCGGCTCGGCGTACGGCGCCTGCTACTCCGGGAGCCTGCGCGTCGACCATGCGGGCGGCCAGACGGCTCAGCTCGGAGTACCCACGCTGCTCGAATCCGCCGAGGCCGCGGCGTACCTGATCGTCCAGCCAGCTCTCCAGCTCGGCCATCCCCGCCGACACCCGATCAGCCCGCCTCGTGACCCGCTGCTGAGCCGCCAACGGATCCGCGACCTCACCCGGCTTCTTCTCCGCCTTCTCAGCCGCCTTCTCCGCCCGCCCTGCCCGCTCCTCGATCCAACTGGCCACCCACCCAGGCTCAGCCGTCTCCGTCAACTGCTGGTTGGCCGACAACAGCATGATCGCGAGCGCGTGCTTGCACGGAAACTTCCGACTAGGACAAGAGCACTTGAACGCGGGCCCGCTCAGATCGACCGCCGTCTGATACGGCTTCTTCCCACTCCCCTGACACAACCCCCACAACGCCCGCTCGGAGCACCCCGCCCCGGACCACTTCTCCCCCCGAGCCAGCCCCTGAGCAGCCTTAGCCGAAGCAGCATCCGGCGCCAGCGCCAACACCTGCTCCACATCCAAGCCCGCCACCACACCCCCAGCCGCTCAACCTCTACCCCGCAGAGCATGCCACCCACCACCGACACCCCCACCGACCGACCACGCCCAGCGCCACAACTGGCGACCTTGAACACCGAACGGCGACCTTGAACA
>NZ_BAAAHK010000007.1:716971-849547 GCF_039525325.1 Kribbella koreensis
TTCAAGGTCGCCGTTCGGTGTTCAAGGTGCGCAGTTCTGAGCCGGGTGTACCGGGTCGTGGGTCAGCCGAAGGGCTGGCGTTCGTGGTTGTGAGTGGGGTCCTGCTGGGCTGGGTAGCCATTGGTGGCGGAGGCCTGGGGTGGGTGGACTGCGTGGTGCGAGTGGTCGTGGGGTGAGCGGGCGGCATGGGCACCTTCGCCGTGTGGCGCATGGGCGGCGTGATCGGCGTCGCCGTGAGGCGCATGGGCGGCGTGATCGGCGTCGCCGTGAGGCGCATGGGCGGCGTGGTCGGGGTCGGCCCCGTGGGGGTTGGTCCCGTGGGGGTTGGTCCCGTGGGGGTTGGTCCCGTGGGGGTTGGTCCCGTGGGGGTTGGTGATGGATGTGGGTGGGGCTGCGGGTGGGGTGGGGGTGTTGGAGAGGCCGTCTCGGATGGTGCTCAGGAGGCGTTGTTCTACTGCTTCCAGTTCGGCGATTCGGTGGCGGATTGCTTCCTCCTCCTCGCGAGCTGTTGCCAGGAGTTCGTCGGCCTCGGTGCGGGCGGTCTCGCGGAGGTGGTCGGCGGTGCGTTGGCTGGCGGAGAGGACGCTGAGTTCGTAGCGGCGGAGTTCGTCGACCAAGTCGTCGTTGGGGCGTTGGGCGCTCAGGAGGGCGGCAGCCGGGTTGGACGGGTCGACCGGGACCGGGAGGGTCGACTCCAGGTCGGCGATTTGCTGGTCGACTCGGGTGAAGAGGTCGGCTACGTCGGTGCGCATCTGGCGGATGACGGTTGCGGCCGCTTGCACGCGCTCGCTCGCCTCGCGTTCGCGTTCGCGAGCGGTCCGTTCGGCCGAGGTGATCACGTCGAGCGCGACAACGGCGGCTCGCGCAGCTGGATCGTTCGGCATCGGTACCGCACCCGCACCCCCAGCCCGAGCACTGCCAAGGCCAGGGGCAGCGCCTGACGGGCCGTCCGCCAGAGCAGCAGCAGCATCGGTCGGTACCGCGCCCGCGTCACCCGCCATTCCGACAGTACGACGCAGTGGCACCTCGCGGATGAACAGCACCGCAAGCAGGCTGACCACAGCGGAGCAGGCTGCGATCAGGAAGATCCGCCCGGTCGCATCGCCATAAGCGTGCCTGACGATCTCACCCAACTGCGGTGGCAACGACCCGACATCCAGCACACTCGTCCCCGACCCGTCCTGCAATGCCCGGCCGACCGCGGCACCGTCCGGGCCGAGCGCGCGGATGTTCTCGGTGATCAGGTCCTTGACCCGCGTCGCCAGTACCGCCCCCAGCACGGAGACACCGACAGCACCGCCGAGGCTGCGGAAGAAGGTCACCGACGCGCTGGCGGCGCCGACCTCGCTGACGTCGACGGTGTTCTGGACGGCGAGTACGAGGTTCTGCATCATCATGCCCATCCCGATGCCCATGCCGAGCATGCCGAGGCCGATGTACCAGTACGGGCTGGTGTGATCGATCGTGCCGAGCACCCCGAGCCCCGCCGCAAGGAACAACCCACCAAGAACCAGGTACCGCTTCCACTTGCCGAATCGCGTGATCAACTGCCCGGCCCCGACCGACCCCAGGAACGACCCGAACATCATCGGAATCGTCAGCAACCCAGCCTCGGTAGCGCTGTAACCACGAGCCAACTGGAAGTACTGCCCAAGAAACACAGCACTACCGAACATCGCCACACCAACAGCAAGACTGGCCACGATCGCCAGCGCCGTGGTCCGTTCGCGCACCACACCCATCGGCACCAGCGGCTCGCTCGCCTTGGTCTCGACGACGACCGCCAGCAGCGCGAGTACGAAGGCACCACCCAGATACGCGCCCGTCTCCCACGACCACCACGGAAAGTGCGCACCCGCGAAAGACACCCAGATCAACGGCAAACTGGCGGCGCCACTGATCAGCAAAGCGCCGAGGTAGTCGATCCGCACCCGACGCTTGACCAGCGGCAGATGCAGATAGCGCTGCAACACCACCAGGCTGATCACAGCCAACGGCACGCAGACGTAGAAGCACCAACGCCACCCCAGCCAGGACGTATCGACGATGACCCCACCGATGAGCGGCCCACTGACGGTCGCCAACGCCATCGTCGCGCCCATGTACCCGGAGTACCGCCCTCGATCCCGCGGTGGGATCGCCGCCCCGATGATCGCCTGGGCCAGCGCCATCAACCCACCCATCGCCAGCCCCTGCAGCACCCGCGCACCGATCAGGAACGGCACGTTGTGCGCCATCCCCGCCAGCACCGACCCGATCACGAACAAAGTGATCGCCAACTGGACGAGCAGCTTCTTGCTCATCAGGTCGGAGAGCTTGCCCCAGACCGGTGTCGACACCGTCATCGCGAGCAGGCTGGCGGTGATCACCCACGTGTACTGCGTCTGCGACCCCTCGAGGTCGGCGATGATCGTCGGCAGTGCGTTGCTGACGATGGTCGAGCTGAGGATCGCGGTGAACAACGCGGCCAGCAGCCCGGCCAGAATCTCGAGGATCTCCCGATGCGTCAGCGCCGGATCCCCGACAGCTGCTGGTATCGCGGCGGGTCCTGCGTCGGGCGGTGCCAAGGTCTCGGTGGCAGACATCGTGGGTCCGTTCTCCTGCGCGCTGGGGTCGATCAGGCCGGCGCAGCTGATCGAGCTGCCCCGGGGCGGAGGAGTACGGCCGGCACTTCGCCGTACGGCGAAGCCTCACCCGGCAGTGAACGTATTTGGTTGCAGGACCCAACGATAAGCCCGGTCACCGTGAGAGGCCCCGGCGGGCCCTGACAGCACCACCGGGGCTTCTTGTTGATTACTCAACAGCTCCGAACTGTACGCCTGGAAACGCTTCCGCAGGCAGGCTCGTCTCAGGAATCGGGCAGGCTCGAGCGAGGGCCCGGAGCGCTCATACGCCGACGCGTTCGCCGAGTAGCTGTACCGCGTTCGCCGTCGTGCGGGTGCGCCAGTCGACGGCGGCCGAGGACTGGTCGAGGGCAGCGATCTGCGCGACGACTGCCGAGGCCGGGGTGAAGCAGTAGTCGCTGCCGTAGAGGAGACGATCGGTGTCGGCCACCGGGGTGCCACTGACGTCGTACCAAAGCTCCCGCAACTGAGGCGTCACGCTGGGCAGGTCGGGAGCGTAGAGGTCGAGGCGGTCGCCTAGAAGCGGCAAGACTCCACCAGCGTGGGCGATGATGAACTGGACCTTCGGGAAGCGCCTGAAGATTCCAGTCAACGCCAGGTCGGCCACTGCTCGCGCACTGTCGAACAGGAACTCGATCATCGGCCGCGGCCGGTCCAGCGCAACCTGCCGCCACTGCGGCGGCGAAGTGGGATGCAGGAACACCACTGCCGACCGCGCGTCCAACTCCCGCCACAGCTGATCCCACGACGGGTCCCCGGGGTACTGCCCACCTGCATTGCTAGTCAGTACGACGCCATCCGCCTGCAACACGTCCAGCGCGTACTGCGCTTCCACCAGCGCTCCATCGACATCCGGCAAGGGCAGACTCGCGAAGAACCCGAACCGCCCCGGGTGCTGCCGCCCCAACTCAGCCGCTGCCTCGTTGACCCGCCGTGCGAGCACCTGCGCCCGGAAGTCGTCCCCGAAGTGGACCCCTGGCGACGACACCGAGAGCACCGACTTGGCGATCCCAGTGCTGTCCATCAGGTCCAGGTGCCGCTGCACACTCCACTCCGGCCAGGCAGGCAGCCCGTCGGGCCGGACATGCCCGGCCCGCTCGGCTGCTGCGACGTACTCGGGAAGCAGGAAGTGCGCGTGGACGTCGATGAGTCCCATGATCAGACCGCGGGGTGCAGCAGGTCGTCGAGCCCGATCCGGCGCAGGAGCTCAGCGCGGACCCGGTCCGCCACCGGGTTGACCACTGCGGCGCCATCCTCGGACGGGTCGATGTGCACGCGGAACGGGCGACGCCCCTTCTCGGTGTCGACCACGGTCACGATCGCCTTGGCCACCTCAGTCACGTCGGCCCACGAGGGCTCCAGCTCCGCCAGCTTCTGGGAGACCTGGTCCATCAGGCCGGCGTACTTCTCGTCGTACGCGGCCGCCACCTCCACGTCGTATGGCCTGCCGCTGTGGGCGAAGTGGTTGGTGCCGCTGGTGAAGGCACCAGGCACGATGATGGTGGTCTCGATGCCGAACCTCGCCAGCTCCAGCGCGTAGCTGGCGGCCAGTGCGTCCATACCGGCCTTCGCCGCGAAGTACGGGGCCAGGTACGGCGGGGTGCCGCCGCGGGTGCTCGAGCTACCGACCCAGACGACCAGCCCGTCGCGCTGCTCACGCAGGTGCGGCAGAGCGGCCCGGTTGAGTCGCTGCGTGCCGATGACGTTGGTGTCATAGATGTCGGCCAGCTGCTCCGGCGTGAACGCTTCGGCCGGGCCGAGGACCATATGGCCGGCGTTGTGGATGAGTACGTCGAGCTTGCCCTGCTCGGCGATCACCGTCTGCACGGCCTGCTCGACCGATTCCTCGGTACTGACGTCAAGCTCGACAGCGCGGAGGTCGACGCGGTGCTCTTCGGAGTACTGCTTGGCCTCGGCTGCTGCGGAGGCGTTGTGGCCGGCGAGGCCGCGCATTCCGGCGTACACGATGTGGCCCGCGTCGGCGAGCGCATGGGCGGTGAGGGCGCCGAAGCCGCTCGAAGCACCGCTGATCAGGATCACCTTGCTCATGCCGCGGAGCCGCCGTTCGCGTAGATGACCTGGCCGTTGATCCAGCGCGCGGGGCCGGCCAGGAAGTGGACGATCTCGGCGATGTCCTCGGGCTGGCCGAGACGCTCCAGCGGGGGCTCGGCGGCGATCCGGTCGACGAGTTCCTGCGGCTTGCCGTCGAAGAACATGGCGGTCGCGGTCGGGCCGGGAGCGACCGCGTTGACGGTGATGTCGCGGCCACGGAGTTCGCGGGCGAGGATCAGGGTGATCGCCTCGACGCCGCCCTTGGATGCGGCGTACGCCGAGTAGCCCGGGCGGGCCAGCCTGGTGAGCGAGCTGGAGAGGTTGATGATCGCGCCGCCGCTGCGGACCCGGCGGGCGGCCTGCTGGTCGACCACGAAGGTGCCGCGCAGGTTGGTCCGGATGACCTGGTCGAAGACGTCCAGGTCGAGGTCGCTCAGCGGCGACAGCGGCATGATGCCGGCCGCGTGGACGACGACGTCGACTCCGCCGAAGGTCTCCTCGGCCCGGTCGAACAGCGCCTTCACCGCGTTCTCGTCGGCGACGTCGGCCTGGACCGCGATCGCCCGGCCGCCGGCCTGCTCGACCTCCTTGACGGCCTGGTCTGCCTCGGCGGGGCTGCCGCTGTAGGTCACCACCACGGCGTATCCGTCCCGCCCGAGGCGGCCGGCGGTCTCTCGCCCGATTCCACGCGAGCCACCGGTCACGATCGCGACCCGCTCGGTGGTGGTTGTGTTCTCAGTCATCGTCCTGCTCCAGATCTCGGTGTCGTGTTTTTCCTGACACTTAGATCTTGCGGCGGGAGATGGATCAAGTCCAACGACTCATCTCGATGGGCAGATCAGTTTTGTTGATCCATCAGATCACGGCCGACCTCGGTCCCGGCAGGGCGCTGGAGGTGGGCGGTGACCAGGCCGAGCAAGGCCCGGAGCGCCGCGGACGGCTTCCGCTTCCGCAGGGTGGCCACGTAGAGCGACCACTGGAAGGCCTCGCCGACGATCGGGACCGAGCGGATCTTCTCGTCACCGGCGACGGCGTACCCGGGCAGGATGCCGAGGCCGACACCGTGCCGGACGAACTGCACGCCGTTGTCGATACCGAGCGCCTCCACCACGACGTGCCGCTCGATCCCCGCCGCCTCGAACTTCTGGTCGATCAGCGTCCGGGTGCCGAACCCCGGCGGAAAGTCCACGAAGGCCTCGTCGGCGAGGTCGGCCAGCGTGACGGACCGGCGCCGGGCAAGCCGGTGCCCCGTCGGCACGGCCAGCACCTGCGGCACCTTCAGCAGCTCCCAGGCGGTCAGCTCGCGCGGCACGCTGCCCGCACCGACCCCGAGGAAGCCGACGTCGATGTCCCCGTTGCGCAGCCCGACGATCACCCCGGCCGACCCCTCGGGCTCGACCCGCAACTGCAGTTCGACGTTCTGGTACCGCCGCCTGAACTCACCAGCCGCCGCAGGTAGGTCGATCAGCCCGAGCCCAGGCAGCAGCCCGACTCGCACGGTCCCGCGCATCCCCGCGCCCAGCTCGTCCACCACATCCCGAGCCCCTTGCACCGCATCCATCACCGCGAGCGCCTCGGGCAACAGCGCAGTACCGGCCTCAGTCAGTACGACGCGCTGCGCGTTCCGCTCGAACAGCGTGACCTTGAGGTCCTTCTCCAACGTCGCGATCGCCGCACTGACCGCACTCTGCACCACATGCAGCCGCCGCGCCGCGAGCGTAAAACTCCGCTCATGCGCCACGGCCACGAAGTACTCCAACTGCCGCAACTCCATGCCAGAGATTAGCGCCGCACGGCCCACAACAGCGCGTGCCCACCGACCCCCTCGGGGACGAACTCCTCACGCTCCACCACGAACCCCGCCTCCTCGACCCACCCCCGAGTCGTCCCAGCGTCGGCATGGCTCCACCACATGGGCACGCCCCCATCGAGCCAATTCTCCTCGGCCCCGGTCCACGCGGCAGCACCGACGGTCGCCACGAAGAGCCCGCCGGGCCGTACCCACTCACCGATCTTGCGCAACAACTCCTGCTGCTCGTCCAGCGGAATGTGGATGAGCGCATAGAACGACACCACCGCATCAACCGCAGCCGGCGGGAACTGCAGCCGCGCAGCATCCGCCTGAAGAAAGGTCGCCGCTGGAACACGCTCGCGCGCCCACTGGACCTGTACTTCGCTGATGTCGACGCCGGTCACCTGGTGACCGGCCTCGGCCAGCGTGAGCGCCACCGGGATTCCCGAGCCGCATCCCAGGTCGAGGATGCGGCTCGGTCCGGAGAGGCGGTCGAGCAGTTCCGCCAGCCAGGGCCCGTACTTCGATTCGCCGTCGAAAGCCTCGTCGTAGCGGGCGGACAGCGCGTCGTACCCGCGCCGTACCAACTCCTTGGCCGCCTCGTTGTCCATAGCTCGGGAGGCTAGTCGGTGAGGGATCTGATCGTCTTGGTGATTTCGTCGGGCGACTCCTCGGCCATGAAGTGGCCGGCGGTGGTGGTGGAGTGGTGGAGGTTGGGGGCCCAGGCGGACCAGAGGGCGGCGGCGTCGAAGCCGAGTGCGGAGCCCCAGTCCTGCTGGACCACCGCGACGGGCATGGTCAATTTGTTGCCGGCGGCAAGGTCTTCGCGGTCGTGGGTGATGTCGATGCCGGCGCTGGCGCGGTAGTCGGCGACGATCGACGGGATCGCTTCGCGTGATGCCTTCAGGTAGGCGGCGCGGACGTCGGTCGGGATCGCGGCCGGGTCCTTGATCCACAGGTCCAGGAAGTAGCCGAAGAAGGCGTCGGGAGCCGAGGCGATCAGTTGCTCGGGGAGGCCGGGTGGCTGCGCCATCAGGTAGAGGTGGAAGGCGACGGCCGCGTTGACGCCGTGCATCGCGTCCCACATGTCCAAGGTCGGCAGCACGTCGAGGCAAGCGAGGTGGGTGATCTTGTCCGGGTGGTCGAGTCCGGCCCGGAACGCCACGAGCGCACCGCGGTCATGCCCGACCAGCGCGAACTGGGAGTGCCCCAAAGCTTCGGCCAGCGCCACGATGTCGGCGGCCATCGTGCGTTTCGAGTACGTCGTACCGTCGGTCTCCGCGGGCTTGTCGCTGTCGCCGTACCCGCGCAGATCGGGGCAGATCACCGTGTGGTCGGTGGCCAGCGAAGCGGCGACGTGCCGCCAGATCAGGTGGGTCTGCGGGAAGCCGTGGAGGAGCACGATCGGGCTGCCTTGGCCGCCGACGGCCGCGTTGAGCGAGACGCCGTCGGCGACCTCGATGCGCTGGTAGCCGAATCCGGGGATAGTCATTTCGTCTGTCACACCCCGAAGCCTGCCGCGCGCCGATGAGCATCCGATGAGCAGCGCTATACGGTGACCAGGTGGTGGCTTTCGGCGTACTCGGACCGGTCACGGCCTGGCGGGACGGCGCGGAACTCGCGCTCAAGGGCCCGCGCCACCGCGCAGTACTCGCCCGCCTGATCATCGCCCGCGGCCGCGTCGTCCCCGTCGATTCGCTCGTCGCCGACCTGTGGACGGTCCCACCAGACGGCGCCACGAGCGCGGTCCGCACCTTCGTCGCGGCACTGCGTCGAGCGCTGGAACCCAACCGCCCACCACGTTCGAAGCCCACCCTGCTCATCACCGAAGGCCCCGGCTACGCCCTGAAAGCAACAGACGTCGACGCCTGGCGGTTCGAGCAACTGATGGCCGGCCAGCCAACGCTGGAAGAGCTACAAGACGCACTGGACTGGTGGCGAGGCCCCGCCTACGCGGAGTACGCCGACGCCCCTTGGGCCCACGCCGAACGCTCCAAGCTCGCAGAGCTCCGACTGACCGCCATAGAACGCCAGGCCGAAGCACAACTAGCCCTAGGCCTGGCAGCAGAGGCAGTACCGGCCTTGGACGCGCATGTGACCGAGCACCCCTGGCGCGAGGACGCCTGGCGTCTACTAGCCCTGGCCCTCTACCGCAGCGACCGCCAGGGCGACGCTCTAGCCGTACTACGTAACGCCCGGACCCTCCTCATCGAACAACTCGGCGTCGACCCCACCCCAGCGCTCCAGCGCCTCGAGACCGACATCCTCAACCAGGCCGAGCACCTGAGCCCTCAAGCGGCCGGACAGGTCTGGGCCAGAGCCACTGCCGCCTACGACCGGGCAGTGGCCTCCACCGCCCGCGCACGACTCGAGTCGACCGTCGGACTCCTCCGCAACCTCGCAGTGACCGGCGGAACCGGCCTGGAGGCGGCCCGCGAACACAGGCTGGCAGCCATAACCGCCGCCGAGGAACTGGGCGACCCAGAGCTGACAGCCCGAGTCATCGGCCTGTACGACGTACCGGCGATCTGGACGCGCTCCGACGACCAGGAGCAGGCCGATGCGATCGTTGCCGCCTCAGAGCGAGCCCTGACAGCCGCCACCCAGCCAGCAGTTCGAGCCCGTCTCCTGGCCACAGTGGCGATCGAATCGCGCGGCAGCAAGAGCACCCGAGCGCTAGCCGCAGCGCAGGAAGCAGTCGCGCTAGCCAGGCAGCTGGAAGACCCGGCCCTGCTCGCCTTCGCCCTCAACAGCCTGTTCATGCAGACCTTCTACCGAGCCGGCCTAGCCCCAGAACGCGACCAGATCGGCGCAGAGCTGATCACCTTGGCCAGTCGCCACGACCTGACCACCTACGAGGTACTGGGCCACCTCATCCGCATGCAAGCCCGCAGCGCACTAGCGGACTTCGCCACTGCCGACACCCACGCAGCAGCAGCCGATGACCTGGCGGCCAGACGAGAGCTACCACTGGTCGCCGTCTTCACCACCTTGTACCGAGCCATGAGGGCAGGCAACGAAGCCGCGTACCAGGTGGTCGACACCTCGAGCATGCCCGGCCTGCTCGCGGATCTGCAGCAAGGGACCCCGCAAACAGAGCCACGCAACGACCTCCTCCTAGAGGCTCACTGGTGCCTGATCGCCAAGGCGGCCATCGAGCAGGACGACCAGCCGACCATGCGACGCGCACTGGAAGTACTGACTCCTGCAGCCGGTCAACTGGCCGCAGGCAGCGGCCTGCTCAACCTCGGTCCCATCGACGAGTACCTGCACGAGCTCGCAGCTCATGTAGAGAACCCTGGCCCGCCTCCGACCTAGGCATATGGACCTCCAGAAGCTGGTGCAGGACAAGATCGACGGCCTGGTCTCCTCTGGAGCCGAGACCGGACTCCAGCTCGCTGTCTACCGCGCTGGCCGAGGCCGGGCTCTGGTGGGAACCGGGCACCAAGACTGCCTACCACGCCCTGACCTTCGGCTTCCTGATCGGTGAGCTGGTCCGCCGAGCCACCGGCCAACCGATCTCCCGGCTCCTCCGCCGGAATGCTCGGCGCAGTGGATGGAGTGCAGCTGTTCAGCCCAGCGCTGACGGGCGTCGACGAACTGTTCGGGAATCAAGCGACCTGGACGCTGGGACTGCCGCTCGGCCGACTCGGATCGTCGGCGCAAGAAGCTCCGACAAGCTTCGGCATGCCGGGGACGGGTGGCAGCGCGGCCTGGGCGGATACCGCCAGTGGCGTGAGCTTCGGGGCTGACCAAGAACCGGTTCGAGCCGAGCGGAGCCGAGGTTGCCGTCGCGATCGGCAACCTGGTGGCCGGTACTACTGCTCTGTAGTTACGGCTTGCGAACGGACTGCTGATCCACCCAGACCAAGTGGCCGTGGTGGCTGACCAGCACTTCGCCGCTGCGGTGGGCCAGGGCCTGGCCGGCGATCCATCGACCGCCCAGCTGGACCTGGACTTCTTCCGGCCGCGCGCTGGTGGGGCGCACGGAGGTGGCAACAGGCATGGCACCAGACTTCTGGACAGGGGCGGAGACGGATTTACGGCGTCGTAGAGCAGGGACTGGGTGGTGATGCAGATCGGTCATAGTCGTCCTCGGCAGGGACCGCAGTCGTCGACGCATCCAACGCCGGCTGGCTGCTCAACCAAAGGCCACCTTACAACCGGTCACCACCGCGAACCCAGCGGTATCTCGAACTGTCCGAACACCGGTTACCCGGCATTCATTCCCAACCAGGTAAGGACTTTTCGAACCGTCCGTCCCTAAATCCGTCCCGCCTCAGGGGTCAGCCGCGGTCCGGGAGTTGCTGCAGCGCCCAGCCGTTGCCGTCCGGGTCGTCGAAGAAGACGAAGCTGCCCCAGGCGAAGTCCTGCACCTCGCTGACCTCGACGCCACGACCGGCCAGTTCGGCCCGCGCGGCGGCGACATCCGCGACGACCACCTGCAGACCGCGCACCGACCCAGGCTCGGCCTGCGGCATCCCGGTGCCGATGGCGATCGAGCACGCGGAGCCCGGCGGGGTCAGCTGGACGAACCTGAGCTCGTCGGTGACCTGGTGGTCATGGTCGGCGTTGAAGCCGATCTTCTCGGTGTAGAAGGCCTTGGCCCGGTCCACGTCCGCCACCGGCACCGAGACCAACTCCAGCTTCCAGTCCATCGCAGTTCCCTCCCGCTCGCTGATGAGACTCAGAACGTATCGCGGGTAGCGGTCACTTCCTGGCCGCTACTCGATCGTCTGCTTGCCGTCACGGAGCGTGGGTACCGGGCTTTCATGACCACGCACCCGGAAACCATCCATGAGGACCATCAGGAGCAGCACGTCGGCGCCCTGGTCGCTCAGCTCAGCAACGACGTGAGCCGGCTGGTGCGCGACGAGTTGCAGCTGGCCAAGGCCGAGCTCAAGGACAAGGGCAAGGAGGCCGGGATCGGCATCGGCTTGTTCGGTGGCGCCGGAACGGTCGCCGTGTACGGCGTCGGCGCGCTGGTCGCCGCGGCGATTCTCGGCCTGGCGGCCGCCGTACCGGCCTGGTTGTCGGCGCTGATCGTCGCGCTGGTGCTGTTCGCGATCGCCGGCGGCGCGGCGCTGCTCGGCAAGCGGCATGTCAGCCACGCGACTCCGCCCATGCCTGAACACGCCGTCGAAGGCGTGCACGAGGATCTCGAGGCCCTCAAGGGCCACCAGCCGGAAGGGAAGGTCAGCGCATGACCACCACCAAAGACACCACGATGACCGAAACCGAAGCCCTCCGGGCCGACCTCGAACTGACCCGCCGACACCTGGCCGACACCGTCCAGCAACTGACCCGTCAGCTCAACGTCCCCCGCCGCATCAAGGAGTCGGCAGCAAGCGCCGGCCATCGGGCTGTACAAGCAGCCGGTACGGCCGGCGAGCGCGCCAAGGACAGCGCCCGGAACCTGCCGGCCCGCGCCAAGGAGATGCCCGCGACCGCACGGCAGCACCCGAAGGCCACCGCCGCCGTCGGCGGTGCCGTGGCGTTGGGTGTCGGCGCGGCCGCTTGGATTGTGGGGCGGGGTCGGTGAGCAAAGCCGCCAAGATCGCGTATCGGCCGTTCGGGCTGCTGTCGGGGATCGCGGGTGGGCTGGTCGCGGGGGCTGTGTTCAAACAGGTCTGGCGGCGGATCAGCGATGAGGACGACGCACCCGACGCGCTGCAGGCGGAGTACCCGTGGCGCCAGGTCCTGCTCGCGGCCGCCTTGCAGGGAGCGGTGTACGCCGTGGTCAAAGCAGCGATCGACCGCGGTGGCGCGAAAGCTTTCGAGCGCTGGACCGGGGAGTGGCCGGGGAACTGACGGATGTGACCCGTGCCTCGATTGAGAACGGCTCTGAAGGGCACTGGAAGAGCAGCAAACAACGGTTGCCATGGGCCCCGGCGTTGAGCAGACAGCGCCGGGGCCGCACCGTGCCCGGCGGTCACACTCGGCGCTCGGTGTCGGGCAAATGGCCGACAGTTTCTTCGTTCTCTGTAAGGGATTGGTGTTCTCTGCCCTGAACCCTCGACGGGTGACCGTCAGTAGCACTAGCGTCCCATTCTTCTGGCGGTCGAGTGTGTGGAGAAGGTCCGACAGGCATGGACGTCGATTTACGGCTGGTGCGGTACTTCCTGGTGATGTCGGAGGAACTGCACTTCACCGCCGCGGCACGCCGGCTGTACGTCTCTCAACCAGCCTTGAGCAACCAGATCCGCCGGCTCGAGACCCAGCTCGGCGCCCAGCTGTTCGACCGCTCCCCTCGCGGCGTGACACTGACCGCCGCCGGTGACGCCTTCCTCCCGCACGCCCGTGGCGCTCTGGAGGCGATCAGGTCCGGGGTCGCCGACGCCACCGCCGCCGCGCAGCGCGACCAGGTACTCCGGATCGACGTACTCCACACCAATCTCGCCACCCCGCGCGCCGTACTCGCCCGGCTGCGCGACCGCCTGCCGTCGTTCCGGCTCGAGATCACCAGCCGCGGCACCCGCGAGCAACAGCAACGCCTGCTCGCCGGTGAACTCGACCTGGCCCTCTGCGGCTCCACCGCCCGCTGCCCCGACGGAGTCATGCAGCGCATCATCCGCCGCGAAGCCCTCGGGGTCGCCCTCCCGGCGCGGCACCCACTCGCGTCCGCGGAGTCAGTCGCAGTACGTGAGCTCACGGATGAGCTCCACTACCTACCCCAGGACGACCTCGCCCCGGAGTGGAACGAGTTCGTCCTCGCCTGCTGCCGTACCGCGGGATTCGCCCCGCGCCGCCATCCGGCCAGCGGCAGCTCAGCGGCCGAATTGGTCAAGGCCGGCGAATGCGTAGCGCTCGGTCTCCTGTCCACTCCGTACCCACCCGGCGTAGTGGTCCGACCACTCGCGGCAGGCGTACCGCCGTACGGATGGTCGCTGCGCTGGCGCGACTCACCCCGTACTCCGGCAGCCGCGCTGGCCGTGTTGCGAAGCCTCGACTGAACGTTGAGGGAAGCCTACGGGTTGATGAAATTCGACCCTCGGGTGCATAACTTCGCGATCCATGGGGTAGGAATGAGTCACACAGATATTGACCGCGGTCCAGACATGTGCCGCGCCGTGACTCATAGTCGCGAGGTCAAGAATCATGGTTACCGTTTTTGCCGAACCGAAGAAGCACAGCGATCCGAAGCAGCAGCGCGATCTGACCACCCGGGATCTTCTCACCCGGCGCGCGCAGTCCACCGACGAAGCAGTCCGGCAGCTCCTGCTGGACGAAGCGATCGAGTTGAACCTCGGTATCGCCCACAGCATCGCCGGCCGTTTCCGTGGCCGGGGCGTCGAGTCCGACGATCTTGACCAGGTCGCGTACCTGGGGCTGGTCAAGGCCGCCCGCAGCTACCGCCCGGACACCGAGACGCCGTTCCTCGCCTACGCCGTACCGACCATCCGCGGCGAGGTGAAGCGCTACTTCCGGGACTGTTCCTGGACCGTGCGGATCCCGCGCAGACTGCAGGAACTGCAGGGCTCGATCGCCGCCGCGCGACCGCAGCTGGTGCAGGACCTGCAGCGTGATCCCACCCTGGAGGAGCTCGCCGAGCGACTCGGCACCACGGTCGCCGAGGTCGAGGCGGCGCTCGCTGCCGACGGTTGTTTCTCCGTACTGTCGCTGGACCGCCCGCTCGACGGGGAGTCCACGGCCAGCCTGGCCGACACCATCGCGGACGAGGAGGACAGCGCGTTCGAGCGGACCGAGGCGGTCGCCATGCTCGAGCCAGTGCTGAACGACCTCAACCCGCGCGAACGCAAGATCCTCGAACTGCGGTTCGTCGAGGGTCACACCCAGGCCGACATCGGCGCCGAGATCGGCGTCAGCCAGATGCAGGTCTCCCGCCTGCTGCGCGGCATCCTGGATCGCCTGCGCGAGCAGATCGAGCCACCCGCCGCTGCCGCCGCCTGACCCTCCCGTCAGGTCCGGCAGCGCCCTCCCCGCGGTGGTCCGCCGTAAGCTTGTCTTTACGGCGGACCACTTGCGGAGGTTCCTCTAGATGCCGGTGTTCGTGGTCCAGCAGCATGATGCGCGGCGGATGCATTACGACGTACGGCTGGAAGTGGACGGCGTCCTCAAGTCCTGGGCGGTGCCGCGCGGGCCGTCGCTGGATCCTGTGGTGAAGCGGCTGGCGGTGCCGACCGACGACCACGAGATGTCGTATGCGACATATGAGGGCGTGCACGAGGGCGCCCGCTACGGCAGTGGCGCCGTCATCGTGTGGGATGCGGGCGACTACCAGAACCAGACGCGGGACAAGCAGCACCAGCTGATCAAGCCGGCGCTGGCGATCGAGCGCGGGCATTTCCGTTTCGCCTTACAGGGCGTGAAGTTGACCGGTTCGTGGGCGTTCACGCGGACCGGTCGCGACGGGGACTGGCTGTTGGTGAAGGTGCGTGACGAGGCTGCTGATCCGTCGCTCGACCTGACGGTCACCGAGCCACACTCGATCCTGAGCGGGCTGACCATCGAGGAGATGGCGGCTAGCGCAGGCTGAGGCGGATGACCGCCGTGACGACGATGCCTCCGGCAACGGCCAGCAGCATCGGTACCTTGGCCAGGCACAGCCCGCCGGCCGTCGCCGTGCCGGCGATCTTCGTCCAGTCGAGGGCCTGCCAGTGTTCGCCGCCGAGTTCGGTGACGATCAGGCCGGCCAGCAGGACCGGGGCGGTCAACGCGGTCATCCGGATCACGCTCGCCGGCAGTTTGCGTCGGGCGATGATCAGTGGGGCGCTCGCCTTCATCAGCCAGCTGATCACGGTCACCGCGAGGACGGAGAGCCAGAGCCTCATACCGGATCACCTTCCTTCTGGGGCAGTACGCCGATGAGCGCGGCGGCGATCGCGCCCAGCAAGGCGTAGCTCGGGGTGGTGACGAAGAGCAGCCCCGCGGCGATCGTCGCGCCGAGGAGTGCTGCTGTCAGCGCGCGCTTCGACCGGCGCAGTTCGTCGATGGCGAGGATCAGGAAGAACGCCGGGAACGCGACGTCGAGGCCGAGCTGATGCATCAGGTCAGGTGACGGCGAGGTGAGCGCCCCAACCGCCGTACCGGAACTCCAGAGCACCCATTGCGGCACGCTCGCACCGATCAGCCGAACGATGTCGTAGCCGCCGTTGTTGCGATGGGCAACCACAAACGAGGCGTCACACAACGCCTGCGCCTGGATCGCCCGGCTGATCCGCCCGCCCTCCAGACTGTTGTTGAGCGCCACGCTCATCACCAGATACCGCGCGTTGATCAACACCGCCGAGATCACCGCCGCAACCGCCGACCCACCCGCCAGCGTCGTCAGCAAGGTGAACTGAGCCGACCCCGAGAACGCGAACATCGAGAACACCACCGGCAGCCCGACTCCCCACCCCCGAGCCACCGCCTCAGCCCCGAAACTCAACGCCAACACAAACGCCGCCGCCCCCGGCCCGACCCCCATCCGCATCCCGAGCAAGAACTCCCGCCGGCGTTCAGCGCCCGCCAGCCGCCTCACGAGAGCACCCCGGTACCTGGGTGAAGCCGCTGATAATGCCGCCGCGCCCGAGCGCGATTTCCGCAATCCCCCGAACTACACCACCGCCGGGACCCGTTCTTACTCCGATCCAGGAACAACCACCCACACCCCGAATCCTGACACTCCCGCAACCGCCCCAGATCCTCCCGCTCCACCAACCGCCCCGCCGCCATGACCAGCTCATCAACCAGATCAGCCCCCACCCAATCCAACGGCCGCACGCCGGCGGGGGTCGAGCGCTCGAGTGCCCCCACCAGTAGCCGTTGCAGTTCCGCAAGGTCGCCTGCCTTCATCTCACGTGCGATCGGAAGTACCGCGCCATAGACGACCTCGCGCACGGCGACAACCCGTTCCAGTTGGCCATCCGATCCGCTCAGACCGACCGCAGCGCACCAGATCGCGAGCGCCTCCGGCGTGGCTATCCGGTCGATGGTGCGGCTGGGGTCCAGGCGCCAGGAGATGGTGTTGAGCAGGTCCAGGGCTACGTGGCCGCCGATGAGTTCCGGCTGGTAGGCCATGAAGAATCACCTCGTCTAACAACCTAAGAGAGTTTTGAGTGTTAGGCAACCGATGGCCGGTTTCGGACGCGGTGGTTACGGGGTTCAGGGTTGACCGGCGCGGAGGGTGATCACAGAATCGTGCACACTTCTGATTCTTTGGCCGCCCGGAGGACATCAATGCGCACAATCGCAGGTCTTGCAGCTGGGGTGCTGATTGCCGCACTGGTCCCCCTGCCCGCTCACGCGGCACCTCCACCGGTGTGGACGCACAGCGCGGCCGACCGGCTGTTCGCCGGAACGACGAGACCCGCCGGCGCACCGACCGCGATCGACCTTTACGCCGCCCGCAACGAGACCGAGGCGGCGCAGATCGCAGTACGGCCGACGGCTGCGGTCACCGGAGTATCAGTGAGCCCCAGCGCGTTGACCGGCCCCGGAGGGGCGACCATCCCGGCAGCAGAGATCAGCGTGCGTCGGGAGTACCTGCATCCCAACGTCATCCTGCTGGGCGACGCCGAGGTGGAAGCAGCGCCTGGTGGCGGTACGGCGTACTACGACGCGCTAGTCGAAAACACTCCACGCGCACTGGCCGCCAACATCACCCAGCCGTACCACTACAGCGTCCACGTCCCCACCACCCAGACCCCCGGCGTCTACACCGGCACCGCCACCGTCCAGAGCAGCGCGGGCAACGTCGCAGTACCGGTGCGCCTGACCGTCTACCCGACGACCATCCCGCCCACCAACCAGTCCACCTTCAAGCTCAACAACTGGACCACCTCGGCCGGCTGGGACTACGACGGCACGGTCAAGTCGATCCCGGTCCAGTACGGCGTCCAGATGTACGACGCCAACTGGTGGAAGGTGATCGAGGCGATGGCCCGCAACCACGCCGAGCACCGCAACAACGTGGTCTTCGCCGACTTCCAGGCGCTGCTCATCCCCGACACCACCATCGATGCCGCAGGCAACTATACCTTCGGCTGGAACACCTTCGACCGGTTCATCCAGACGTACGCCGACGCCGGCGCCCTGCAATGGATCCACACCCCTCACCTCCTCAACGGCGGCACCAGCCCGACCCTCGAGATGCTCAAGCGCGGCTCCGACGGAAAGACCCAGATGGTCGCCGTCGCCACCAACACTCCCGAGTCGAACGCCTATCTGGACAAGGTGTTCCCGGCGCTCAAGCAGCACCTCGATGCCAAGGGCTGGACCGACATCTTCTACATGAGCGCCAACGACGAGTCGAGTCACCCGGAGGAGATCACCGCGGCCAACTGGCTCTACGCGAAGTACCGGCAGTCCTTCCCGAACCCGAAGCTCAACGAGGCCGAGCTCGCCATCAACACCCCGCCGGCCACCGTCACCTCGAACACCCCGATCCTCAACCTGTACGAGGACAACGTCGGCTACTTCCAGACCAAGCGGCTGAACGGCAACGAGCTCTGGCTCTACAACTGCATCGGCCCGCGCGGCCCGTACCTCAACCGCTTCATCGGCTCGCACCTCGACAAGACCCGCCTCACCCCGCTGCTCGCCTGGAAGGCCAACGCGGTCGGCTACCTGCACTGGGGCTGGAACTACTGGTTCCAGAACGTCGGCGGCCCGTACGTCCAGTTCGACACCTTCGACGGCCCGCAGACCGGCGACAACTTCCTGGTACGCCCGAACCGCGCGGCCTACGACCTGTACGACAGCGTCCGCAGCGAAACCCAACTCGACGGCGTCGAGGACTACGAACTCTTCACCAAGCTCACCGCGACCAAGCCCGTCCTGGCGAAGGCCCTCGCCAACTCCCTCATCACCAACTCGTACACGATCGACCACTCCGGTACTGCGATCGACGACGTCCACCGCCAGGTCCTCGACGCCCTCGCCACCGGCGGCCCCGACCAGACCTTTCCGTACGCCGACGACTTCACCACCGGCGCCTCTGCTTGGCAAGCAGGCAAGGGCACCTGGTCGTCGACGAGCGGCATCCTCAGCCAGACCGACACCTCCCGCTGGGACTTCGTCAGCGGACTCAAAGGCCGCGCGTACGCCGATGTCGCAGCGAGCGTCGACCTGAAGATCACCGGCGTGAACAGCAACGACGGCAACAACAACTGGGCCGGCCTCGTTGTCCGCAACCTCAACACCACCGACTTCGAGAGCGGCTACCTGGTCGCCCAGCGCAACAACGGCGAGGTGTTCGTCTACCGCAGCGGCACCAACCTCGCGCACGCCCAGGCGACCGGCTACACCCCCGGCCAGTTCAACCGCTTGAGAGTAGTTGCACGCGGCAACACGATCACCGTGTACGCCGGAACAGGGCAAGCACCTGTCCTGACCGTCACCGACAACGCGTTCAGCGCGGGTGGCGTCGGCCTGGCCAGCGGTGGGGTCAGCGTCCAGTTCGACAACGTCCGGCTCAACCCCGAGACCAACCCGGCGGAGGCCCGGCCGGTCACCGTCAGCTCGACGTACGACGGCGACGGCTGGAATCCACGGGCGGCGGTGGACGGCCGGCGTACGTCGGTAACCGGCTCAATGGGTTGGACGAGCGCCGCGGCAGCAAGCGCCACCGACGCGCAATCCATCCAACTCGACCTCGGCTCGGCCAAGCCTGTGAGCCGAGTGGATCTCTACCCACGCAGTGACGGCTCCAACGCCGGCAGCGGATTCCCGATCGACTTCACCGTGCAGGTCTCGCAAGACGGAACAACCTGGTCGACCGTCGCCGGCAAACAGAACTACCCGAAGCCGACCGCCACCGCCCAGACGTTCCCCTTCGCACCGCAGAACGTCCGCTACGTCAAGGTCGTCGGCAACAGGCTCAGCCAGGACAACTTCGGCACCTACCGCCTGCAGTTCGCCGAAGTAGAAGTTGCCGGCGGCAACCTGGCGGCCGGACGCCCGGTCAGCTCGTCGACCTCGTCCGAGTTCACCGCCGAGGGCTGGCTCAAGGCCAACCTCACCGACGGCTCCCACCAATCCAGGCTGTGGAACTCGATGGGCTGGACCAGCGCGTCGGTGGCGGCCAACAGCCCGCAGTACGCGCGAGTCGATCTCGGCGGACCCAGCCTGATCAGCCGCGTCGACCTGTACGCCCGCTCCGACGGCGGCAACACCGGCAACGGGTTCCCGGTCGACTTCACCATCGAGACCTCACTCGACGGCACGACCTGGACCCCGGTGGCCACGGTGAACGACCTGCCGCAGCCCGGTTCCGGAGTACAGGCCTACACGTTCCCCGCGACTACGGCGAGGTATGTGCAGGTACGCGGGACCGAACTGAGGCCGGATGGCGAAGGCGGTTACCGGATGCAGCTGTCCGAGCTGGAGGTCAGGTGACTCACCAGCCGTCGATGTGCAGTACTTCCTCGACCGGCTGGCGCGGAGCGGGCTTGAAGGTATCGCCGGTGTAGTAGGCGGTCGGGAGGAGCACGGACTGCCGGATGTCCTCAGGCAGTCCGAGCAACTCCGAGATCTCCTGCTCATAGGTCATGTGCAGCGTGGTCCACGCAGTACCGAGGCCACGTGCACGCGCAGCGAGGCAGTACTGCCACGCGGCCGGCAGGATCGAGCCCCAGATGCCGGCCTGGTTGCCCGCGCCCAGCGACTTCACCTGGAGGCAGGGGATGACCAGGACCGGTACCTGGCCCATCTTCTCGCCCAGGTAAGCGACACTCGACCCGACGCGTTGCTGCACCGGCGCCCTGTCCGGGTCGTCGGCATGCAGCCGGCCGGCCGCACCCGGGGACTCCAGGTACGACTCGACGGACCGCCGGTAGTACTCCCCGATCGCTGCCCGCTTCTCCGCGTCGGTGATCACCAGCCAGTGCCACGTCTGCCGGTTGCTCCCGGACGGCGCCTGGAGCGCGATCTCGATGCACTCGCGGATCAGCTCCATCGGCACCGCCCGCTCGAGGTCGAGCCGCTTGCGGACGGTACGGGTGGTGGTGAGCAGTTCGTCTGGGGTCAGGTCGAGTGTCGTCACCCGATCAGTTTGTCAGCACACGTAGGTGCTGTTGGGGTGGACCTTCTCGCAGTACCGGATGTGGAGGTGGTTGTCGTGGGCCGGCCAGTTGGCGGTCAGGCCTTCGTTGATCAGCGTCGGGTCGTTGAACCAGATGAACTTGACGTGCCCGGGAGCGGCCGCCCGGACCGCTTGGACGAGTTGGCGGGTCGCGGCGCGGTCGTACGTCGCGGACTCCCAGGTGATCCGTCCGGCGGTGCACTGCGCGTTGTCGGTACGGATCGGCCAGATGTCGATGTCCATGCCGTTGTCGTGGCTGGCGTGGCCGGGGATGTCGCCACCGTGCTCGAAGCCGGCGTCGCCGTACCCGACCTTGCCCTGGTTGGTGCTCGCGAAGGAGCGGGTGGCCGCCTCCAGTTGAGCGACAGCGGCAGCGGCGGCCCAGTTGGCGGCGGTGCCGTTGCCGTCGGGGTCCTGGTCGCAGAGGTTGGCGGTGAAGTCGGGGTAGTCGTAGTGCCAGGTGAGGTTGCGCCAGGTGATCGGGCCGACGATGCCGTCGGCGCCGATCCCGGCGTGGGACTGGAACGCGACGACGGCGTCGCGGACCGAAGTACTGAAGACTCCGTCGACGGCGAGGCCGAGCCGGCGTTTGGCGTTCAGCTCGACCTGCAACGCCTTCACGGCCGCGTTGTTGTCGCCGAGCCGGATCGTCGGTACCAGCGCACCCCAGGTCTGCGGGCCGACGATGCCGTCGGAGCCGAGGCCCTTGGCGGTCTGGAAGGCCTTGGCCGCGGTCACGGTGGTCGCACCGAAGACGCCGTCAGCAGTCACCGACTGACCGTTGTGCTGCAGCAGGTACTGGATCGCCAGTACGTCGGCGCCGCGGTTGCCGCTGTTCTGAGTCGGGAAGAACGCGTTCGCGTAGGCCTGAGCGCTGCCGGGGATCCCACCGATCAGCAGGATCACAGCAAGCAGAGCCAGGGCTGGTCTTTTGAGCGAGGGCACGGTGGTCTCCATTCGGGGCGGTCGAGTCCGTGAATCAGTAACCTCTCCCGGCCACTTTCGGACACAAATTTCCCCACCGCAAGAGCTGGAGTGGCGAACCGGCCGGCGAACGCCGTTCCTTCGGCCACTGCCGCGCTGCAGGTCGCCAGTGACCGAACAAGCCGCCGGCCAACCGCCGCCGGACTGCCATGCATGCACAACTCCCGCCGGTCAGCCCGACACGCCGAGGCAAGCGCTTGCCCATCCACTTGGGTATGCGCCGACGGTCGACCGTTGCCCTTGGCAACTGGAATCGGGTGGGTCGCGGAGGGTTGGCGCCTGGGCCGAAGAGGGCGGCTGTTACTCGAAGGGGGATGGGTCTCCGGCGCCGACCCGGACGACCTCGGGGGTGTCCTCGGAGAAGTCGACCACCGTGGTGGGCTCGGTGCCGCAGTCGCCGGAGTCGATCACCGCGTCGATCTGGTGGTCCAGGAGCTCTTTGATCTCCCAGCCCTGGGTCATCGGCTCCTCCTGGTCGGGCAGCAGCAGGGTGCTCGACAGGAGCGGCTCGCCGAGCTCCTCCAGCAGCGCCTGCGTCACCACGTGGTCGGGTATCCGGACACCGACCGTCTTCTTCTTCGGGTGCAGCAGCCGGCGCGGGACCTCTTTGGTGGCCGGCAGGATGAACGTGTAGCTGCCCGGCGTCGCCGCCTTGATCGACCGGAAGACCGCGTTGCTGATGTGCACGAACTGGCCGAGCTGGGCGAAGTCCTGGCAGACCAGGGTGAAGTGGTGCCGGTCGTCGAGATGCCGGATGGTCCGGATCCGGTCCAAGCCGTCCTTGTTGCCGAGCTGGCAGCCGAGCGCGAAACAGGAGTCCGTCGGATAGGCGATCAACCCGTCGTTGCGGATCAGCTCGACCACCTGCCCGATCGATCGCTTCTGCGGATTCTCCGGGTGCACATCGAAATACCTCGCCATGCCCCCGACCCTAGCGTGGCGCCGCTACTCAGAGCAGCAGGGTGAGCGCCAGCGTCGTCAGGGCGAGGACGGTGGTGAGGATCGGCCGGGCGAACCGGGGTGGGGTGGTCATGACACTGATTCTCCGAGCCGTTCCCGTCGGTTGGGAACGGCTCGGAGAGTAGATCAGGGACGGCTCCGGGCAGCCCTCGGTGGACTACCTGACCAGGAGCTTCAGGGCCGTGCGGAACGCGGTGTCGCGGTGGCCGTCGAGTTCGGCGGTGGTGAAGACCGGAGTACGGATGTCCGGCGGGATGCCGGGGCCGTCGAACGTCTTCCAGTCGCGGGTGCGGAACTCTTCGTTCGGCAGGATGTACTCCCAGCCGTTCGGAAGGGTTCGTTGCAAGGTGTCGGAGAAGACGCCTTGAGTGTTCTCGCCGATCCGGACCGGTCGCGGGACGCGGTTGATCATCGCCTGGGTGAAGGTCTCGCCGGCGCTCATCTGCGAGCCACCGGTCAGCATCGCGATCGGTCCCGTGTACTTCGTCCGCTCCGACGGCGCGACGAACAGCGGCTGGGGCGTCGTGAACGCGCTGGCGTCGACCGGGTTGTTGCGGGCTCGCTTGGCATACGCGAAGAACGGCTTGCTGGTCAGCCGCGACGCCAGATCGAGGGCGAGCTGGTCGGAGCCGCCACCGTTGATCCGCAGGTCGACGATCAGGCCACGCAACTTGCCCGGCCCGCTGACGCGTTCCTTGGTGAGGATCTTGTCCAGCGTCGCGTTCAGGGTGTCCCGCTCGGCGTTGTAATCGGGCACGTCGCCGTAGCCGAGGAACGCGATCACCCGCAGGTAGCCGATCCGGCCGGGCAGGTCGGCGTACCCGATCCGGTCGTTCGCGTACGACGTGTACTTCACGCCCTTCAACGCGGTCTGCTCGATGTACGGCCGCAGCTTCGCCTCGAGCTCCGGCGTCGGCAGCGTCGTCCCCGGCCGGGCGCCGGCGTACAGCTTGCCGTTGGGCGTACGGATCGCCGTGTGCGCGTCGCCTAGCGGCTTGATCATGTTGCTGAGCAAGGCGAACAACGCGTCGTCCGAGATGCCCGGGGTGACCAGCGGGCGGTTGGTGGCGCGGGCCTTGTTCCAGTCGATGCCCTTGGCCTGGAAGAACGGGTAGTTCTCGGCGTACGTCGTCCAGAACTGATCGAAGACGGCGAGCGGACCCGTCGCGCCCGGCTCCGTGCAGAGCTTGGGTAGTTTCGCCACCCGGCGCAGGTGTTTGTCGCCGACATTGCCCTCGACGTGCATCACCGCGCGGTCGCGCCGGCCCCGTACGGTGAAGGCCTGCTCCTCGTCGGCGGTGAATCGGTCACCGGTCTGCGTGTACTCGCCGGCCGGCGTACAGCTGATCGAGGTAGTGGAGAACAGCGACGCCTTACCGTTGTCGATGGCAACGATCGTGCCGTAGCCGTCCATCCGCCAGACACCGTCGAGATTCGTCGCCGCGCCGGCCGCAAGTGGTGCGGACAGGGGTGCCGCGACGAGTCCGGCGACGATCCCGACGACCGGCAGCAGTGTGAGCTTCATGCAGTCAACTCTTGTCGGTCCGCAGGACCGCAAACAGGGAGCGACCACCCCATCGGGGGTAGGTCTAGCTCTACTACTTCGCCAGGCCCAGCGGTGTCGCGCTGACCACCAGGTTCTTCTCGTAGCCGCCCCGCCCGCGGTCGTACGCACCCGTGCACGTGATCAGCACCAGCCGATGATCACCCGTCTGGTCGAAAGCACCGCTCTTCGTCGCCAGCGCATCCTTCGGCACCGAGGTCACCGAATTCACCCGGTACTTCGCACTATGGCCGTCGCCGCGCAGTTCGACGGTGTCGCCCGTCTTGACCCGCTCGAGCCGGACGAAGAAACCTATGCCCTCCTTGGCCGAGTCGATATGCCCCGCGATCACCACCGACCCGAACGGATCGCCGGCCTCGGCTCCCCCGTCCCACCAGCCAACCCGCTGAACATGCTCCGGTACTACGAGTTGCCCCGCGACCGTAGACGCCGGCAACACGGCCGCCTCTGCCCCACCGGGCATGACAATCTCGGTCGGCACGAACCGCACCCGCTGGCTGGCTGCCGGCGTACCGACCCTCCCGGGCAGCACGGCTGACGACGGCTCCGGCTGACCCACAGCCGGAGTACCGCCGTCCGCCGTTCCAGGACTCGGGACTGCTTCGTTCACCTGCGCGGCGCACCCCTCCAGGGCCACACAGGTGAACAGCAGCAATCCGAGCAAGAGCCGCCTCAGCGACGTACCGCCTTTCTGACCACGACCGTCAGCGCCAGTGCGCCCACCAGGACCAGCAAGGGCAGCGACGAGCCCTTGTGCTCCTCGGTGAGTCCGAGCGCTGCCGCCTGTCCACCGGTACCGGTGTTGACCAGGCCGGGCTTCTCACTCCCGGCGCCGGGCAGCTTCAGCGTCGCGACCGCGACGTTCATCGTCTTCGAGGTCGGCTCGCCGACAGCGAAGACCCGGGTCAGGTAACCGGCCCGGACCGGCAATTTCAACGGCCCGAGAACAACCGGCGAAGTCGACCCGGCGGGCACGATCTCGACCGAGTAGGTACCGGCCGGAACAACCACGTCGAGTGATTCCCCGTTCGCCACGTTGGCGAAAAGTACCTTTCCGTTCACCCGGATGTCGGCCGGCCCGACCGCGGCCGTGTGCGCGACCCGGACCGCGCCTTTGTCGCGCGGCACGGCGGTCAGCTTGTTGACATAGGTGGTGATCACCGGAGCCGCCGTCGGCGAGGCCGGCCGGTGGATGACGACATCGAGGTTGCTGTCCGCAGCCACCGTCACCTGCCGCTCGATCACCAGCTTCCCGCCGTCCTTCGCGGTGATCTTCCGCGCGCCGGCCGCGACCGTGAGCGGGCCGACCACCTCGGTCGCCTTCACCCCGGTGGCCACCGTCTTGCCGTCCACAGCGATGTCGAGGGTCCGGCCAGGCAGGCCCTGGATCACGTGCAGCACACCACTACCGGCCGCCTGCGCCGGTACCGCGAACAGGGCCCCCAGCCCCAGCACGGTCACCGCCAGCACTCCGGACAACACCCGGGCAAATTGCGGACCTGACCTTCTCGATAATATCGTCCTGATTTTCCGTCCCCCCGGGATAACTGTTGGAGATTGCCCGGATACGCTGTGTCCCCGCATTTTCCCACCCCTTCGGAAATGCATAAGTATTTGCCTTGCCAGGCTAATTCCGGCGTATCGTATGCGGAAGTCGATCCGGCCACCAGAGGAAGTGGCCGGGTCCATTGGGGGCGATGTCGCATGTCCGCACGTAGCTTGAGGACCTCCGTGCTGGCGGTGGTCGCACTGACTCTGGGGATCAGTACGACTGTTGCTTGTTCGGCTGATGAGCAAGCCGGTACGCCGGTTGCGCCGAGCCCGGGCCCATTGGCCAACGGGGGCGGCGCGGCACCGGTCCAACCGCCACCGACGGCGGAGGGACCGGGTTTGACCGCGCCTGGAATCCACCTGGCCGCAGTACCGCGTGGTGACGGCAGTTTCGACATCACCGAAGACGTCGTCCTGCGTTCCGAGGTCGCGCTGATCCGGTTGCAGTTGCCGCAGTCCGGCACCAAGCTGGTCGGAATGATGCGGCCGACCAAGCCGATCGCGACGAGTCTGAAGGTCACCGCCGACGACCAGCCGGTCCCGATGGAGACCACCAAACTGGCCGCGGCTCGCGACCTGCCGCTGACCGTCGCCGCGACGAAGCTCCGGCTGGTCTATCGGCTGTCCGGTTCGACGGTCCGGAGCCTGCCGTCGGAGACCGGTCGCGCCTCGGCCGCGATCAGCCCGCTCACCGCCGGCGTCGACCCGACCTTGCCGACCAACTACCAGATCTCGGGCGGCAGCCTGCTCAACGCGGTCTGCCCGGAGATGACCGAAACCCGTTGCGCCGTTGGCGAACCGCCCGGTCTGGGCATCCAGCAGGGCATCCCGGCCGGCCAGTCCCTCACCGTCCTCCAGCTGGACCTGCCGATGCAGCCGTGAACTAGCCTCCAGCGCCCACGGGACGGTGGGTATTTGAAGCGCTTAAGCTGTTGGCATGGTCAACACACAGGCCGCGGGGCCCATCGCCCTCGGTACCGCGCGGGGCCGCTGGGTGCTGGCCGCCACCGCGCTCGGTTCCGGGATGGCATTCCTGGACGGCACGGTCGTGAACGTCGCGCTGCCCGCGATGGGCGAGGACCTGAACGCCGAGATCTCGGGTCTGCAGTGGATCGTCAACGGCTACATGCTGATGCTCGCGTCGCTGATCCTGCTGAGCGGCTCGCTCGGTGACCGGCTCGGCCGGCGCAAGACCTTCGTCACCGGCGTCATCTGGTTCGCGCTCGCATCGCTCGTCTGCGCGGTCGCACCGAACCTCGAGGTGATGATCGCCGGGCGGATCCTGCAGGGAATCGGCGGCGCGCTGCTCACCCCGGGCAGCCTCGCGATCCTGCAGACGAGCTTCAAACAGTCGGACCGCGCCAAGGCGGTCGGCACCTGGTCCGGGCTCACCTCGGTCGCCGCCGCGGTCGGCCCGTTCGTGGGCGGGACGCTGGTGGACAGCGGTTCGTGGCGATGGATCTTCGTGCTCAACCTGCCGCTCGCGGCGGCCACCGTGCTGGTCACGCTGAGGCACGTACCGGAGACCCGCGACGAGACGATGGCCGGCAAGCTCGACGTGGCCGGCGCCGTGCTCGCGACGGTCGGCCTGGCCGGGGTGACCTTCGGCTTGATCAGCGCCGGCGATCGCGGCTTCGGCGACGCCCTGGTGCTGAGCACGCTGGCGATCGGCGTACTCGGTCTCGCGGCCTTCGTCGAGGTCGAGCGGCGCAGCTCGCACCCGATCCTGCCGCCGGGGATCTTCAAGAACCTGCGCTTCACCGGCGCGAACCTGGTCACCATCGCCGTCTACGGCGCGCTCGGCACGGCGACCTTCCTGCTGGTCGTCTTCCTGCAGACGGCACTCGGGTACGGAGCGCTCGAGGCCGGCGCTGCGTTGCTGCCGATGACCCTGCTCATGTTGACCTTGTCGGGCTACGCCGGCCAACTGTCGGAGATCATCGGCGCCCGGATCCACATGACGGTCGGGCCGCTCTTCATGGCCGCCGGCTTCCTGCTGATGATGCGGGTCAAGCCCGGTGCGAGCTACCTCACCGCCGTACTTCCGTCAGTGATCGTCCTGGGGATCGGCCTGGTCTGCACCGTGGCCCCGCTCACCTCGACAGTGCTGAACGCGGTCGAGGACCACCACGCCGGCGTCGCCTCCGGAGTCAACAACGCCATCGCGCGAACCGCCCAGCTGATGGCAGTCGCCGCAATCCCGCTGGCGGCCGGCATCACCGGCGACTCCTACCGGGATCCCGCCGCCTTCAGTGACGGCTTCCGGATGGCCATGTGGATCTCGTCCGGCCTGGCCGTCTTGGGTGCTGCACTGGCCTGGGTGACGCTGGCTCCGGGGAAGGCCTCGAAGCCACCGGCCGCGGAGGAGCAGCACTACACGCACTGCCCGCTGGTCTCTCCGCCGCCGGCGACTCCGGAGGCTGCTGCTACGACACCGTGAAGGTGCGAGACGTCCCGGTGAACGGCGTGATGGTGCCGTTCAGCGCCTTCGAGTCGCCGTGGTGGACGATCCGGTAGGTGCCGGGTTCGGTCGCCTTCCAGGTGATGGTCGCCTTCGAGTCGGCCAGGCCGCCGCGCTCCCAGCGGTAGGTGGTGTTCCAGTCGCCGTCATCGGCAACTCGTTGCCATTGGCCACCAACTTGGCGCTGCACCTCGAGGAACGTGCCGTTGCGGTGCAGGTTGTTCTTGGGATGCCCGGTCACGAACACCACCGAGACAGTCGCTCCACGCTGGTACTGCGGGGCCGCATCCGTCAGCACCTGGCCGAACGACTTGAACGGCGGCGGCGCGTCGAACACCACGCCCGTCTGCAGGTTGAGCTCGGCCGTGATCGGCTTCGGGGGATGAGTCCCGGGCGGTACCGGCGTACCGGCCTTCAGTGCTTTGGCCAGTCCGGCGAACTCCTGCTGGTACGCCGGCAGCGTGTACTTCCCGAACAGCGTCGAGCCGCCTTCGTACTGCTGCAGCTGATACTCCTCCGGCGTCGTCACGTACGAGCTGTAGGCGTTGGAGTAACCCGAGACCAACACGTTCTCGATCGGTACGCCGAGCTCCCCCGCGACCGTCCGCCGAAGCCGCAGGCCGGCCACGATCGTCACCTCGCCGGGCATCGCGACCAGGTAGAACTGGCCGAGCTTGACCAGCTGGATCGGCACGATGTCCGGCGTCGCCTGTAGCAACCCGGTCGGTACCGCGGCCAGCTTCGGCGACTGGCAGCTGATCAGCCACGGCGCGACGTCGACCTTGAACGGCTTGAGCGCTTCGAAGAACGGGTTCGTCACGCCCTCGGGGATGATCGGGATGGCCGGGCCGTCCTCGACACTGCCGGCCAGCGTGGAGGCGCCGACGACCCCCGGGCAGGTGCGATGTGCCTCACCGTCGGGCGTGTACCGCGGATCGACCTGAACAGCCGACATGTCGACATATCGCATCCGGGCGTCGAGGCTGCCGGTGATCGTTGCCCGCGGCCCGTTGTAGGCCTGCTCGGCGGCCTGTTGCTGGCGGTCGCCGAGGATCTGCTGATTGAGCAACGGGTCCTCGGTCGGGCCGGAACCCGGCTTGAGGTTGAGGTTGGGCGACATGTCGCCGGCGTTCGTGTTGGGGAACGCGGCGACGAAGCCCTGACTCTCGTCGAGGTAGCGGACACCCTTCTCGTCGTGCTCCCAGCGGTAGGCCGCATAGCCTTTGTTGTCCGGGCTGATCAGCGTGTTCTCGTTGGTGATCGAGGTCGCGTGGGTGGCGAACCAGCTGATCGCGCCGATGTCGGAGCCGCCTTGCTGGAACCGTAGTACGGTCACCGCCGGGTCGATCGCCTGCGGGAAGGCGGCCTTGTCGGCAGCCGGGTTCTGGTCGAAGGCGATCCTCGAGCGGTTGACGCTGGCGTCGGTCAACGTCGACCTGCCGAGGCTGATGCTGCCCGGCGCGAGATTCTGGTGCGCCTTGGTGATCGCCTCGACGATGCCGTCGACGGTCGCGTCGAAGGCCTGCTTCTGGAATCCGTAGATCGACAGGTTGTACGCCAGGTTGTGCGACTGCCCACCCGGCCCGCTGTGCGTGTGCGTTGCCGACAGCAACACGTTGCGCTCGGAGTACAGGTCCCCGTACTTCGCCTGCAGCTTCACCAGCACGGCATCGCGCTGCGCCTGGAAGATCATCCCCAGATCCGAGTTGACGTAGGCGACTCGCTGCCCGGTCGCCTGCTCGACCGCGACGAAGGCCCGGGCCCGCAACCGCTGATGGATCCCGGTCGTGTTCTGGCCGAACTTCGAGTACCCCATCATTCCGTTCTCGGCGGCCGGACCGGTGATGTCGGAGATCCCCCGCCCCACCAGGTACGCCGTATCGACGGCTTGCGCGGAGGGAGTCCGATTGACGCTCATCCCGGTGGCGACCAGCGCCAGGGCGAGCACAGCAACAAGCGAGCGGGGGCGGCGACGCATGAAGTCTCCTCAGTCTATTGAAAGCTGAGCCAATTTCATCTTTACCGGAGAGTACCTGGCTGCTCGCAGACTGTGAAGAGGTCGTCACTCACCGAGATGCAGGTAGTGCTTTCGGGTCTCGGCAGGGAGGCGTTCGATCGCGTAGCGGAGCATGGTGCGGGGCATCTGGGTCGCGTGCTGGTCGAGGAAGGCCAGGAGTTCGGTGGGAGCGGTGTGCTTGCCCGCCTCGCGGAGCATCCAGCCGGAGGCTTTGTGGATGAGGTCTTCGCGGTCGTCGAGAACCAGGGCGGCCAGGGCGAAGGTGTCTTCGGTTTCGCCGGCCCGGATCAGCTTGTGGGTGGCGACCAGGGCGATCCGGCGTTCCCAGAGATTGCTGGAGGCAATCAATTGGTAAAGCGGGTCACGCGGATGGTCGAGCAGCTGACCGCCGACGATCTCGGGGGCGCTGCAGTCGACCAGGTCCCAGTTGTCGATGTACTTCGTGTTGCGCAGGTACAGGTCGTAGATCGCGGTCAGATCCGCGGGATTCGCAGTACGGGGCTTGACGGCTCGGGTCGCGCGGTCGGCCAGCAGGCAGAGGATCGCCAGCCGGTGTTCGTGGATCGGGCTGGCCAGCGCCTCCTCGATCGCCGGCAACGGGAGCGTCGTGCGGAGGTACGGCTTGAGAATGAGGCGCAGGGTGGAGAGCTTGACGCCGATCATCTGGTCGCCCTCGCCGTAGCCACCCGGCTTGACCTGGAAGTAGCGGGCGAGCGCCTCGGCGATCGCCGGATCGGCCGCCGCGTCGATCTCGCGGAGCAGGTCGTCGACCTCTTGGGGCACTAGAGCTCCTTCTGCAGCGCCTTCATCGTGCTGATCTCCTTCGTCTGGGTGACGCTGACCTCCTGGGCCAGCTCGCCGATACGGATGTCCGAGCCGTTCTCGAGCTGCTCGGCGCTCATCGTCACCGCCCCCTCATGATGCTTGATCATCAGAGTCAGGAACAGTTCGTCGAAGGCCTTGCCGCGCGCCTGTTGCAGGGTGGTCAACTCGGCCCGGGTGGCCATCCCCGGCATCTTGCTGTGGTCCATGTGCTGCACGTGCTCGAGGTCCGGCGGGGTCTGGCCGGCCTTGACGAGGAGCTGGCGCATCGACTCGATCTCCGGCTTCTGGCCGACCCGGATCCGGTCGGCCAGCGCTTTGACCCGCGCGTTCGATGCCGTCGTACGGGCCCATTCGGCCATCTGCAGCGCTTGGGTGTGGTGGATCATCATGTCGCTCAGGAAGGCGACGTCGTCCGGGTCGACGGTCTGGGCGGTGCTGGGCAGGGCGGTGACGGTCTTGTTCGGGCCACCCGGCGTACCGGGCACGATCACCGGCGGACCGGTCGGCGCGGCCTGCGGCTTCGGATCGGAGCTGCACCCGGTCAGCGTTGCGGCGGCCAGCAGCACGGCAATCCAGCACGTTCGCGCAGAAAACGTCACGTGGGCCTCACTCCCTGTGGCAAATCGCTTCCGGACAGTGTCTATCACGCTTAGGCTGGAGAACCGCCCGACTATCCCAGAAGGGACCACAGCATGCGCGCAGGCCGCCCCCGCACGCTCGCCAGTCTCACCTTTGCGCTCACCCTCGTCGCCGGATCGGCCGGCATCGCGAGTGCCGATGCGCCCGCGCCACCGGAGACCGGCGCGACCAAGAGCGACAACATCACCCACCTGGCCAGCGCGCCGATGAGCGGACCGCTGGCCAACGGGATCAACACCGACATCGCGTTCGCCGGCCGGCTGGCCTATGTCGGCAACTACTCCGGCTTCGCCATCTACGACATCGGCGACCCGGCCGACCCGCGACTGGTGAGCCAGGTGTCCTGCCCGGGCAGCCAGAACGACATCAGCATCTCGAACGGGCTGCTCTTCCTCAGTACCGACTCCTCCCGCAGCGACAACTCCTGCCAGAGCGTCGCGCAGTCGGCGACGATCAAGGAGTCCTGGGAAGGGATCAAGATCTTCGACGTCAAGGACCCGGCCAACCCCCGGTACGTCGCTGCCGTCGAGACCCACTGCGGCTCGCACACGCACACGCTGATCCCGGCCAAGTCGAAGCGCGAGCTCTACATCTACAACTCGTCCTACAGCCCCAATGCGGCATACCCGGACTGCCAGCCACCGAACGACCTGATCGACATCATCAAGGTGCCGGTCGAGCACCCTGAGGACGCGGCCGTGGTCGCCTCGCCCGTGCTGTTCCCCGACGGCGGATTCCCCGGCAGCCCGACCGGTCGCGCGACCAGCGGTTGCCACGACATCACCGCCTTCCCCGCGCGCGACATCGCAGCGGCGGCATGCATGGGTGACGGCATCCTGCTGGACATCTCCAAGCCCGAGCGGCCGAAGGTGCTCGACCGGGTCCAGGACGCGGCGAACTTCTCCTTCTGGCACGGCGCCACCTTCAACCACAACGGCACCAAGGTCGTCTTCATGGACGAGCTCGGCGGCGGCAGCGGAGCGGAGTGCAGCGCCGAGGTCGGCCCGAACAAGGGCGCCACGGCGGTCTTCGACCTCGACCACAAGAAGTTCGTCTTCCGCAGCTACTTCAAGATTCCACGGCATCAGGCCGCCGGGGAGAACTGCGTCTCCCACAACGGTTCGCTGATCCCTGCCCGCGGCCGCGACATCATGGTGCAGGCCTGGTACCAGGGTGGCTTCTCGGTCTGGGACTTCACCGACTCGGCCCATCCGACCGAGATCGGGTACTTCGACCGGCCGCCGATCGAACCGGCCGACTTCGGCGGGTACTGGTCCGTGTACTACTACAACGGCGCCATCTACGGGACTGAATCGGTCAAGGCCTTCGATGTCTTCCGGATCGATGACTCGCGCACCGATCCGGCAAAGCGGGTGAAGCTGGACGAGCTGAACGTGCAGACCCAGCCCGCATCCAAGTAAACGATTCCGCATTGCTCCGGGGTCACGGGCAGAACAACCGTTGTGACGCGTGAGTGTTCGGGCATACGGTGATCCCAGGGCTGTTGTCCACCGCGCCAGGACCGACCGGCGTCGCGGAAGCACCCGGGGGAGAAACAGCGTGACGAGTCAGCCCGATCACGGTGACGGCGAGATGATCCGGACGACGTTCGGCGCCGTCACCGAGGAACTTCGGCCCGGCATCCTGGTGGTCCGGCTGTCCGGTGAGATCGACATCGCCACCACCGACTTCGCCGCCGAAGCGATCCGCGCGGCGATCGCGCCGCCGGCCAAGCTGGTGCTGATCGAGGTGTCCGCGGTGACGTTCTGCAGCTCGGCCGGGTTGGGAAATCTGGTCGAGGCGCGGCAACTTGCGGGGCAACATGGCATCGATCTCGCATTGGTGGGGGTCGGCCGTCCGGTCGACCGCCCACTGACCATCACCGGCCTCGGCCGCGACTTCAGCATCTTCGCCTCGGTCGACGACGCCCTCCAGCACCGCCCGACCTGAGCGCGGCTTCCGGAGTACCGGAAGTAACTGTGCGATACCGGGCGGACCGGAAATGATTGACCGGCGCCGAGGGCGGGAACGCTGAGTTACTGCCGGGCCATGATCGGGAGATGGCAACGTTGCCGCACGACCGGCGGGGGAACGTCGCGGCTGCCTGGGGAGGGGGATGCTTATGGGTCGACGGACTTCATTGGCGATCGGCGTCCGGACCGTCGGGGAGGCGGTCGTGGTCAGCCCATCGGGAACACTCGAACTGACCACCGCTCCGCAGTTGCGGACCTTCCTGGCCCGCCGGCTGGCCGACCAGCCCGCGGCGGTGATCGTGATGCTGCAGGACCTCGTCCTCGCCCGCGCCTACTCGCTCAGCGTCTTCACCAACCTCGCCCGGCAGGTCGCGGACTGGTCCGGCACCCCGTTCGTACTCGTCACCGGCCGCAACCGCAGCCACGAACTGCAACGGCACTCGGAGCTGATCTCCCGCTTCATCCCCGTCTTCCCCGATCTCGCCACGGCGCTGGCGTCCATCCGCAACCCGCCGGCCCGGCAGCTCAGCAAGCTCAGACTGGCTCCCGTGCCGCACAGCGCCTCGACCGCTCGCCGGTTCGTCGCCTCCGTCTGCGAGCTGTGGCACTGCGAAGAGGTCGCCGAGGACGCGGTCGCGATCACCTCGGAACTGGTCGCCAACGTGGTCCGGCACGCCCACACGGACGCCGACCTGCGGCTGGAGCTCCGCCGGCAGGTGCTGACCGTCGCAGTCTCCGACGGCAGCCCAGACCTGCCGGTACGCCGCCCGCTGGGCGTCCGCGAGGGCGGAATGGGACTGGGCATCGTCGCGACGCTGGCGACCTCCTGGGGTGCCAATCCGACGTCGAGCGGCGGCAAGCTCGTCTGGGCGACGATCCGGTTGCGCTCGCCGAACGCGCGGGTGGCGATCAACAACAGCTGGCGCAACGGTCTGTAGCCGGATCGGGACGCTGAGCGGGCAATCGACATCCCCGTGCGGGGACGCGGAATACGCAGTACAGGCGCTCACCTGTGCGGCGCTTTGCTCACGATGGAGCCAAAGAGGCACTAATTGACGGCAGTGGCCCTAACATGACGCGTGTGACCGGGGATTCCAGGAAGCAGCAGAGCCGGCCGACCGTGCAGGACGTCGCCCGGGAGGCAGGCGTCTCGCCGTCGACTGTGTCGCGCGCCCTGCATACCCGGGGCTACGCCTCACCAGAGGTCCGCGAACGTGTCCAGGCGGCCGCCCAGCGGCTCGGCTACGTGCCGAACCACATGGCCCGCAACCTGCGCAGCCGCACGTCGACCGCGATCGGGGTGCTGATCTCCGATCTGCGCAACCCGTTCTACGCCGATCTGGCCGCCGGGATCGAGGAGGTGCTCCGGTTCGAGGGGCACCAGATGATCCTGGTGAACGACAACGGCGACCCCGAAGAGGAGATGCACGCCGCGGAGACGCTGCTGGCGATGCAGGTCGCCGGGGTGATCGTGACGCCGGTCGCGGCGGCCTGCCCGAAGATGCTGCAGGACAACGGGATCCACGTGGTCTCGGCCGACCGGCAGCTCGGGCGCGGCGGCGACGCGGTGCTGAGCGACAACAAGGCCGGCGCGCGGGAGCTGACCGAGCACCTGCTCGGGCTCGGCCACGAGCGGATCGGCCTGCTGATCGACGAGACCAAGTGGTCGACCGGGGCGGGCCGGCTGGCCGGGTTCCGGGCGGCGTACGAGGACGCCGGGCTGGAGCTGGACGAGGACCTGATCGTCTTCACCAGCTTCGACGCCGAGGCGGCCAAGCAGACCACCCGCGAGCTGCTCGACGAGCAGCACGTGACCGCGATCCTGTCGGCCAACAACGTGCTCGCCCAGGGCGCATTGGCCGAATTGAAGCGCCGGAGACTCCGGATACCGAACAAAATCAGCCTCGCCGCATATGACGACGTGCCGTGGATGTCGTTGGTCCAACCCGCGATTACGACGGTGGATCAGCACACTGTGGATCTGGGTCGTAGCTCTGCGCAACTATTACTGGCCAGAATCAGGGACGAACTGCCCGCCCGGCGGCGAATCGTGCGAGTTGCGCCACGTCTTGTTGTCCGTGGATCCACCGGACCCGCTCCCAGAAACTGAATTTCTGGCGTACCACCGGCACATGACACAACTCTATGTAGACCGGGTCATCGCCAGGCAGCTCGAGCGTCACACCGAGGTCGCCGAGGCGATGCACAGCCAGCTGGACGCGATCCAAGCGATCGCCGACGAGCTCATCCGCCGACTGGACACCGGCGGAGTGCTCTACACCTACGGCAACGGCGGATCCGCTGCCGACGCACAGCACCTGGTCGGTGAACTCATCGGCCGCTACCTCAGGGAACGGCGGCCGCTGCCCGCCGTAGCCCTGGTCGGGGACGCGGCCGTGACCAGTTGCATCGCGAACGACTACGGCTACGACGACGTGTTCTCCCGCCAGGTCCAGGCGCTCGTCCGGCCGGGAGACATGGTCGTCGGCTTCAGCACCTCCGGTACCTCTCCGACCGTGGTCAAGGGGCTGGAGGCGGCCCGAAACGCCGGAGCCTGCTCGGTGGCCTTCACCTCGCGACGCGGGATCGGGCTGGCTGCGGCGGCCGACCTCGCGCTCGTAGTACCGGCCGAGGAGACGGCCAGGATCCAGGAGATGCACCTGCTGGCCCTGCACATGGTCAGCGAACTCGTCGACCAGTGGGCCGCCGCCTACTGATCGACCGCCCCACCCATCCGCCCACTACCCGCCAGCGCCTTCGCGGCGGCCTGCTCGCACAGGCCGTCGCGAAGGCGCCGGCCCGTCTTGTACGCCGTACTGCAATCTTCGATCACGTCACCATTGCGCGGTTCGAACAGTTGATGCGATAGCGTCCTGTGTCCGGTGAAGGCTTTGACGAAGGAATGAGAATGGCTGAGAGCGCCAAGATCATCGTGGTGGTGCCGACCTACAACGAGCGGGAGAACCTGCCCGTCCTGGCGGCGCTGCTGTCCGACCTGAAGCTGCCCGGGCTGCAGATGCTGGTCGTCGACGACAACTCCCCCGACGGCACCGGCGACGTCGCCGACGAGCTGGCCAAGGCCGCGCCGACGGAGGTCTCCGTCCTACACCGGACCGAGAAGGACGGCCTCGGCCGCGCCTACATCGCCGGTATCAGCCGGGCGCTGGACGAGAACGCCGACATCGTGATCCAGATGGACGCCGACCTGTCCCACCCCGCCTCGGTGATCCCGACCATGGTCGAGATCCTGCAGACCACCGACGCCGCCGTGGTGATCGGTTCGCGGTACGTCGAGGGTGGCGAGGCCGCGGCCGAGTGGGCCTGGCACCGGCGGCTGCTGTCGGCGTTCGCGAACGTCTACGTGAACACGATCCTGCGCCTGCACGTGAAGGACGCCACGGCCGGCTTCAAGGCCTGGAAGGCGGACACCCTGCGCGCGATCGACGTGTCGACGATCCAGAGCAACGGGTACTCGTTCCAGGTCGAGATGAACTACCGCGCGGTGCGGCAGGGGCGGCGGATCGCGGAGACGCCGATCCGGTTCGAGGAGCGCACGGTCGGCGCCTCGAAGATGAGCATCAAGGTGCAGCTGGAGTCGGCGCTGATGCCGTGGAAGCTGCTCTTCAAGCGCTCCTGAGTACTTCGTCGTCGCAGCCGCTCGGCCTTGGGTCGGGCGGCTTGTTGGTGTGCGCGGGCGTACTGGCGTACTGGAGTGCTGTGCCTGCGTGCTGCGTGCCGACTGATCAGCCGTAGCCGAGCTCGTGCAGGCGGGCATCGTCGATGCCGAAGTGGTGCGCGATCTCGTGCACCACGGTGATGTGCACCTCCTCGACGACGTCCTCGACCGTCTCGCAGATCCGCAGCGTCGGGTTGCGGTAGATCGTGATCCGGTCGGGCAGTACACCGCCGTAGTAGTGCCCGCGCTCGGTCAGCGGGATGCCCTCGTAGATCCCGAGCAGATGCGGATCGCTGTCCGGCGCGTCGTCCTCGACGAACACCGCCACGTTGTCGATCAACGCCGCCAACTCTCCCGGCACCTGATCCAGCGCCTCGGACACCAGCACCTCGAAATCCGCCCGGCTCATCTCGATCACCCCGCCAGCCTAGTGACGCGTTCCACACCGCTTCAGATCGTCGCCTTGCCGACCCCCACCAGCGCTGCCATCCCGAAGCACCGGCTCCCTGTTCACTCTGCCGGCTCCCCTCTCGCTGCCTCTCTCGCTGCCTCTCCCGCCGCCTCCCCCCACTGCCTCCCCGCGGCCGCCTCCGCGCCTGCAGCGGCCATCGCGCCGCCCAACTGCCCCCATCGTCGAGCAACTCCTCCCCAGGCTCCCTACGGCCCGTCCAGCGCCTCCTGAGGCCCCCGTCGAATGCCCTCCCCGCCCTCGCCATCCCGACCGTGTCCTCCATCACCAGAACTCGTTTTGGACCTCGGCCCGTCCTCCTCTATGCTTACCGATGTCCCCGGAGCTTCGGCTCCCGCGGTCCGAGTCCCCATCGTCTAGTGGCCTAGGACGCTGCCCTTTCAAGGCGGTAACGCGGGTTCGAATCCCGTTGGGGATACGGTCAAAAGGCCGTTGTAATAAAGGCTCGAATGATGGTGTAGCATCATCGAGTTGCTAGGCCCAGTAGCGCAGTTGGTTAGCGTGCCGCCCTGTCACGGCGGAGGTCGCGGGTTCGAGTCCCGTCTGGGTCGCCAGGAGAGTGGCGGCGGGTGTCCACACACCGCCGCCATTTATCTCTCCCGGTCAGGTAGCTCAGCTGGTAGAGCGTCCGCCTGAAAAGCGGAAGGTCGGCGGTTCGAGACCGCCCCTGACCACCCTTCGACATCAACCCTCTCCGCCCACCGGAGAGGGTTTTCTTCTTCCCACGCGACCTCCGCGGCCAGCTTCCGTCGCTCCGCTCCTCCAGCCGTCCGCTACGCCCGCTCCCGCCCACCCTCCGGCTCCGCCGGCACCTTGCTGGCTGCCGCCGGAAGTACCGGCTCCCCCGGCCTTTGGGGGCTGTCGCTGCGGTGACGGGCTGTCGCCCGACTTTGCGCTGTCGTGCGGTGGCCACCGGTCCCTGTAGCAATTGGGCTCTGCTCACGTCATCGAATCGTGGCCGGTCCTTGCTAGGCGTTGTCGGCTGACGGCCGCGACACCCACAGCCACAGGCGGCCCGCTCTTTGCTCGCCTCATGGATTGTCTGTGCGACTACTGTCGGTCGGCTCGGCGGGATGTGGGGGAACTCGCTGCGCGGAGGGTCTCGGATGCAGGATTCCGACCGGGGTCGGGCCGTTCACACCGCCCGGACCTGTGTGTTTCACTGTCGCTCGGTCACGCCTCGACGAGGAGGTTCGAGAATGTTGCGCAAGGGCATACGTCACGTTGCTGCCATCGCGGCGAGTGTTGTACTCGGGTTCGGGTTGATCGTCGTTCCTGGGCCAGCGTCTCTTCCCCGTGCTCACGCTGATGGGGGCAGCTACTTCGATTCTTGCTTATACGACTGGCTTACCTGTGGGACTGGCGAAGAGGTCGACCTCACGTCTGACCAGGTTCGCGCACGCACTGACCTTTGTCTGTGGGACAACAACGGCGGCAGTCACCCGAACGCTGCAGTGTGCATCAAGCGGGACGGGGACGTGGTCTTCGTGCGGGACACTGACAGCGACGGCAGGTCAGCACTCGGGCAGATCGGCTTCACTGTCGACAACATCTATGTCTGCAGGAACGCGCACGGGTTCGGGACATGGGCGCGATGCGACTTCCAGTGGCCGGAGAACAATGCTCGCCTCCGCACGATGGACTGCGATTTCGACAACGCGCCGATCAACTTCGGGTCGTCCGAATGCACCACGTCAGAGCGCTACATCGAATTCTTGGGGTAACACGGGACCGTCTCGCTGGCGCAGGTCTGCACCGAACCTCAAGAATGGTTCTGACGGTAAGGGACCGGGCGGTTCGGCTGCTCCTGCCGGGTATCGCCTGACTCGGTGGCGGATGCGCGCTCGTAGTTGGTGAGGACTGCGAACACCTTCGGAGCCTCGTAGAGGCGGGAGCGCTGCTGATTGCCGACCGGCTGCCAGGGCACGTTCGGCATCGACGATGTCCGCCGCGAGTTCGGCACTGAAGTCCAACGCAAGGGCGCTGAGCAGGTCAGGCACTTAAGTCCAGGTTATCTACCTAACCTGGACTTAGAGCGATGTTAGTCCAGGTTAGCTCCGCAGCTGAGGAGATCTTGCGACGAGGATGTCGCCTCCGAGGTCGGCATTCAGGGGGCGGACCGCCGAACTCACCTCAGATCAGTTGCTGTGTCGAAGGTTGAGGGCTGAACCTCTCGTAGCTGGCGGAGGAGGTCTTCGCCGGATTGTCTGCCGTTTGGGAACTGGTCGCCGTGTTCCCAGCGCCAGGATGCGACCATCGCGAGGACTAGTTGTCGGCAGTTGGTCAGTAAGTCCTGGTCGACGTTCGGGTAGTAGGCGCAGACCTCTTCGGGGGCGTGGGCTAGGTCGAACTCGATTGGGCCGCGGCAGCAGGTTTCGAGGTCGATGAGCAGTGGGCCGTTCTTCGTGCTGAGGATGTTGCCTGGATGTGGTTCGCCGTGGAGGAGTTGGTCGGGGCCACCGCGGTTCTCGATAGCTTGTCGCAGGCTGGCCAGCCTGTGCCTGAGGAACTGGCGGTCTGCCTCGGCAAGGTCTGGCGAACGATCGGGGGTGGCGATGACTTCTTGTGCTTCGGTGATTCGGTCTGTGAAGTGTGGGGTTGCTACGTCGAGCTTGCGCATGCCGGCGTGTAGTTGTTGGAGGGCCTGGGCGTAGTCGGCTGGGGCGACGTGAGGGGTTGTGGGCTCGTAGTAGGTCCATAGGGTTATTGCGAAGCCGTCGCGCGTGTAGACGAGTGGGGCTACGCGGGGGTCCAGGGCTCCTACCGGGGATCCGGTCTTGGCTAGCTGTTGGGCGAGGGCGACTTCGAGTTCGGCGACCTCTTGGCCCACGAAGGCGACTCGGGCTAGGACGTCGCATGGCGTCAGCCGCAGGGCCAGTTTGTTCGAGTTGTGGAGGACGATGGCGTCGTTGGCCGGCAGGTCCAGCGATGTGGCGAGCGAGGTTGCGGCGGTGATGGCACGGGTAACGTCGGGCAGCTCCATGATTTGGCGAGGCTACCTTCGCGATCTTGTTCGGTCCCCCTAATTTTCTTCTTGCCGACTACTTCGCGCCTTCAGCAGGGCTGGTGGGTGGCTTTGTAGCCCTTGGGGGCCTTGTCTATCAGGAGGGTTGGGGGTTGGCCGCTGAGGTACTTGCCGACGGTCCACTGGGTGCAGGTTTGGCCTTGGGGGCCGTCGATGGCGTTTTGGTTGCTGGTGAAGGTGAGCTCGGCCAGCAATCGGCCGTCGGTTGTTGGGTTGAGGCTCTGCAGGGTGACCGCGGAGTTGACGGTGGAGCGGAAGCCGGTGGCGAACTCTGAGCTGGTCAGGAGTTTCTGGGCCGCGCGGGTCTGCTGGGCCTGGTAGGTGACGTAGTCGTGGTTGTTGATCGCCGTGAAGTAGGTGGTCAGCAGCTCGACGACAGCGGAGGCGTTGGGATCTTGAGCTGCTTCGCCTGAGACGGAGACCAATTCGTTGCCCAGGGCGGGTTCGGGGGTCGGAGTGGGGTCAGGAGGTGGTTCGGTTGTCTCGTCCGGGGGTGACCAGGTTTCGGTGGGGTACACGGGCTCCTGGGTGTATATCGGTGCCTGCGTGACAACGTAGCCGCCACTCAAGTCCTGGTCGCCAGTCGGACGACGGCTGGCGAGGGCGTTGCCTGTCATGGCGTTCGCCACGACGATTCCGAGGACCACGATGACGGCGAGGATCATCGTCACCCCGACGAACCAGCTTGCGTCGTGGCCGGGTGGGGCCTCGGTTCTTCGGGTCGGTCGCGATTCTTCGAAGCCGGCCTCGCAGCGTGAGCAGAAGTGGGCCTTCTCCGTGCGGCTGCTGCCGCAGGTGGTGCAGTGTTCAGACATCAGTTCGTCCCCCCGGACAGTTACAGGATCGCGCTGACCGCCTGCTGGACCGCAGTCACCGCGCCGCCGATCGAGGCGATCGACTTGGCTCCGGACGCGATCAGGTCCAGCAAGCGGAGTACCGATCTCTTGTTCGGTACTTCCTTCGCCAGCTCGTATTCGGCGTCCTCGGCCATCTCGATGGCCTGGTCCGGCGGCTCCGGATGGGCGCGGAGCAACTCGAGAAGCCGTGCCATCTCGGTCCGGGCGTTGGCGAGCGAGTCGGTCGCTACCGCCGAGATGTTCGTCGCCGTCGCCTTGTTACCGGCCGCCATGGCGCCGGCCGATACGTCCGCGCCCCCGTGAATCTCGATTCCGTAGTTCTTCTGCATCAGTACTCAGTTCCTTCCGACCGCTTCGTTGACGCTCTGCCTGGCCGCGTTGGCGACTTTGGAGATGACGGACGTCGCTCGGGCCCCCGGTCCGGCGGCGATGCTGCCCGCCGTGACGGAGCCGCCGCCGGCGACGTACACGCCGTTGTTCAGGACCATCGTCTGGCGCTGGGTCAGCTCGGCCGTGTCGATCCCCTTGGCCTCGAGGAACTCGGTGAGGGACTGGAACAGCCGCTTGTCGATCACCTTCGTGTACCAGGCATGGTCGAGCTTCTGGAAGTACCGCTGGTAGAACCGATCGGCAACTATCTCGCGCGGACTGGCCGGCGCACCGTAGTCGAACCGGAGCGCGGTGAGGATCTCGCGCTGTTGCCTGATCTTCTGCAGCTCGGCCATCGCGGGGCCCATGAGATGGGCGACCGTCGCGATCGGAGCACGGAAGACGTGCCCTGGCGTACGGCGCAGTGCTCGCCCACCGATCCGCACTGCCTGCCCCGCAGTGGGTTGTGGCAGCAGACGGTCGACCTCCTGGAATTCCTCCCGCACCGGCGTGAGCAGGCAATGGCTGGCCTCGACGAACAGCTCGCGTGGTGTCACGACGAAGCGCAGGAAGGTCGAGAGGACCAGTTGCCCCTGCCAGCCACTGACCTGGATGCACAGGTAAGGGCGGGCGCGGTCCTCGGGCTCGATCGCCAGGCTGCGCAGCAGTGCCCGATCGATCGTCGCCGCTGGAGCAGCCAGTTGATTGGGCAGGAACCGGAGGTCCTCCCGGATGTCGCGACCATCGACGAAGACGCGATCCGTGATCGTGACATCCCCGGTCCGCAGGTCGCGCAACTGCTCGCGGACGAAGTCGTGGACCTCCAGCGCGGTGAAGGATTCGACCTCTTCCCCCGCTGCCGCCTTGTCGGTGTCGAGCACGAACGACCAGGCGTCAACGACAGATCCATTTCCGACGAAGGGCCTGTACGCACTGTAGACCCGGACGTTGCCGCGCCTGGCGTCTTTGATCTGACCCAGTCGCCGGACGGCCTCGGGCTCGCTCGGTTGCGGCAACGCGTCCGGCCGGAACCGTTCCGGATGCAGCTCGTGTGCGACCACGCCGTACGTCGCTACCAGCGTCTCGCCGACGACGACCACCCAGCAGAGCGCGAGCGCTATCACGAAGAAGAGTGGCCGCCCGGTGTACAGGCTCCAGATCATTCCGAACACGAGCAGGGTCAGCAGAACATCGCGGATGAACTGGCGTTTCCGGGCCGCGATGGCGTGCAGGACCACGGGAACCAGGTCGACATCGGGCGATGACGGCGGCGCCTTGTACTCCTCGTCCATGATGTCGCGGACGACACGGCCGGCCAGCTTGCTGTCGAGCTGAACCGCGGCGCAGAGATAGCGGGTGGCATCGGATGGTGGCAACGTTGCCGGATCGTGTTCGGCGAGTGGAAGCGACACTCCGCACGTGCCGCAGTAGGTGGCTCGGACTCGATTTGCCGAACCACAGGAATGACAGTCCCTCATGGTGAATCCCCCCAACCGGAGCGACGGTACGGCGATCAACTCGCCAGGTCCAGGGGTCGGGCAGGACGGATGATATTGACACCCGGAGCAGGAGCGGTCGTCGCGGACTTACACTCAAGCGCTCCGATGAACCCGTCACTCGTCGAAACAGGGGCTGATGGCAACGACCCGTCTCGCTCATCATTTCGTCGTGGTCTTCGCCAGTTACGCTCGGGGGCGCGGATGCTAAATCCTGGTGCGGTTGGCGATTGGTCGTGGTTATGGTCCGGTCATGGCGGCGACCGAGGATGACAGCGATGCGTTGCGGGTGATTTCGATCGAGGGTGGTGTTGTCACCAGGCCTGCCAACGCTTGGACGCCTGCTGTGCATGGGTTTTTGCGGTACTTGCGGCGGCAGGGGGTGATGTGTGTGCCGGAGCCGATTGGGATTGTGGGGGATGTTGAGCGGCTGGTGGTTATTGAGGGGGATGCGGGCGGGGGCTGTTGGGAGCATCAGCATTCCGAGGCGGGGGTGAGGTCTGCGGGGCGGTTGTTGCGGAGGGTTCATGATGCGTCTGTGGGGTGGGAGCCGCCGCAGGGTGCGGTGTTCTGTGCGCCTGAGGTGGTGAGTGAGGCCGAGATGGTGTGGTGTCACGGGGATGTTGGGCCTTGGAACATGGCGTGGGTTGGGGACGAGGCTGTGGGGTTGTTCGATTGGGACTTCTTGCATCGTGGGCCTCGGGTTGATGACGTTGCTTATGCGCTTCAGTGGTTTGCGCCGGCGCGTAGTGATGAGCATGCGTTGAAGTGGCATCACTTTCCGGCGGTGCCTGATCGGGCTGCTCGGGTACGGGCCTTCTTGGAGGCTTATGGCGAGTTGCCGGCGTTTGATGTCGGTGAGGCGATCGCCAGCAGGATGGAGATGACCATGGCGCTGGAGTTGTCGCTGGCCGAGGCGGGCGTTGAGCCGCAGAGGACCTGGGTTGCTGAGGGCAGTCAGGTGCGGGGTGCTGCCGAGGTGCGGTGGGTACGCGAGAACGCCAGGCTGTTGACGCCCTGACACCGCGCGACGCTCGGCTCTTGCTGGTGGGGTCAGTGGGCGCGCAGACTCGGAGTGACCGTGGGGAGGCGGTGTGGACGAGTCAGGGGCGCTTCGGCGTGCGGGGTGGGCGGGGGCGGCTTCGGTTGTGCTGCTCGTGGTTGCGGTGGCGCTTTGCTACCTGGTGGGAGTCGACGACGCGAGTATGTCGGACTCGGACATTCTCGAGAGGCTTAATGACGACGGGCGGCAGGCTGCGGCCGGCATCGGGGTGCCTGTGCTCGCTGCGGGGGTTGCGCTGCTGCTCTGGTTCGCTACTGGTTTGCGGCGGGTGCTGGATCGGCTTTCTGGGGCGATCCGCTGGCGCACGCGATCGTGCCGGCTGCGGCGATGTTCGGTGGGCTGATGATTACCGGGGTTTCGCTTGACGTGGGGAACGCGTTCGCGGCTTGGTCGGACGAGTTCACGGCTGATCCGAACACTGTCCGATCGCTTGGCATGGCCGGCCAAGTGCTTGCGCTCACAGGGCTGGTCGGCTGCGGTGTGGTGGTCGCTGTCACGACACGGATCGCTCAGCGGACGCATGCCTTGCCGAGGTGGGCGGTGTGGGTGTCGTACGCCGTCGTCGTGCTGTGCATGGCCGGCTTCTGGAGCGGGGGGATGGCGTCTGTGGCCTTTGCGCTGTGGATGATCGGCGCTGTCGTAGCTGTACTTCGCTCGGCACGGCAGACGCCACCGGTTGGGGTGCCCCGGGCAACGCAATGAGCGGCAGGGCTGGAATGCACTCCAGTTCTCGCCGTTGACCACGCGATTCAGCTGGTCTCGCGATCAGTACCACTGGGAGCGTCCCGGAGCGGGGAGTGACGGAGGAGCGAGCGGCGAAGGGCGCGTGGGCCCTTCGCCGCTGTCCGGTCGTTAGTGGTACATCGGTAGGGAGGTGCGGAGGGGGGTCGTTGCCTTGGTGGATTTGGCGGTGGCCTTTGCGGCGGCCGCGGCCGGCTCGGGGGCCGGGACCGGGTCGCATTGGAGGTCGGAGCGGTTGCCGGGTTTGCGGGTTGGCAGGGCTCCGGTTTGGAGGTAGGCGACGATTCGGTCGTCGGTGCAAGCTACGCCGGAGAGGGAGCCTGCGTGGGTGGTGCCGCCTACGCCTTCGATCAGGGCGGAGTGCGGGAAGATCTTGCGGGTTTGGATGGCTCCGGAGTACGGGGTGGCTGCGTCCAGGGTTTCGTTGATCAGGAGGAGGCTCTTGACCTTGCGGCCGTCGATCTTGACGGGGCGGCCGGCCTTGGCGGCCCAGTAGGCGCAGGGGGCGTTGAACCAGGCGTTGCCCCAGGTCAGGAACGGGGCCTGGGCGTAGGTGCGCCAGTTGTCGATGCGGACCTTGTTCGCGTTGGTGGGCCACTGGGTGTCGGTGCACTGGACGCCCAGGTAGACGGCGTAACCGTTGTCGTCGAAGGGCGGGCCGCCGTAGAGCTCGACCAGCGGTGCGGCGTTACGGTCGTGGACCCAGGCAGCGAAGGCGTCGGCGACGTCGACCCAGCCGTACACGTAGTACCCGGCCTGGGTGAAGATGTCGTTCCACTCGTCGGGGCCGATCTTGCCGTCGGCGGGATGGCCGATGAGCTTGTGGAGTTCGGAGTAGTAGCGGCGCTCGACGACGGCTTCGGTCTTGCCGAGGTGCCAGGTCGAGTCGTGCGCTGCGACGTACGCGAAGAACACCTTGATGCTCTTGTTGAAGGCGACGTCCTGGTCGAGGTTGGCCTGGTACCAGACCCGCCGCGCGTCGACGACGCCGTCGAAGATGACCCGGCGCAGATGCGACGGGTAGAGGGTGCCGTACACCTGGCCGAGGTACGTGCCGTACGAGAATCCGTAGTAGTTGATCTGCGGCGCGCCGAGCGCCTTGCGGATGCTCTCCATGTCCTGCGCCGAGTCGGTGGTCTTCAGGTGGCCGAGCAGCGCGTGCTGGTTGGCGTCGCAGGCCTTCGCGTAGGCCTTGGAGCGCTTGATCCAGGTCTGCTCGATCTTCGGGGTGATCGGCACGTAGTACGGACGGTTGTACCCGGCAACATCCGGGATGCAGCTCAGCGCGGGCTTGCTCGCGCCGACGCCGCGGGGGTCGAAGCCGATCCAGTCGTAGGAGTCACCGGCGCCGGCCGGGACGAAGTCGCCGAAGATCGCGTAGATCAGGCCGGAACCGCCCGGGCCACCCGGGTTCACCAGCATCGGGCCCTGCGCCTGCGCGTCGGGCGTCTTGTGCTTCACCCGGGACACCGCGAGCTGGATCTTCGTGCCGTTCGGACGGCTGTAGTCGAGCGGTACGGTGACGAAACCGCATTGCGCACCGGCATTCACCAGGCGCGGAATCGTGCAGGCGCCCCATTGCACGGGTGGCGGCGTATAGCCGGCCGGGGCAGGTGGCGACGCCGGCACGGCGGTCGCGGCGGGGATCGATACCACCCCGGCGACCAATGCGGACGACACTGTGGCAGCAACAACCAAACGTCGGATTCTCATGAATTCCTCCCGAGAGGCATCCTGAACCCGCAGCAGGCAAAGAAACAAGGGGGCTCGCCTATCCGCCCAGCCAACCAAGGGTAATCATTGACGGCGGCCCCTTTGGGCAGGGTTTCAGCGAATGCGGTGGCCGCGGAGTACGACGGCAGTCGGCGAAGCCAGAATTTCCGCGTCATCTCGCGGATCGGCGTCGTACGTGACGAGGTCGTCGCCCCCGGTCAGGCCGAGGAAGTCGATGGCCGACGTCGTGGCAGCCTCCAGCGCTTGGGTCACGGTCAGGCCGTGTTTGGCGAGCTGGTCGACCTCGCCGGCGACGGTCCCGACCATGTCGGAGCCAGCGAGCACCTGTACGCCGTACCGCCGGGCAACCGGCAGCAACGCGGTCAGCCGCTCGTCGAGCGCCCGGCGCTTCTCGACTCGTTCTGGCTCGTCATCCGGGTTGGGCGGGCCGTAGGCGGTGATCGTCGGCGTCCAGGCCCCACCGCGAGCACCGAGTACTTCGAGATCCTCCGCGGTGATCACCGTGCCGTGCTCGACCGAGTCGACGCCCAGCCGGATCAGCTCCCCGACGAACTCGCTTTGGGTGTGAGCCGCCACCCGGGCACCCCGCGCATGCACGGCCGCGATCAGCTGCCCGACAGCGTCGACCTCGTAGTTGGGAGTCATCGGGCTGCCCCGGAGCGGCCCGTCCGGCCCGACAGGCGGGAAGTCGCCGACCAGCTTGATCCAAGTGGCTCCGGCGTCGAGCTCGGCCTCGACCGTGGCCAGCAGATGCTCGGCGGGCACCGGTTCGTACAGGCCTGGGAAGTAGCCGCCTTCCGGTGCGACGAACCGCCCGGCGGCGAGGACGAGTGGCCGTCCGTCCTCAGGCCCGGCGGCGAGCTTGAGCGTGACCGAGCGATCGCCGCCAACATCCCGTACTGCCCGCACACCCGCCTGCCCGAGATCCTCGAGCATCGCCCGGGCGGCCGCTTCGTCGAGCGGGACCGGACCGCGTTCGGTGATCCCGACGGTCAGATGACAGTGCGAATCCACCAGCCCGGGCAGGATGAACCGGCCCGGCAGCGGCTCCGGATCACCGGTCCCGGCCTCGACATGGACCTGCTCCCCGGCCGGCAGACCGACCCCGTCGAACACCCAGCGCGTCATACCCGGCATCCTCCGTGATCACAGGTTCAAGGCCCGCGATTCTCGCTCTGAGAGTTCACCGAAGGTCGGCGCGAAATTCACCGCTGAAGGACAGGTTCAGGGGTATGACTTCACGACTCTTCTTCCGCCGGCGCACCCGGATCGCCGTCGCTATCGGCGCCGCTGCCGCCGTGGTGGGCACCGGCACTGTCGCGACCCAGGCCGCTGGGTGGCCGGCCAATCCGTCGCACGACTTCCGGGTCGTCGCCGACGGGTTCTCCGGGCATGGCCGGGTGAACGGCAATGTGCTGCGGAACGACCGCGGTGCGACAGCGGTCGTGCGGCATACCGATCCGGCCAACGGGACGGTGACGGTGGACGCGGACGGGACGTTCGCGTATGTGCCCAAGGACGGGTTCACGGGCGTGGACACCTTCTCCTACACGGCTTCCGACGCGGTGCAGCTGTTCAGGAATGCCGCGTCGAACGGGGAGCCGTTGGCGCCGCGGGCGGAGGTCGCCGGGCCGGGTGGGACGACTACGGAGATCTCGGGGGCTGGTTATGGGTCGGCGCTTACCGCAGTACCGGGTAAGACGGGTTCCTTCTACGGGCTGACCGACCGTGGGCCGAACGCGGATGCGCCGGATGGCAACAAGTCGGAGATGCTGCTCGACTTCGTTCCGCAGATCGGCAAGTTCAAGCTGGTGGACGGCAAGGCACGGCTGCAGAGCGTGGTCACGTTGAAGGGGCCGAAGAGCCTCGGCGGGGTGCCGTACAGCGGGCGGCCGCCGCACGACACCAGCGAGGTGATCGACGACGTCAACGCGACCAACGCCAACGGCGGTGCGCCCGTGCCGGTCGCTCGCGATCCTTATGGGTATGACTCCGAAGGGCTCATCGCGCTGCCAGACGGGACGTTCTGGGTGTCGGACGAGTACGGGCCGTACGTCACGCATTTCGATGCCAAGGGCTACGAGTTGGGCCGGCTCACGCCGTACCGGAACAGCGTCGACAACGCGTCGCACAAGATCATCGGGTACTTGCCGGCCGAGCTCGCGTTTCGCGCCAAGAACAAGGGGATGGAGGGGCTGACGGTCACGCCTGATGGGTCGACGCTGGTGGGCGTGATGCAGTCCGCGCTGCAGCAGCCGGACCTCGGCACGGTCAAGCCGGGCAACGTCTCGCCGAGTCGCATCGTGACGATCGACCTGCGGACGTACGAGACCAAGCAGTACTTGTACCTGCTCGACGATCCGAAGGCGACGGGTGCGGCGAGCAGCGAGATCACTGCGCTGACGAACACGAAGTTCCTGGTGGATGAGCGGGATGGGAACTTCGAGCCCTTTGCGCTGAAGAGCCTCAATGCTGTGGATATCAACGGGGCAACGGATGTCAGCGGGCTGACGATTGGTGGGAAGTCGCCGGAGGCGTTCGTCGGGCAGGCCGGGACGAATGCGGCGCTCGCGGCGCTGACCGGGGCCGGCGTACAGGTTGCACTGAAGCAGCCGGTGGTCAACGTCGGGACGCTGGTGAGCCAGCTCGATCCGACCGGCAAGTTCTTCGGCCACGACAAGGTCGAGGGCGTTGCGACCACGGATGGCGGGCGCACGCTGTACCTGTCCAACGACGACGACTTCGGCATCGACACCATCGCGGTTGACCCGGATGGCAAGTGGACGGTGCGTCAGAAGACTCTGCCGCCGACGGGCAAGGCTGACAACGCGGAGATCCTGAAGGTCGACACGACCAAGCTGCCGGCCGTCCTGAAGACCGTGACGGTCACGATCCACGTGCGCTGATCTGTTGCCGGGCCTGTTCGCGCCGGCCCGGCATGGCAGCCTTTTGCGCATGATCGATGATGACGCGAAGGAGTTCCTGCACGGCGAACTGCGCGATCTGCGGGCGGCGGTGGTGTGGAAGCTGGACGGGTTGTCTGAGTACGACGTACGCCGGCCGCTGACGACGACGGGGACCAATCTGCTGGGGCTGGTCAAGCATTTGGCGCTCTGCGAGTCGCGGTAGTTCGGAGAGGTCTTCGGCCGGCCGTTCCCGGAAGCGTTGCCGCGATGGGACGACTTGGCTGCCCGTGGAACTGACATGTGGGCGGCGGCGGACGAGACGCGTCACGAGATCGTGGGGCGGTACCGGCGTACGTGGGAGCTTGCGGAGACCGGCCGGCAGGCTGGGGATGCCGACATCTTGCGCGAGCAGCTCGATGGGTCGGTCGGGACGATCCCGGCCCGGGCGAAGTCGCAGCCTTCCCCGGCGTTCTGGGACGCCAGGCGGTCGGAGATCGAGCGGATCGCCAAGGCGGCATCCGCCACGGAATGACAAAAGCTGCAATTCGATGGTGGCGAGAGGTGGGGGCGCGTAGCGTTCGGGCGTTGCGGTGGGGTTTTCACTAGGGGTGGGGATTGTCGTGAATCTAGATTTCGGGCTCGACCCGGTGTTCTCGTGGTACGTCGTACTGCTGTGCATCAGCGGTGTGGTGATGGTGGGGATGGCGGCGGTGAAGTCGGCCGACCAGTCGCCCGGGTCGCGGGCGCTGAGTGTGCTGGCCGGTCTCGCCTTCCTCGGCTACGGCATCTACCTCGGCTTCATCTTCGACGGCGGCAGCTACATGATGTTCTTCCAGGCCTTCATCCTGCCGGCGCTCCTGGTCGTCAACTTCATCCGCTCGGTAGTCGCCAAGCCGACTCCCCCACAGCCCTACCAGGGCGCCCACGCCCAGCAATACCAGACCATCCCGCAGCAACAGCCCTACCCCAACACCCCGCCCCAGCCGTCGCCCTACGGCCAGGCCCAACCCACCGCCGCCACGCACGCCGGTGAGCCCACCCAGCCGTACCCCGGCCAGCCCTACCCCGGCCAGCCGCAGCCCGGCCCGGGCTCCTCACAGCTGAACTGAGTGCTTAGACCGTCTTGGTCATGACGCAGTGGTTTTTGCCCTTGGGGCGGATGTAGGTGAAGCCTTCGGCTTCGAAGAGGGTGCGGGTGACGCTGTAGAGGAAGGATGCGGTGATTTGCTTGCCGCCGGTGTCTTGGGGGTAGGCCTCTACTACTCCGCCGCCGGCTTGGGCTATCAGGTCTAAAGCGCCGCGGAGGGCGACGCCGGCGACGCCTTGTTTGCGGTATCGGCGGTCAACGAAGAAGCAGGTCAGGCGGTAGTCGGGTGGCGTGACCAGTTTGGCGTCGTATTCCTTGCGGTGGTTGATGTTCGGCAGCTCGGCCGGTGGGCCGTACTCGCACCAGCCGACCGCCTCATCGCCGTCGAAGACCAGTGCCGCATGCGCCCGGCCCTCCTCGACCAGGCGGCGTTTGAGGGCGCGGTTGTCCTCCGCGTCGTAGGTCTTCTCGTCGGTCGTCGTGTGGAAGAACGTGCACCAGCACCCGCCCCACACCCCGTTGTGCCGCTCCGCGAGATCCGCGAACGCGTCCCAGGTCTCGGGCGTGAGCGCCCGTGTCGTGAGGTCCTCCAACGCCACCGCGATCTTCGCCATGATTCAGCGTAGGACGGTCCACGGACGATTTCCGTCCGGATATCCGCCGGTGAGCCGCGCCGCCGCGCCGCGATGATTGACCGGGACCCCGGCCGTCGGCGAGGATATGGGTCCGGCGCGGTCCGCGCCTCACCTTCGTCGACCGGCCCCAGCCTGGTCCGCTGAGAAGGCAAAGGGATCTCTGGTCTCGGGCCGCTCGTCCTGGTCTCTTGCCTCGGGCGGGATCGCTGGGGGATCGCGTGCGAGTGCGTGGAAGGCCAGATGACAGCGCACAGGAACTTCAAGCGACGGGTTCGTGCCCGCGCCGCCAAAACGGGCGAGTCCTACACGGCTGCCCTCCGGCACTTCCGTCCGACTCCATCAGGAGAAACGATGCCGGAAACCCCCAGCAGCCTGCGGATCGCCGTCGCCCAGTCGACGGTCCGGGTTGATCCCACCGATGCCGACGGGCTGCGCGCGAGCGCGGCCGAAGTACGCGGCCTGATGAAAGAGGCGGCCCACCACGGGGCCCGCCTGGTGCACTTCACCGAGGGAGCGCTCTGCTTCCCCAGCAAGGTGATCATGTCCGAGCTCGGCCCCGACGAGATCGGCCCGTCCGACTGGACCAAGGCCGAGTGGGCTGTACTGACGGAAGAGCTCGACCAGATCGCCAAGCTGTCAGGTGAACTCGGGATCTGGACGGTACTCCCGTCCGTACACCAGTTGCCCGAGCCGGCGCGTCCGCACAGCAGCATGTACGTCGTGTCCGACCACGGCAAGATCGTCAGCCGGTACGACGAACGCATGCTGTCGACCACCAAGGCCACCTGGATGTACACCGCGGGCGACAAGCCGGTGACCTTCGAGGTCGACGGATACCGGTTCGGGCTCGCTTGCGGGCTCGACGTGCTGTTCGCCGAACTGTTCACGGAGTACGACCGGCTCGAGGTCGACGGTGTACTGGTCTCCTACGCCAGCACGGGTGTCGATCGCAACGAGCACATCGGCGTACAGGCTCGCGGGCACGCCGTCAGCAACACCTACTGGGTCAGCCTCGCCGTCCCCGCCAGCCCAGGCGCCGGCATCAACTCAGGCATCTCCGACCCGACCGGCACCTGGACAGCGGAGGGCCCTGCGGACAGTACGCCGGGAATCGCGCTCACCGATCTCCACCGCGCCGAGCTGATCCAGGTCGGCCGCGACTTCCGCCGCAAGACCCGGGACCGCATCAACTCCTGAGCAACGTCGCCCCCACCCGCACTCACCATGGGGGTGGGGGCGCAGTCTTCGATGTCATCAGATCTGGTGACGACTGCGACGGCGCCGGTCGGACAGAGTGAGGGGCACGGACCGCAGCTCGAGGAGGAAGCAGATGGGCAAGGTAGTGGCACAGGCGAACATGTCGCTGGACGGGTACGTCGCCAAGCCGGACAACAGCATCGGGCGGTTGTTCGACTGGCTGCAGAACGGCGAGGTCGAGATGCCGACTCCGGCCGGCGACTTCGCCATCCACCTCACCCCGCAAAGCGCGGAACACCTGCGGCAGTGGACGTCCTCGCTCGGCGCACTGGTCTGCGGGCGAACGCTTTTCGACGTTGCCGCGGGCTGGCAGGGACGGCACACGTTGGACGTGCCCGTCGTGGTGGTGACACATCAGGCGCCCACGGAGTGGGTCGACGCTCACCCCGACGCGCCGTTCACCTTCGCCACCGACGGGGTGGAAGCCGCGATCGCCCGGGCGCAGGAGCTCGCCGGCGACAAGGTGGTCGCCGTAGCCGGCGGGACCATCGCCCGGCAGTGCCTGGAACTGGGTTTGCTCGACGAGATAGCCATCGACCTCGTCCCGGTGGTGGTGGGCGAGGGCAACCGTCCCTTCTTCGGCAAACTCTCCTCGGACTTCGCGCTCGACAACCCGACCACCTGCATCCAGGGTGATCGGGTCACCCACCTCGTTTTCCCTGTATCCCGGTGAGGCTCGCGGCCGGGGTGCTGACGCCGCACGCCGCACCCGGACCTGAAGTCGAGATCCCCGAGATGGCGTCGGCGCAGGTCGACGTGGTGGTCGCTCGGGTATCGCCACCCGATGGCACCACCACGCCTCCTTCTGCGGCCGCGGACCTCCGTGCGCTGGCGACTCCTTCAGCACTACAGCCGGCGATTGAGTCGCTCCTCGATGCGTCGGTCGATGTGATCGCCTACGCATCGACCACCTCCGGATACGCGATCGGGCACGCGGCCGAGGCCGAGTTGGCCAGACGGCTCCGGCGGCTGTCCGGCGTACCGGTTGTCACGAGTGGGCTCGCCGCGGTGCAGGCGTTGAAGGCGTTCGGCGTACGCCGGGTCGCGCTGATCCATCCACCGTGGTTCGAGGACGAGATGGCCGACCTCGGCACCGAGTACTTCCGCGCTCAAGAACTCGACGCCGTCACCCTGACAGCGACCTCGCTCCCCACGGACCCGGCACAGGTGCGACCCGGGCAAGTGATCGAGTACGTCAGCAGTCAGGTGGACGCATCGACCGACGCGATCTTCTTCGCCGGCAACGGCTTCCGCGCCGCGGCCACGATCGAAGAACTCGAACGCCGCACCGGCCAACTCGTCCTGGCAGCAAACCAGGTGCTGCTCTGGTCACTCCTGATTGCCACCGGATCAGGCCTTCGGGTCGACGGCTACGGAAGCCTGTTCGATTCGCGCCTCAGCCGCAGATCGCCTTGTCTGTAAAGGCGTTGACCGCAGTATCTGGGTCGCCGCGGAAGTTCGGCGTCAGCGCGATCGAGACCTGATGCCGGCCATCCGCGGTGGAGAAGGACCAGGCGTTGTAGGCGAGGGCGTCGCCGTCGTTGCCGTAGACGCGCAGGCCGCAGGTGGTGGTTTTCCAGGAGAGGCCCAGGCCGTAGTTGCGGGTTGGGGTGCCAGGAGTCTCCATCTCCTTCAGCAGGTGCTTGGGGAGAAGGCGACCGGCTAGCAGGGCGGCGAAGAAGCGGTTGAGGTCTTTGGTCGTCGAGATCATGTCGCCGCTTGCGCCGAACAGCGTCGGGTTCAGTTCGGTGTAGTCGATGTAGTGGGTGAGGCTCAGGTCGGTCGGCACGTAGCCGTGCGGATGCGGGCCGGGGATCCACGGTGACGTCCCTGGTACGGAGGTCCCGTGCAAGCCGAGCGGCCGGATCAGGCGACGGTCGATTTCCTTCGCGTACGTCCGTCCCGTCACCTTCTGGATGACCTGTCCGAGCAGGAGGTAGCCCGTGTTCGAGTACGCGTACTCCGAACCCGGCACCTCCGACGTCGGCGGGTGGGCCAGCGCCTGGCTGATCTGCTCCGAAGCGGTCCACGTCCGCCACCGGCCGGCGAAGAACTCCGCGGAAGGCGGCATCGCGAGCGTCTTCACGTAGTCGTACAACCCACTGGTGTGGTTGAGCAACTGCCGCAAGGTGATGCTCCGCCCATTGGGAACGACCCCCGGCAGCCACCGCTCCACCGAGTCATCCAGCCGCACCAGTCCCTCATCGACGAGTTGCAGCAGCACAGTGGCGACAAACGTCTTGGTGATACTCCCCGCCCGAAACCGCCCGTCAACGGGCACCGGCCGCGGTGTCCCCATCACCGCAACCCCACTGGTCCCCCGCCACACCCCGTCCTCATCCCGTACCTCCGCCAACACCCCCACCGCCGTACCAGCCGCCACCTCATCCAGCTCCCGCTGCAATCCCTCCCGTTCAACCCCACCAGCACGAGCACCGGTCGCACCAACCGGAGCAGCCACTGCACCAGCCGGCGCCGCACTCACCGCCAGAGCCGCCAGAACCGCCACCCCAGCCACCGACATCCGAAGCGTTCGCTTCATCCCGATCTCCCATCCGTCAAGCAACCACCCTGCTCGGCGGAACTGTCGGGCACATCCGGGGAACACCCACTCCGCCCCCCGGAGACCGATGAGGGACTCGCTAGGGTCGTGGCGGACGGCCGAGCTCGGATAGTTCCCGGGAACTAGGCTGACCGGCGTGACCACACCACCGGCGATCAAGTCCGTACTTCGCTCCAGCCTGATGCAGTGGGGGCATCGCGGGCTGCGGCTCTGGTGGCGACTGCGCAAGCCCACCACTTTCGGGGTCAAGGCCTTGCTGATCCATCCCGACGATGCCGGGAGATGCTTGGTGGTGAGGCACTCGTACGTGGATCAGGACCGGTGGGGGCTGCCCGGAGGTGGCTACAACCCGAAGCGGGAGACCGCCCAGGAAGCAGCGGTCCGCGAGGTTGCCGAGGAGCTCGCGCTGACGATCCACCAGCCACCGACCGTGCTCCATGCCCTGACCACCGAGCTCGAGGGAAAGGTCGACAACCTCACGATCGTCACCGCGAGACCGACCGCCGCGGAGTTCACGCTGAATGCGGAGCTGATCGAAGCCAGATGGGTCGGCATCGATCTCAGCGACCTCCCGCCCGGCGCCCCGATCTCACGCTGGCTGAAGCTGGCCAGGTCAGCTGTGGTCGGCGAAGAAGGCACAGCAGACGGTCACCGCGAGGATCGCGGTGATCAGGATCAGCGCCGTCGCGACGAAGACAGCGAGCAGACCGGCCACGGAAGCGAGCGTCAACCCGGCGGGAACCGTTAGCCAGAAGGCGTTTCCACTCGCGCGGGTGAAGCCACGGGTGAAGGCCGCCGCCACGAGCAGTCCGCTGGTACCGACCGCGGCGAGCACCAGCGTGACCAGTGGATGTCCGCCGAACGTAGCCACCGAGCAAGCTGCTCCGCCGCATCCCGAAGCACTGTCCATGATGGCGAGCAGTTCGACGCAACAGAAGATTCCGACAGCCAGCAGCAGCCACAAAGCCACCGTCGTACGCCGGGCCAGTGCGACCAGGCGCCGCTCGCGTGGCGGCCTGGCGTAGATGAAGTCCGACAAAGCCTCGTGCGGCGCGTGGTCGACGGAGACGGTCGGTCGAGGTGGCAGAACAGCAAGTTGGGCCATGGCGCGCTCCTCGGTCGAGGGTGCAGCCTTTCCCGGTAGAGACGCTGCCCCTGACCCCTATTGCACGTCAATCTCTACTCATTCACTGCACAACGATGCCCGGACGGCATCGCCTGGTCAGCAGACGGTCAGCGATTCGCGTGCGCGGCGGCGAGTTCCGCGACCAGAAGGTCCGCGGGGCCTTGTGTGGTTGACCATTCGGGACCAGTAGCAGACGGCTCGGTCAACGCGACCAGCTCCGACAAGGTCGGCCCGCCCAGGAACAACGGCTGTCCTGAGCCGGCCGGAGCCAGGTCGTCGACCAGCTGCGTCAGCCGCCGTTTGCGCGCCAGCTGATCCCCGGTGAGCCGCGTCTCGGCCGCCATCGATCGCCACTCGGACAGTACGGACACCGACCGCAGCGAACGCAACAAGTCGTCATCGGTGTCGGCGATGACCGGCGCCCGATCGCTGTCCGCCACGAAGACGTCGGCCCGCACGTTCTCCGGAGCAGCCCCACGCAGCGGTACTACGCGAGCGAACACCGGAGCATCAGCCCCCAACTGGTCGGCCTCGTCACCGGTCACCAGGTTCAACAGCGCAGGCTGATGCACCTTGCCCGAGCTGCGATCCACCAGTCGCACCAAGAGCCGATCCGTCACGACAGCCGACGGCAAAGGCGAACAGAACGCGGGAACCGTGACGAGGACCGCCGGCTCCCGATCCTCGTAGACCGTCTCCATCCGGATCTCGGTGACCGATGCGCCGTCACCGACGACCCGGGCCGGCAGCTGGCGCGGATCCACCGTGCTGGTGAAGACCGTCCCGCTCGTCGCCGCCTCGTCCCGCAGACCGTACTGCGCCGCGCTGCAGGCATGGTCGCTCGCACATCGCCTGGCGATCGGCGCTCGATCCTTGAGTCCGGCCCAGGCTCTCGCCACCAACGCGAGCTCCTTCTCCGGCCCGTCGACGCCTTCACGCCGGAGCGCCGCGTAGCCGGTGGTGAGCCGCCGCAGGCCGGAGTACAGCTCCATCGGCAACGGCGCTGCCGAGTCGGCGAGCGACGACAACTTGCTGGTCAGTCCACTCGCGGCGAACCGCGCGGCCGTCAAAGCCTCACCGAGGAAGCGATCCCGCAGCGGACCCGGCCTGAAGGTCTTCGCCGCACGACCCCGGGCGATCGCGCGCTCCGCGTTCACCAAGGTCTGGTCGAGGTCGAGATGCAGCCATCGGTCGAGCGCGTCGATGACGGCGACCCGGAGCCAGGGACTGGTCGGCGCGAGGGTGACGGTCACCTCGTCCTCGCGCGAAAGCCGGTCCGACGAGAGCAGCTCGGCGCGCATCCGGGCCAAGCGCCAGCTGGCGTCCCGCCCGATCAAGGCGGCCAGCAAGGCGGGATCGGCTCGCTCCCACTCGGCGATGGAGATCGAATGCCATCGTTGCGGGCGGGCCAGGTCTACCTCGACGGTGATGCCGGTCCCGAGCTCGGTCGGCCAGCACAGATCGCCGGGATCCGGCGCGCTCACGTGGATCTCAGGGGAGGCGTCCTGCACCGTGCAGTCCGGCGCGGTCACGAAGGCGAACATGGGTCGACCTCACTTTCACGCGCCAACCGAGGCGGTACCCACCGTCGCCGGCCGGATGCTCCTCAAAGAATGAAGGGCCCGAAGTCTGCCACCGCGAGAAACGTGGCTGTTTCCAAAGGTTAAGACTCAACCAGTTGTCCCGTAAAGGCCGTCGAACTGCGGCCTTCGCGCCATCTGCCAGGCGTTCTGCGCCCAGGTCCGGACCGGCAGCCTGCCCAGCAGGGCCGGCTCGGACCACGGCGGCTGCGGCCGGCCGGCCAGTTCGCTGAGTGCCAGGTAGCGCAGACCGCAGTACTGATCGGCGCGGTCCCAGACCGACTTGGTCATGTCGCCGGCCGTCGGCCGGGCCAGCCGTCGCAGGTTGGAAGCACTACGGAGGAAGGCGTCGCGCCGACGGTCCGCGAGTTCGGCGATCCGGGTCTCCTGTACCGCGATCTCGTCGTCCGGCGGGTTCTTCGGGGCCCAGGTGTCGAGGTCGAGCTCCACCCAGCAGACAGCCTCGATGAACGCGAGGACCAGAATCCGCCGGTCCTCGGTCAGGCCACCGCCGCTCTCACCGGCCTGCCGGCGCAGCAACCGCAGCTCCCCCTGCTCGCGGCAGATCAGCCGGATCGTCTCGTACAACGGCCGGCCGGCGCTGCCCGGCTCCGGTTCGGGTGGCAGCGCGAGCTGGATGGCATCGATTCCGTTAGGCCGCAGAACGGGGAGTTTGGGGAACCGGCGCCGGAGGTTCGCCGCCGTGACGACCAGCGTGGACCAGGCCGCTCCGTGCTCGCCGGCCGCCCGGTAGGCCATCGCCCGGGCGATCGTCCGCAACTCGGCGCCGAGCATCGCGTCGTACCGGCGGTCGGCGCGCAGCAGGCGCTGAGCAGTCCGCCACTCGCCGATCTCGAGCGCGAGAATCGGATCGGTCACGCCGGTTGCGGAACTCATGGCGCACCTGCTCTCGTCAAACGACCCGCCGGATGGGCTGCCCGACCCTCTCGCCTCAGACGATCGGTGGCCCTGGCCACTCCGCTCTACCTACCGTGCGGAGTAGCTTCGGTTGGCTACACGCTGAACTTCAGTACTTACGGTAGAACTACACCTGAGCCCTGTCCATATCAGGCGCGTTGCTTACATAATGTTTACGTTGCACTACCCGCGGTGGAGGTTGCGCTTCAAACGACCGCTTTCCGGGCCGGCCAGACCGCAACCGGTTGGCCAAGGCAACACATGACTTCAGGTAGTAGGAAGTGCTACGAGTATTTTCAGGTGTAGATGGGTGTAGCATCCCGTTTCAAGTGGTCCGCGCAGCATCCGCGGGCATGGACATACAGGAGTGAGAGTGGCCCCTTCTCCGGAGGCCGTACGACTCGCCAAGCGGTTGCGGGGCCTGCGCGACTCCCAGGACGTCACGCTGACCCAGTCGCAGCTGGCGAAGGCGCTCAGCCATGACGTCCGGGTGGCGGTGGCGACGATCAGCTCCTGGGAGTCGCTGACCAACCCGAAGCTGCCGCCGGCCGAGCGGTTGCGCTCCTACGCATTGCTCTTCTGCACTGATCGCCACAACGCCGACGGCACTCCCAAGATGACGGCCGAGCGCGACCTGACCGCCGACGAACGAGGACGGTTCGAGGAACTTCACGAAGAGTTGCTCGGGCTGCGTGACGCCGCCTCCCGGCTCCAGGGGACCGCCACCGGTTCCTCCGGGAGCGGCTCCTACACCTGGGACTTCGAGAACGGGCCGATCACCATCATCTGCCCGGAGGCGCCGACCGACGAGCGCCCGGACCTGGCCAACGAGAAGGATCCGAACTACACCCGGATGTATCGCTACGCCGATCTCGACGCGCTGATGGAGTTGTGGGGGCACGTGCGCGCGTCGAATCCCGAGCTGCCGATCACCCACCGGCTGCCGTCGGAGGTCAAGGCCGACGACATGTCCGGCCACCTCGTGGTGCTCGGCGGCATCGGCTGGAACCACGTGACCAAGCGGCTGCTGAAGACGTTGCGGGAGATGCCGATCTCCCAGTTCGAGGTCTCCGACCTGAAGACCGGCGAGATCTTCAAGGCCAGTGACGTCGGCGGCCAGGAGTTCCGGCCGGTCTTCGAAGACGGCGACGACGGGCCCGAGCTGGTCGAGGACGTCGCGCTGCTGACCCGGTTGCGCAATCCGTTCAACAGCAACCGCACCATCACCATCTGCAACGGGATCCACAGCCGCGGCGTACTGGGCGCCGTCCGGACACTGACCGACATCGCCGTCCGCGAGCGCAACGAGGCCTACCTGTCCAAGCACTTCCCGGACGGCCTGTTCGCGATGCTGCTCAGGGTGCCGGTGGTCAACGGCGAAGCGATCTCTCCCGACCTGGAAATCCCCGAGAACCGGCTCTACCAGTGGGAGCCTGACCACAAGGTGACGAAAGAATGAGCCGGTTCAATCATCAGCAGTCGCACGCGTCACTCCTGAGCGACGTGTCCCGGGGCTCTGTCCCGTTCACCCGCAGCGGTCTCGACGCGATCGTCGTCCCGGCCGCGCGTGCCTCCTTGCCCCAGCATCTGATCACCCTCGCGGCAGCGCTCTCGGTACCGCTGGTCGTGCTCTGCAGCCACCAGGCACAGATCGAGGGCGTCGCCAAGCGGGTGCGGAACACGTTCGGCGCCCGCGGCCTGATCATCGACGTGCCCGCCGGCTACCCGCAGTCCTGGCAGCCGCTGACGTCGGCATCGGCCTTCCAGACGGTCAGCGCCGGCCGGTCGAGCGATCTCAGCGTCAAGCGCAACATCGGGCTGCGGCTGGCCCGGATGCGCGGCTGGAAGAAGATCCTGTTCGTCGACGACGACATCTTCCAGCTCAAAGCCCAGCAGCTGGACCGGTTGGCCGCCCAGCTCGACCGGCATCCGGTCGCGGCGATGGCCAGCCGGGAGTTCCCGGACAACTCGGTGGTGTGCCACGCCCGGCGGCTGGCCAAGTTCCGGCAGGACGTCTTCGTCAGCGGCGCCGTGCTCGGGGTCAACACCCAGCATTCCGAGATGTCGTTCTTCCCCGATGTCTACAACGAGGACTGGTTCTTCTTCTCCAGGCACGCGGCCGAGCGCTCGCTGCCCAAGGTCGGCGAGGTCCGCCAGCAGGAGTACCAGCCGTTCGCCGACCCGTGGCGGGCCAGGCGGGAGGAGTTCGGCGACCTGCTCGCCGAGGGCATGTACACGTTGTTCGAGAGTCAGCACGGCCTGAACTTCAAGGACCAGCTGCGCGCCGCGGCGAGTTCACGCTTCTGGCAGCAGGTCAAGGAGGGCCGCGAGTTCGTCATCCAGGAGACCACGGACCGGCTGACCTCCCTGCAGAACAAGGGCCGTACGGTCGACACCTGGCGGATCGCCGAGGCGCTGGAGTCGCTGGCTGCCGCCGGGGACCAGCTGCAGCGGATCTCCCCCGACGTCTGCGTCGAGTTCATCGCCAGCTGGCGCGAGGACGAGAGCCGCTGGAAGTCGGCGCTGGCCGCCGACGGGACGTCGCTGACCGAGCGCGACGCTCTCGACCGGCTCGAGCTGACGAACTGGATCTCCTGCGGTTACGGGCGCCGGGACGGCTACGGGATCGACACCGCGCTGCGCCGGAACCGGACCTCCGTCCGGCCGGAGGAGTCGGTGAGCTGCTGACGTTCGCCGGTGGGCTGGAAGCCCAGGCGTTCGTAGGCCTCCAGGGCCTCGGCGTTGTGGTCGAGGACCCACAACAGCCAGTTGTGCACGTCCGGCTCGAGCTCGGTCAGGTAGAGCAGGAGTGCTCGCATCACGCCGGTACGCCGGTGGCGCGGCTCGACCCAGACGGCTTCGAGGTGGCGCTCGTCGGGTGGCCGGCCCTCGACGCGCAGCGACCGGGCCAGGCCGATGATCCGGCGGCCGTTGCGCAGGACGACCCAGAGGGCGTCCGCGAAGGAACGGCGCCAGGATGCCTCGGTCCAGGAGGCCTCGGTCTCGTAGCTGGAGATGTAGGCCCCGGGCGAGTCCTTGAGGGCTTGCAGCCGAACGTCCCGCAATAGCTTCCAGTCGTCCGCGGCGAGCACCTGGAACTCCAAGGCCGACCCCCTCCGTGCGTCTCCGCACCGTCGACAGCGCATGACAAAACTGTGACAGCACCGCAGTGAGTGTGTCCGCGATCGCGGAGTGTCAAACAGCCGTGACACAAATCCAACGTTTGCCGGACACCGCCTAGGCTGGCAACGTGCCCAGAAAACTTCGTGCGGATCAGCAGGCCGAGCTTTACGTCGTGGATGTCGTGACATTTGAGTCGAGGTTGGTGTTCGCCTCTTCGACGTTGTTGTTCGAGGCGCCCAACTGGGTCGGTGATCGGCTGGTCATCAACGGGGACGGTGGGTTGTTCGCTGTACCGGCCGGTGGTGGCGAGCTCGAGCCGATCGAGCTCGGCGGCGTACCGGAGATCAACAACGATCATGTCGTCAGCCCGGATGCATCCACCGTCTATGTATCGGCGGAGGACGGGCACCTGTACGCCGTACCGCTCGCCGGCGGAATCGGCCGGCGGGTGAGCAACGAGCATGGTGTTCACCATTATCTGCATGGGATTTCGCCCGATGGCGAGCGGCTGGCCTATATCGGGCTGGAGAACCGGGACGGGCGCCGGATCACCAATGTGTACACGGTTCCCGCGGCCGGTGGGGTCGATGTGCAGATCACCGATGACGAGTTCGCGGACGACGGAGCGGAGTACGGGCCTGATGGGGAGTGGATCTACTTCAACTCCGAGCGGGCCGGACAGGCGCAGTTGTTCCGGATCAAGGGTGGGGTCGTCGAGCAGCTGACCTCCGACGAACGGGTGAACTGGTTCCCGCATCCGTCGCCGGACGGCTCGCTGGTCGCGTACGTGAGCTTCCCGCCAGGGACCGAAGGACATCCTGCCGATGTCGAGGACGTCCGGGTGCGGTTGCTCGAGACAAGCGGCCGGATCCGCGAGGTGGCAACGGTTTTCGGCGGCCAGGGCACGATGAACGTCCCGAGCTGGTCACCGGACGGCCAGTACTTCGCGTACGTCGCCTACCCGATCAGCTAGACCGCTGCCGGTACTCCGTCGGCGTCAGGCCGGACAACGCGCGGAAGCGGCGGGCGAAGTACGTGGGATCGGGCCAGCCGACTTCGGCGCCGATGCGGGCGATCGGGAGCTCCGTATTGGCGAGGAGAGCTGCTGCGCGTTCTGCTCGGAGGCGGGCCAGGTAGTCGAGTGGCGAGAGGCCGGTCGACTTGCGGAAGATCCGGCCGAGGTACGCGGCGTCGAGCGTGACAGCGGCGGCCAGATCGTCCAATCGCCAGGCGTTGGCGGGGTCCGCCTCGATCAGGGCGAGGCAGGTCGCAACGGCCGGATGCCGTTTGAACGTTGCTACCGGCGTGCGTGCATCCGCGAGAATGCCCAGCACAGTGGCCAGGTGGCCCAGTAGTCGACCGAATGCAGCAGTACCCCTCAGATGTCCTTCCAGGGCAGCGATTGCGGCAATCGCATCACTGGCAGCGCCCGGGTCAACAGCAGTGACATGTACGCCGTACGAGCCGGGCGCCGACGGATCCGTCCACAGCAAACGCCGGTACTCCGGGAACTCGCGCAGGCCGGCCAATTCGGCGTGCAGCGCCCGAGTGGAGACGCAGCAGTTGGCCACTGTGAGCTCCTTGCAACCAGTGAAGGCGTGCCAGGCACCCGGACGGAGCACGATGACATCGCCGTGCTGGAGTGGGCGTTCGCCACTACTGGTGAGGTGCCGCCCCTCCCCGGGGCCGACTACGGCCAGCTCGACGAAGTCGTGAGTGTGGGCGGCAACGCCGTCGCTCAACGTGTGTACTGCGCCCAGGACCGAGCTGCCGGCGAACAGCGCGTGCTCGTGGAGAGTCTCGGGCATGTCGGGATCGTACGAGCGTTGGCCGGGATCCGCCTAGGCGTCGGGGGTAGCCGCTGGCCACGCTGGAGTCATGAGTGAGCTGAGCGATGAAGTTGTTGCGGAGTACCGGCAGAACGGGTTCGTCCGAGTACCGGGGATCTTGGGTCCGGAGGAGGTCGAGCGCTTCCGGGATGCGGCGACGGCGTACCTGGACAAGCATCGGAGCGAGAGTCTCGAGAAGGGCGGGGTGTTCGCGCAGCTGGTGAACGTCTGGCAGCACGACGCGATCGGACGGGAGCTCACGCTGCATCCAGCGGTGGCTCGGGTGGCGGAGCGGCTGGCCGGCGTACCGGTTCGGGTGTGGCATGACCAACTGTTGGTGAAGGAGCCGCACAACAATGCGGCGACCGAGTTCCACCAGGACAGGCCCTACTGGCCGCATGCGAACGACCGGCACTCGCTGTCGGCGTGGATCGCTTTGGTGGATGTACCCCCTGAGCGGGGCTGTATGACCTTCCTCCCGGGCAGTCATCACCAGACCACGCTGCAACCCCAGAACCTGCATGACGAGGACGATCTCTTCCAGCTGGCTCCTGCGCTGCGCTGGATCCCTCGCGTCACTGTTCCCTTGCGGGCAGGCGACTGCACGTTCCACAACAGCTACACCGGCCACATGGCACTCCCCAACCGCACCGACCTGGCACGCCTGGCCCACGTGACCATCTACATGGACGAAGCCACTCAGTACAACGGGCGTCCCCACCCGGTCACGGACTCTCTCAACCTGAAGCCTGGCGACCCGCTCGACGGCGACGCCTTTCCCCAACCGCACTGAATGCCCGTGGCCCCCATCGACATGGGGGCCACCGGCAACGAGACTCAGGCGGCGGCTGCTGCCTCGGTGAGCTGCTCAGCGGTCGGCTGGAGTTGCGGCGATGCCAGCGTCAGCAGGACATTGGCCACTGCGAATCCGGCGGCCACCAACAGTCCGCGCTGGAAGCCGTCGACCAAGGCCTCCTGCTGCGGGACTCCGCTGGCCAGCGCGTCCGTAGTACGGGTGATGGACAGGGTGGTGACGATCGCCAGGCCCAGGGCGCCGCCGACCTGGTACATCGCGCTCACCACACCCGACGCGGCGCCGGCCTCGTGGTGCTCGACCTCGGAGACCGCGGTGATCTGTCCAGGTACGCCGACCCCCAGGATGCCGAAGCCGAAGATGATGAAGCCCGGCAGTAGGTGGCCGGCGTAGCTGTCGGTCGCGCCGGCCTGGGAGAGCAACAGCAGACCGGCGAAGCTGAGTACCGCGCCGCCCAGTTGCACAGTGCGGGTGCCGAGCTTCTGGACGAGCTGGGAAGCGAGCACCGCGCCGACGATCGCCGCGCCACCCATCGGCAGGAAGTGCAGGCCGGCCTCGAGCGCGGAGTCGCCACGGACCTGCTGCAGGTAGATGGCGGTCAGGAAGAACATCGACAGGAAGCCCGCGCCGTTCAGCGCCAGTGCACCACTCGAGACGCTCAGGGCCCGCGACCGGAACAGCCGCAGCGGGACCAGCGGCGCCTTCGACCGGCGCTCGACCATCACGAAGGCGGCGAGCAGGACCACACCCGCGACGAGGAAGGTGACGACCTCGCCCGAACCCCACCCCTTCGGCTCGGACCGTACGACGGCGTAGACAACGGCCAGCAGACCCGCGGTACCCAGTACTGCGCCCGCGGTGTCGAAGGCGCGGTTGCCGTTCTCGTTGTGCCGGGTGTCGCGGATGTAGACCGGGATCAGCGCGACGAGCCCGACCACGATCGGCACGTTCACGAAGAACACCCATTGCCAGCTCAGCGAGTCGACCAGCAGGCCGCCGGCCACCACCCCGAGCGTGCCGCCGAGGCCGGCCAGGCCACCCCAGACGCCCATCGCGATGTTGCGTTCCCGGCCGTGCGCGAAGGTGACGGTCAGGATCGCCAGCGCCGCGGGCGACAGCAACGCACCACCCAGGCCCTGAACCGCACGGGCGCTGATCAGGAACTCGGGCGAGTTGGACAGCCCCGCTACCAGCGAGGCGGCACCGAAGAGCACCAGACCGCCGACGAAGACGCGACGCGGGCCGAGGATGTCAGCCATCCGGCCGCCGAGCAGGAGGAAGCCCCCGAACAGCAGCGTGTAGGCGTTGATGACCCATTGCAGTGAGTCGGCGGAGAAGTTCAGGTCCGCCTGGATGTCGGGCAGCGCGACGTTCACGATCGTCACGTCGAGCACCACGATGAACTGCGCCAGCGCCAGGACCGCCAGCGTCGACCAGGGACTGCGTCGCATTGCGTACCTCACAGGGAGAGTGTCTACGTTGTATGTATACGTTGTATGCGTACTTCGTAAACGGTAGGTCTACGTTGTAAACTTGTCAACGTGCCCCCCACCAGCAGCCCGACCACGAAGCGGCTAGACCCGCACACGCTCGCGACCAGCGCGCTGGAGATCGCCGACGCCGAAGGGCTGGATGCGCTCACCATCCGCCGGCTCGCCCAGCTGCACGACGTCACGCCGATGGCGCTCTACCGGCACTTCAGCGACAAGGACGACCTGCTCGCCGCGGTCGGTGACCGGATCCTGGCCGACATCGCACTGCCCGAGCCGACCGGCGAGCCGTGGGACATCCAGCTGCAGGCAGTACTGACCGCGCTGGTGAAGGCGCTCCGGCCGCATCCCAAGGCGGCGGGCCTGACGCTGTACCGGATCCTGGTCTCACCCGACGGGCTCGCGCTCGCCGAGCGGACGATGGAGCTGCTGGTCGAGGGCGGCTTCTCTACCGACAACGCAGCAGAGGTCGGCCGGCAGTCGGTCTGCTCACTGATCACGCTGGTGACAGCGGAGCCCGGCGCGACCGAGGACACCGACCCGGTGGCCCGCGAAGACGGCCTGCGCGCCAAGCGCGCCTCACTTGCCGCCCTCTCCCCCCACCGCTACCCGCTGATCACCGCGGCGGCGGACACCCTGATCTGCCCGGCTTCACACGACCAGTACTACGGCCTCGGCATCGACCTCGTGGTCGCCGGGATCCGCGGCGTCCGCGCGGGCCTGCAGGCCTGACCCCGACACACACCTGCTTGCCTCCCGCCACAAGTCAGCTGTGGGGTCTACGCTCCGAAACGAAGTCAGACCATCACACGGAGGTTTTGTCATGGCGGGCAAGTTCGAGCTGTACGAAGACAAGTCGGGCGGGTTCCGGTTCCGCCTCAAGGCCGGCAACGGCGAGATCATCGCCGTCAGCGAGAGCTACAAGAGCAAGGACAGCGCCCTGAACGGCATCGAGTCCGTCAAGAAGAACGCCGGCGACGCGAAGGTCGACGACCAGACCTCTTGATCAGCTGAGAACACAACGGCAGGAACTCCCCGAAGCGGAGCTCCTGCCGTTGTGTCGTTGTGGAGTCAGAGGCCGAGCTCGTGGATGACCTCGCGGACCTCGACGCCGAGCCCCTCCACGGACGCGTCCGGGATCATCGCGGCCAGCTCCTCGACCCGCTCGCGGGTCGCACAGTCCAGCAGGTAGTACCCGGCGAGGAACTCCTTCGCCTCCAGGAACGGCCCGTCCGTCACGGCCGGCACCCCGTCGCGCACCTTGACCACCGACGTCTTGGCCGGCTCGGCCAGCGCGACCGTGCTGTGGAACTCGCCCGAGGCCTGCACCGTCTCGAGGAACTTCTCGTGCCCGCTGAAGATCGCCTGCTGCTCGGCCTCGGTCAACGCGTTCAGCACGTCCGGATTGATGTTCAGCACAACGAGATATTTCACGATCTCTCCTTCGCGATCGGCTCCCCGCTGGGAACCTCTTGTCATCAGTACGGAGCGGCCCCCGCCACTTTGACATAGCGTCTGGTCATGACTGAGCTGACTCTCGCGGATGTCCAGGCAGCGGCGGGCCGGATCAAGGGATTCGCGCACCGGACGCCGGTGCTCACCTCGCGCACGCTGAACGAGCGGGTCGGCGCGGAGGTGTTCCTCAAGGCGGAGAACTTCCAGCGGATCGGGGCGTTCAAGTTCCGCGGCGCCTTCAACGCGATCAGCCGGCTCTCGCCCGAGCAGCTGGCCCGCGGTGTCGTGGCGTACTCGTCCGGAAATCACGCCCAAGCCGTCGCACTGGCCGCCAAGCTGGCCGGTACGAAGGCAGTGAACCTGATGCCGAAGGACGCGCCGCCGACCAAGATGGCGGCCACCCGCGGATACGGCGCCGAGGTGGTGACGTACGACCGGTATGGGCAGGACCGGGCAGCCCTGGCCAGGCAGCTGTCCGAGGAGCGCGGGCTGACCCTGATTCCGCCGTACGACCACTACGACGTGATGGCCGGCCAGGGCACGGTCGCCCTGGAGTTGATCGAGGAGGTCGGGCCACTCGGCGCCCTGCTGGTACCGATCGGAGGCGGCGGCCTGATCGCGGGGTGCGCGACGGCGGCGACGGAGTTGTCGCCGGGCATCCGGGTAATAGGTGTGGAGCCGGCGGCGGGCGACGACACCGCCCGGTCGCTGGCAGCGGGTGAGCGGGTCGAGATCGAAGTACCGCGGACGATCGCCGACGGCCAGGCCATCTCCACGCCGGGCGAACTGACCTTCCCGGTCGTCCAGCGGCTGGTGGACGGGATCGAGCTGGTCAGCGACGACGAGATCCGGGCCGCGATGACGTTCGCCTTCGAGCGGCTGAAAGTGGTCGTCGAGCCGAGCGGCGCCTGCGCGCTGGCGGCCTTGCTGGCCGGACGGATCCAGAACCTGCCCGAGCGCGTCGGAGTGGTGATTTCAGGCGGGAACGTGGGCCTCGAGCGGTGGTTCGAGCTGCTCGGAAAGCGCTGAGCCAAGGGGGGCCTGAGCACGCACTGTGCTCGTTGTCACAGAAAGCGACTTCGCGATGTGACCGGGGTCACACAAATGTGCTGTGCGGCCGCCTGAGACACGCTCAGACGCGCTCAGGACACCTGATGTTCACCCCGGATCGTTGAGCCGTCAGAGAGCCGTCCAGGGCCTTTCCAGAGGGTCTCTGCGCATCTGAGGGTTTGCGTCGTGATCGTTCTGTTATACAGTCGTCGGCGGTTCGACAAATGCGCCGAACTGCGAGTGTGTCAACGCCGAGTCCTGCCAGGCACACCCGCTCCCCTCGAACACCACATGGCAGGAGTGGGGGACCCAGGAAGTTGGGTCCCGACCGTGAGTGGTCGGGTCCCTGGGGTGAAGTCCGCGGGAGCGGACCGGGCTATTGACTCTCAGCCCGAACCCGACAGCTAACTTCACAGGCGTCGGGAGACAACCATGCCCGTCACTGCCCGACGGACAGCGCTTCATGGCGCCGTCAGTCAGTCCAGCGATGCCAGTACCCGGCCCACCGGCCGCGGGTTGGCAAAGCACCGCAAGTCCAGCAAGTCCGCGGCCGCCCCTCGGGCCGCAGCGGCCGTCCTCTCGGTCGGTCTCGCCGTCGGTGGTGGAGCCGCGATCAGCGTGGTCACCGCTCCGCAGACCGCCTCGGCAGCAACCACCGCGAAGCTCACCGCCGGCCAGATCCGCGGCAACGCGAGCATCGCCAGTCGCCCCCTGATTCGCTTCCGCGACTCGGGCAAAACCGTCAAATACGTGCAGAAGACTCTGCGCCTGCGCCAGGACGGCTGGTTCGGCAACAGCACCGTCGGCGCTCTGAAGAAGTTCCAGCGCTCCTGGGGCCTCAGCGCCACCGGCTACATGAACAAGCCGACCTGGGGCCGGCTGACCTGGGCCGCCAACCACGGCGTGCTCTACGGCAAGGTCGGCACCAAGGCCGCCAGCACCACGACCTTCCGCGCGAAGGTCCTGCGCGAGGCCGCGAAGCTCAAGGGCACCCCGTACCGCTACGGCGGCACGTCGACCAAGGGCTTCGACTGCTCCGGCTACACCGGCTACGTCTACAAGAAGGCCGGCAAGAAGCTGCCCCGCACGTCGCGCCAGCAGTACAGCGCCACGAAGCACATCAGCAAGGCGACCGCGAAGGCCGGCGACCTGGTGTTCTTCAAGAGCGGTGGCGGCGGCGTGTACCACGTCGGCATCTACGCCGGCGGCGGCATGCTGTGGCACGCCTCGAAGCCGGGCAAGCCGGTGGCCAAGGCGAAGATCTGGACCAGCAGCGTGGCCTTCGGCCGCGTCTGAGGATCCAGCCCGTCAGCGGCACTGACTCCCCCCTCGGGCCGCTGACCTGACAACCGGTCGTGGCGTCGTCACCCCCCACCCCTCCGACGACGCCCGGCCGGTTGTCCACTTTCTAGGTATCGAGCAATCCCGCGTCGTGGGCGAGGATCGCCACCTGGACCCGGTTGGTGGCGTCCAGCTTCACCAGCACCCGCGAGACATGTGCCTTCACGGTCGCCTCGCTCATGAACAGCTCCCGGCCGATGTCCGCGTTCGACAACCCACGCGCGACCGCCGCCAGTACTTCGCGCTCCCGATCGGTGAGCGCGGTCAGCCGTTCCCGTGCGGTCCGCTGCCGGTCGGTCCGCGGATCCGCCGCGAAGTGCCCGATCAGCCGCTTCGTCACGGCCGGCGAGAGCATCGCGTCGCCGGCCGCCACCACCCGGACCGCCTGGACCAGCTCACGCGGAGGCGTGTCCTTGAGCAGGAACCCACTCGCCCCCGCCTGCAGCGCCCGGAACACGTAGTCGTCCAGGTCGAAGGTGGTCAGTACGACGACCTTCGGCGGATCCGGCAAGGCCTGGACCTCCCGGGTCGCGGCCAGCCCGTCCAGCCGTGGCATCCGAATGTCCATCAGGACGACGTCCGGCCGGTGCCGGCGGACCATCGCGGCCGCGTCCGCGCCGTCATCGGCCTCCGCGACCACCTCGAGATCGTCGGCCGACTCCAGGATCATCTTCAGCCCGGCCCGGACCAGCGCCTCGTCGTCCACGATCAACAGCCGCGTCATCGCTCTCCCTCTTTGCCATCGGGCTCTGCAATCTCTGACCCCACCCCGCCACCCCGGTCAGTAGGGCAACCAGGCTTCCACGCGCCACCCGCCGTCCTGAGTAGGTCCGGCGTCGAGACGCCCACCGGACAGCGTCACGCGCTCGCGCAGCCCGACGAGCCCCGCGCCGGAGCCGGGCAACAGTGAATCAGCCGCCACCGGCCGGACGTTCGTCACCCGCACATTGACCCCGGTCCCGGGCGCGCCTTCCACCAGTACCTCGGTATGGACCCCGCGCGCATGCTTGTGCACATTCGTCAGCGCCTCCTGGACGACCCGGTAGACCGTCCGCCCGACCAGAGCCGGCACGTCGTCCGGCAGCGTCAATGAGCTCGTCACCTGGACGCCGGCCGCGCGGGACGCCTGCACCAACCGCTCCAGGTCGGCGGCACGTGGTACCGGAGCGAGGTCGGCGCCGTTCTGGCTCACGTCGGTCCGCAGGACGCCGAGCACCTCGCGCAGGTCCTCCATCGCCTGCCGGGCGGTCTCGCGGATCAGCCCGGCCGAGCTCTCCACCTTGTCCGGGCCAACCGCTGGGTTCACCTCGAGGCCGCCGGCGTGCAGCGCGATCAGCGAGACCTTGTGGGCCAGTACGTCGTGCATCTCCTGCGCGATCCGGGCCCGCTCGCCCAGCCGCGCCTGCTCGGCTCTCAGTTCGCGCTCGGCCTCCGCACGCTCGGCCCGGTCCCGCAGCGACACCATCAGGTCCCGCCGGGCGCCGACGTAGGCACCGACCGCCACCCAGGCGCCGATCAGGAAGGGGCCGGTGAAGATCGGAACCCAGAGGTCGCCGTTCGACGGGCGGTTCTGGAGGATGTAGGCGACGTACGCCGCGAAGGTGAGAACGGCCAGCGCCAGGTCTCGCCGGCGGATGGCCAGCGTCAGCAGGGCCAGCCCGACCGGCATGAAGATCCCGGCCGAGCCGAGCGCGACCACCGCGACGACGGTGACGGTGACCGGGTACTTCCGGCGCCACCAAAGGGCCAGCGACGCGACGATGCCGACGCCGAGCACCATCCAGTCGCCGGTGTGCCAGCCGGGTTTGCCGGAGGACGCCTGCGCGACGATCGTGAGCAGGCTGAACGCGACGTACAGGACGTCCCGGATGCGCGGGGCGCGCCGGATGAACCAGGCGTACCAGCGCCGCAACCGTTGCATTGAGTCAGCGTAGTCGCGGCACGTCAGGACTTACGTCCCTCTTCCGTTGATACCTGGTGTCCCCCATCGGGTGGGGGTCCGCCGCGTTCTGGGCGACTTAAGTAGGGGGTGACCGCAGACGGTCGGTCGATGTGGCGAGGGGGGTCCGGCCGGAAGAGTAAGGGGCATGATCACAGTCGAGAACCTCAGCAAGCGCTACGGCCACCACGCGGCGGTCAGCGACGTCTCCTTCACGGTCGAGCCGGGCAGCATCACCGGCTTCCTCGGCCCGAACGGCGCCGGCAAGTCGACCACGCTGCGCATGCTGACGGGGCTCACCCCGCCCAGCTCGGGCCGCGCCACCATCGCCGGCAAGAAGTACGCCGACCTGCCCAACCCCGGGCGCGTCGTCGGTGTCATGCTCGACGCGGCGGCCCAGCACCCCGGCCGGACCGGTCGCGAGACGCTGCTGCTCAACGCGTCTCTGCTCGGCGTACCGAACAGCCGGGCGGACGAGATGCTGGAGGCTGTCGGGCTCACGGGGGCCGCGAAGCGCCGGGTCGGTCAGTACTCGCTGGGGATGCGGCAGCGGCTCGGCATCGCCGCAGCGCTGCTCGGCGACCCCGCCGCGCTGATCCTGGACGAGCCGGCCAACGGTATGGACCCTGAGGGCATCCGCTGGATGCGTGGACTGCTGCAGGACTTCGCCTCCCGCGGCGGCACGGTGATCCTGTCCAGCCACCTGCTGGGCGAGGTCCAGGCGACCGTCGACCGGCTGGTCGTGATCGGCGGCGGCAAGATCGTCGCGAACGGCTCCCTGGAGGAACTGCTGGCCGGTAGCGGCACGCTCGTCCGCGGCCTCGACCCGATCGGCCTGAACGAGGCCCTGACCGCCGCCGGACTCAACCTCGAGCCCCTGTACGACGGCGCGCTGCGCGTCGACGCAACCGCCGAGCAGGTCGGCCGCGCCGCGGCTGCCGCCGGCCAGGTCCTGATCGAACTGCGCGAGAGCGACGGCGCCGGCCTGGAGGAGCTGTTCTTCCAGCTGACCAGCCCCACCGCCGCAGCTGCCTGATCACCACCCAAACCTTTCTAGCTCCAGGAGCACATAACCATGGCTGTCACTGAAATCTCCTCCCCGGCTGTCGCGGCCGCTCCGGGCAAGCACCGGGCCGCCGTCGCCACCTCGCTGCCGCCCGCGCGCGGCCAGTCCTTCCTCAAGCTCGTCACGATCGAGCTGCGCAAGTCGGTCAACACCCGCAGCGGCCGGTTCCTGATCCTGGGCATCCTGGCCCTGGCCGTCGCCGCGCTGACCTGGCAGCTCACCCACCTGAACGACGGAGTCCAGCGCTTCGACGGCTACCTGGCCGCGGCGTCGACAGGGGTCATGCTGATCCTGCCGGTGATCGGCGTGATGGCGATGACGAGTGAGTGGACCCAGCGGACCGCGCTGACCACGTTCACGCTGTCGCCGCGCCGGATCCGGGTCCAGTTCGCCAAGTTCATCTCCGCGATCGTGCTGAGCGCCGTCGTACTGAGCGTGACCGCGGCGATGGCCCTGGCTGCCACGGCCATCGGTGGCGCCATCGACGGCGCCGGGGCCTCGTACGCCGGGATCGGCGGCGCGCTGGCCGGCGCCTACCTGTCGACCGCGCTGAACGTCGTGATGGGCGCGGCCTTCGGCGCGGTGATCGCCCAGACCGCCGTCGCGATCCTGGTCTTCTTCGTCGCCCCGACCGCCTGGGCCCTGGCCGGACCTGCCCTGTTCAAGGACAACGCGAACTGGCTGGACGTGTTCGGCGCCTTCGGCCGGATCGCCGAGCGCGACCTGCACGGGATGGTGCCCGAGACGCTCACCGCGATCGGGGTCTGGGTCGTCCTGCCGACGATCGTCGGACTGTGGGCAAGCTCACGTCGCGAGGTGAAGTAACCCCGCTGAGGGGTCGAGAACGCGGGAGGCCTGACCGGTTTGAGGGGACCGGACAGGCCTCCCGGCACGTGATCGGACCTCTTCGGGGGTCCAGTCAGGGGGCGGTGCGTGTGTCGGACACCGGCTCCGGGTAACCTGTAACCACGATTACTGACGACTGATCCGTGGGCGCCACGCTGCGTACCCGGTTGACTTGTGCGAGGGGGTCGACGCTATGGGGCGCGGCCGTGCAAAGGCCAAGCAGACGAAGGTCGCACGCGACCTGAAGTACCGCACCTGGGACACCGACTTGGACCAGCTCAAGAAAGAGCTGTCCGGCGGGGACGAGGGTGGTACCTCTGCGAACGGCAACAACGACACAGACGTCGGCGATGACGCCGACGACTACCACCCCCGTCGGTAAAGCCGCAGCAGCACTCTGACCTGTCCAGCGCCTCAGGGCGCTCGGACAGGTCGACTGTGCTTGGCCGACGTAGTTCCACCACACGGCAGGACAGGTCCTTCGAGCCTGCCCTTCCGACGCGTTGAGGTCCGGGGCGTTTCCCCGATGCCCACCGAGCAGTCCGGGCACCGGAGAAACGTCCCGGCACGAGCCGTCAGCACTGCGGGCTGCCTTCCGCTGCCGGCGTCCGTGGACGCCGGCAGCGGTTCGACGGTGCGTCAGCTCGCGTAGTCACCCTGTAGCTCGACGCCTGCCTTGGCGTCGGTGGCCGCGCTGACCTCGCCGCAGACCCAGGCGTCGATGTCGCGCTCGGCGAGCGCCGCGATCGCGCGGTCCGCCGCGGCCGGGTCCAGGACGGCGACCATGCCGACACCCATGTTCAGCGTCTTCTCCAGCTCGAGCTGCGGTACGCCGCCCAGCTGCCCGACCAGCCCGAAGATCGGCGCCGGCGTCCAGCTCGACCGGTCGATCCGGACCGCGAGCTCGTCGGGGATGACCCGGGCCAGGTTGGCCGCGAAACCACCACCGGTGATGTGGGACATCGCGTGCAACGGCTTCTCGTCGGAAGCGTTGAGCTCCTGGATCACCTCGAGGCAGTGCTTGGCGTACACGCGCGTCGGGATCAGCAGCGTGTCACCGAGCGTGCCGCCCAGCTCGGGCACCTCGCGGTCGAGCTGCCAGCCGGCCCGGTCGAAGAACACATGCCGGACCAGGCTGTAGCCGTTCGAGTGCAGGCCGGAGGACGCCATCGCGACCACCACGTCACCCGCCCGGACCCGGTCGGCCCCGATCACCTCGTCGGCCTCGACCACTCCGGTCGCGGCGCCGGCGACGTCGTACTCGTCGGCCTCCAGCAGCCCGGGGTGCTCGGCGGTCTCGCCGCCGACGAGCGCAGTACCGGCCTCGACGCAGGCCTCGGCGATGCCCTTGACGATCTGCGCGATCGTCTCCGGGACCACCTTGCCGGTGCAGATGTAGTCGGTCATGAACAGCGGCTCGGCGCCACAGACGACCAGGTCGTCGACGACCATGCCGACCAGGTCGAACCCGATCGTGTCGTGCCGGTCCATCTTCTGCGCGATCGCGACCTTGGTGCCGACCCCGTCGGTCGAGGTGGCCAGCAATGGCCGCCGGTACGCCGTCAGCGCGCTCGCGTCGAACAGCCCGGCGAAGCCGCCGAGCCCGCCGACCACCTCGGGGCGGGTCGCCTTGGCCACCCATTCCTTCATCAGCTCGACGGCCCGGTCACCGGCCTCGATGTCGACGCCGGCGGCCGCGTAGCTCGCGCCCTCGCTCACTGTGGTTCTCGCTTTCTTGGGGGGCTTGCGGGCCTGATCAGCCGTGGCTTCAGGGCCGGGACAGCGCGTCGGCGGCACCCGCGCCACCGGACACCGTGGCGAGGCCGTCGATGTCGGTGTGCACCGGTACTTCGAGCAGGTGCTTGCCGAGGTGCTCCGGCTCCGGCAGCGCGACCGGGTAGATCCCGTCGAAGCAGGCCCGGCAGAGCTTGTCCTTGGGCACCGAGGTGGCCTCGATCAAACCGTCGAGGCTGACGTAGCCGAGGGAGTCGGCGCCGATCGAACGGCAGATCTCCTCGGTGTTCAGCCCGTTGGCGATCAGCTCGGCCCGGCTGGCGAAGTCGATGCCGTAGAAACACGGCCACTTCACCGGCGGTGACGAGATCCGGACGTGGATCTCCTTGGCGCCGGATTCGCGCAGCATCTTGATCACCGCGCGCTGGGTGTTGCCGCGGACGATCGAGTCGTCGACGACGACCAGGCGCTTGCCCTCGATCACCTCGCGCAGCGGGTTCAGCTTCAGCCGGATGCCCAGCTGGCGGATGGTCTGGCTCGGCTGGATGAAGGTCCGGCCGACGTAGGCGTTCTTGACCAGCCCGGAGCCGTAGGGGATGCCCGACTCCTCGGCGTACCCGATGGCGCCCGGCGTGCCGGACTCCGGGGTGGCGATCACCAGATCGGCCTCGACGGGGTGCTCACGGGCCAGCTGGCGGCCGACCTCGACCCGGGTGGTGTGGATCCGCTGGCCGGAGATCTGGGTGTCCGGCCGGGCCAGGTAGACGAACTCGAACAGGCAGCCCTTGGGCTCGGCCTCGGCGAACCGGGTCGAGCGCAGGCCGTCCTCGTCGATCGCGACGATCTCGCCCGGCTCGACCTCACGGATGAAGCTCGCGCCGACGATGTCGAGCGCGGCGGTCTCGCTGGCGATCACCCAGCCCCGCTCCAGCCGGCCCAGCACCAGCGGGCGGATGCCCTGCGGGTCGCGGGCGGCGTACAGGGTGGACTCGTCCATGAAGATCAGGCTGTAGGCGCCCTTGACCTTCGGCAGCACCTTGGCGGCCGCCTGCTCGATGGTCAGGTCCGGGTAGCCGGCCAGCATCGAGGTCAGGATGTCGGTGTCCGAGGACGCGCCGTGCTTGGCGTTGGCCTTGGCGTGCTCGACGTCCAGGTCCAGGCCCAGGTCGAGGTCGTCGCGGCCACCGAGCGTCGCGGCCAGCTCACCGGTGTTGGTGAGGTTGCCGTTGTGCCCGAGCGCGATCGAGCCGGTGGCCGTCGACCGGAACGTCGGCTGGGCGTTCGCCCAGACGCTCGATCCGGTCGTCGAGTACCGGCAGTGCCCGACCGCGATGTACCCCTTCAGCGAGGCGAGAGTCGCCTCGTCGAAGGCCTGACTGACCAGCCCCATGTCCTTGTAGACCAGGATCTGACTGCCGTTGCTGACCGCGATGCCAGCCGACTCCTGCCCCCGGTGTTGCAGAGCGTAGAGCCCGAAATAGGTGAGTTTGGCGACCTCTTCCCCCGGTGCCCAGACCCCGAAGACGCCACAAGCGTCCTGCGGGCCTAGATCCTGCGGGTCAAGATCATGAGTGAGCCGACCATCGCCACGAGCCACAGGCAGCAGTCTACGGGAACTGCCAGCACACTGCTCCCATGCCACATCCGGGCTCAGCTCCGGCGGTGGCGCTGCCGGAGTTGACCGACAGCGATGCAAACGCCGTGACCAGCACGCCGGCGGCGACTACAGTGAGCCACTTCTTGATCACAAGATGTCCTTTCGAAATAATTGATGAGCCAATCAAGCGTTCATTGTCGACGCGCTCTGTATATGGTCGGTTCCGAACAAGTACCGAAGGAGTGAGTCGTGCTGGAACCGCTGGGTGTCGATGAGACCACCTTTGCGGTCTACCACGCCCTTCTGAGCAACCCGGACAGCACTCCGGCACAGATTTCGGCATTGGTAAAGCTACCTATGGACGAGGTCAGCCGGATCATGGACGAACTCCGGAAACTCGAGCTTCTTGTTCCGACCTGGAGCGACCCGGACGCCGAGCACGCGGTGCACCCACGGGTCGGTCTGTCCGGCCTGGTCGAGCGACGCCGCGCCGAGCTGAACCGGCAGCTCGGCGAGCTCCGGGAGGCGGAGTCGTCGGCCGACGTGATCGCGGAGCAGTACAACGAGTTGCTGACGTCGCGCAGCAGCGCCGACGTCGAGGTTCTCAAGGGCCGCGCGAATGCCACCCGCCGGATCGAGGAGCTCGGCCTGAAGGCCCGGGATTCGTTCTGGGGGATGATCCCCGCGCACATCGACGACACCATCCACCCCGCGGAGACCTCGCCGGACCTGCTGCTGCTGCAACGTGGTGTCCGGCTGCGCACGATCTACCTGCAGAACATGACGGTCTCGAAACCCGGCCTCGACTACGCCGCCACCCTGCACCGGCACGGCGGTGAGGTCAGGGCGACCCCGACCCTGCCGATGCGGCTGCTGATCATCGACCGGGAGCTCGCCATCATGGCGATGGATCCGGAGGACCCGGTGGCCGGCGCCGTCATCCATCGCAGCCCCGGCGTCCTGGCCCTCTCCCTCGCCCTCTTCGACAGCTACTGGTCCCGCGCCTCGGAGCTCTTTTCCCCGGAAGACCGGGACAACAACGACCCCCTCACCCCACACGAAGCCGAGGTGCTCCGCCTATTGGCCGGCGGCGCCAAGGACGAGCAGGTCGCCCGCCTGCTCGGCATCTCGCTGCGCACCGCCCGCCGCATCACCGCCAACCTCTCCGAACGCCTTGACGCCACCTCCCGCTTCGAACTAGGAGTAGCCGCCGCCAAACGCGGCTGGGTCTGACGATGTTCGAGTCGCTTGGCGTCACAGAGCAGACGCTGACCATCTACCGCACCCTCCTGCAGCACCCGCAACTACTCCAGAAGTCCGACGGAGAGCTTCAGACCGCCCTCGCCACTTCCGGAGCGATCACCGAGGCTGAAGCTGTCCGGGAGCTCGTGCGGCTGCGGGATCTCGGGCTCATCGTCCCGCGCTGGAACATCGCGGACCAGGAGTACCCGATCGACCCGGCGGTCGGGTTCGAACGCTTGGCCGCCCGGCAGCGGGAGCGGATCGACGGTCTGGCCGAAACCCTGAAGAACGACGAGACGAACGCCAAGGGATTCACCGCGGACTATCACGAGTTCCTGGCCCAGAAGACGGCTCGCCAGGTCGAACTGTTCGAAGGCAGCGAAGCGGCCTATCAGAGAATGCAGAAGTTTCAGCCGCAGAAATTGTGCTGGGGAATGCTGCCGGCCAGCGGGGTACGCACCCATGAACTCGAGGATTCTCCCGACCGGCCATTTCTCGAACGGGGGATAGACGCCCGGTATTTGCTGACCGAAGCGCATTTGAAGACGCCCGGCGCCCGAGAATACGCACTGTGGAGTATGGGATATGGCGCCAAGGTCCGCACCGTTCCGTCGCTGCCGATGAAACTTGTCATCTTCGACGACGCGGTGGTTTTGGGCATCGACCCCGCCGACCCCTCGGTCGGCGCCGTGGTGCACCACAGCGTGGCGGTCGTGAACCTGGCGCGGGAGTACTACGAGAGCTACTGGCGCCGAGCCGACGACCCGTTCGCCGACGAGCAACGAGACGACGACGGGATCAGCTCGATGGAAGCCGAGCTGCTGCAGTTGCTGGTGCAAGGGGCTACCGATGAGCAGGCGGGGCGCAAGCTTGGGGTTTCGTTGCGGACCGTTCGGCGGATGGCGGCGAAGCTCAGTGAGCAGGCGGGGGCTTCGGGGCGGTTTGAGTTGGGGGTTCGGGCGGCTCAGCGGGGGTGGGTTCGGTGAGTTTTGGGCTAGACCAATCCGATAATGAGCGAAGCATTTGATTGAAGAGCGGACTGGACCGGTTCAGATACACCAGCCGGGTTTGTGGCCGGAAGCTGCCATGGCCTTGTTTTCGCGGCAGAATGGTGCATGGAGCGGCCAGTCGTCGAGCTCCGTCGAAAGGGAGCGGGCCACACCGAGTAGTGGGACGGTCAGCAGCGCGATCGCGGCGAGAACTGCGGGTGAATACACCATACGTTCGGGGATCATGGGCATCGACTGCTTTCGGGCATGGCAATGAAACCGCAATAGCGGCGGCATTGACGGGGCGGAATTCGGCACGGGACTAACACCGGCGACTGCGCGAAGTGGTCCACTTCGCGCACTCACGAACCTAATTCCGGCCGACACCGGGGTCAACGCGGCCGAGCGGCCGCGTGGTGCACTGGCACCAGGCGGCCGCTCGGCCGGAGTACGGGGTGGGTCAGACGTTCTTGACGGCAGCCAGGAGCTTGGTGAGGGACTCGCGGGCGTCGCCGAACAGGAGTGTCGTCTTGGGGTCGTACAGGAGCTCGTTCTCGATGCCGGCGAAGCCTGGGCGCATCGAGCGCTTGAGGAAGATGACCCGCTGGGCCTCGTCGGCGTTGAGGATCGGCATGCCGTAGATGGGGGCGCTGGGCGTGTTGCGAGCCGCCGGGTTGACCACGTCGTTGGCGCCGACGACCAGGACGACGTCGGTCGACTTGAAGTCGCCGTTGATCTCGTCCATCTCGCGGAGCTGCTCGTAGGGCACCTGTGCCTCGGCCAGCAGCACGTTCATGTGGCCGGGCATCCGGCCGGCCACCGGATGGATGGCGTAGTCGACCTTGACCCCGCGGCTGTGCAGCTCCTCCACCAGATCGCGCAGGACGTGCTGGGCCTGGGCGACGGCCAGGCCGTAGCCGGGGACGATGATGACGCGCTGGGCATAACCGAGCAGGATCGCCACGTCCGTCGGAGTACCGGAGATGACCGGCCGGTCGGACGCCGTACCGCCACCGAGCGTCGAGCCGCCCTTGACCGCGCCGAAGAGGATGTTGAAGACCGAGCGGCCCATCGCGTCGGCCATCAGCTTGGTCAGCAAGGTACCGGCCGCGCCGACCAGCGTTCCCGCGATCAGCAGCAGCGCGTTGCCGAGCACGTACCCGCCCGCGGCCACGGTCAGCCCCGTGAACGCGTTCAGCAGCGAGATGACGATCGGTACGTCGGCACCGCCCACCGGCAGCACCAGCATCACACCGAGCGCCAGCCCGACCAGGCACAGCAGCACGCCGACCCAGACCCGCGGATCGGTGACCAGCCAGACCGACAGCGCGACCCCACCGAGGATGCCGGCCACGAACAGCACCGGCAGACCCGGAAACGTCACCGGCCGGCTCGTCATCAGCTCCTGCAGCTTGGCGAACGTCACCACCGAGCCCGAGAAGCTGATCGCCCCGACCAGGATGGTGAAGGCCGTCGCGATGGCAGCGATCGTCTCGCCGTCGCGCACATGCGACAGCTCCATCAACGCGACCAGCGCGGCCGCGCCACCGCCGACGCCGTTGAACAGCGCCACCAGCTGCGGCATGTGCGTCATCTGCACCCGTCGCGAGCCGACCACACCCGCGATCGTGCCGATCACCAGCGCCACCAGGATCGCGGCCAGGTGGTCCGGCTTGTAGGCGACGAAGGTGATGATCACCGCGAGCACCGCACCCGCGGCGCCGAGCAGGTTGCCGCTGCGGGCCGACTTCGGCGACGAGAGGGCCTTCAGCGCGACGATGAAGCAGACAGCAGAGATCAGGTACCCGATCTGGGCCCAGGTGTCGATCACTTCTGAAGCTCCTTCTTGCGCGCCGCCGGACCGCGGAACATCTCCAGCATCCGGTCGGTGACGACGAACCCGCCGACCATGTTCACCGTGGCCAGTACGACGGCCAGCAGCCCGACGATCACCACCAGGGTGGAGTCGGCCTGGCCGGTGACGATGATCGCGCCGACCAGGATGACGCCGTGGATCGCGTTCGCGCCGGACATCAGCGGGGTGTGCAGGGTCGAGGAGACCTTGCTGATCACCTCGACGCCGACGAACGCCGCGAGCACGAAGATGGTCAGCAAAGCAATGGTCTCGGTCATGCCGTCGGTCCTTCCAGAAGCTCGCGGGTCGGCTCGTGCAGGACCGTGCCGTCGTGGGTCAGGCAGCAGCCGACGACGATCTCGTCGTCGAAGTCCGGGTTGAACTCCGCGTCCCGGGTCATCAGCGCGATCAGGTTGGCGATGTTCTGCCCGTACAGCCGGCTGGCCGGTCCGGCCATCTGGCTGGGCACGTTCGCGCCGCCCCAGACCAGCGCGTTGCCGATCATCAGCTCCGTACCGGCCACCGAGCCCTCGACGTTGCCGCCGGACTCCGAGGCCAGGTCGACGACGACCGAGCCGGGCTTCATCTGCTCGACCATCGACCGCGACACCAGCATCGGAGCGGTCCGCCCCGGTACGGCGGCAGTCGTGATCAGCGCATCGGCGCCCGCGATGTACGGCGCGAGCAGGTCACGCTGCAACTGCGCGCGCTCCTCGGTCATCTCGCGGGCATAGCCGCCCGGCCCGTCGAGGGTGCCGAGCTCCAGCTCGATCGGCTGCGCGCCCATCGAGGCGATCTCCTCGGCCGCGGCCGTCCGGACGTCGTACGCCTTGACGACGGCACCGAGACGCTTCGCGGTCGCGATCGCCTGCAGTCCGGCGACGCCGGCCCCCAGGACGAGAACCTGGGCCGGCGGCACCGTACCGGCTGCTGTCATGTTCAGCGGGAAGAACCGGGGCAGCCGTTCCGCGGCGACGATGGCCGCCCGGTATCCGGCCACCAGCGCCTGCGAGGAGAGCGCGTCCATCGACTGGGCCCGCGAGATCCGCGGGATCATCTCCATCGCGAAAGCGGTCAGCTTCGCCCGGGTCGCGGCCCGGATCACGTCCGGCGGGTTCGTCGGCAGGAACGACATCAGCGCCGTACCGGCGTGCAGCCGTTGCAGTCGCTCGCGTTCGAGCGGCTGCACCGACACCACCACCGTCGCCGCATGGTCGGCCCCCCAGGCCACCTCTGCCCCGGCGTCGCGATAGGCGTCGTCGGAGTACAGGGCGCGCTCGCCGGCCGCGGGTTCGACCGCGACCTCGTAGCCGAGCTGGACGAGTTTGACGATTTGCTCCGGCACCAGGGCCACCCGGCGCTCGGCCGGTCTGGTCTCTCGCACTACTGCGATCTTCACTCGCCGAAACCTATGCCAAACACACGGTGCCCGGAAAGCCCGGTCCCGCCAATCAGGCCAAGTTCTGAAGAAGCTGTGCCTCGGCCAGACAGACCTTGGTGAACTCCTCCAGGTGCAGGCCTTCGTCGATGCCGTGCGCCCGGGTGTCCGGATCCTCCACGCCGGTGACCAGAACGGCCGCGTTCGGGAAGGCCTGCTGGAACTCCGCGATGAACGGGATCGAGCCGCCCATCCCGGTGTCGACGGGCTCCACACCCCACGCGGTGGCGAAGGCGGAACGGGCCGCGTCGTAGGCCGTACCGCGCGCGTTGATCGAGCACGGCTGGCCGATATCGCCTTCTGTCACAGTGACCTGGGCACCCCACGGCGCGTTCTGCTCGAGGTGGTTGCGCAGGGCTTCCATCGCCTTGTTGGCGTCGTCGCCGGGAGCGACCCGCAGGCTGACCTTGGCCCGCGCGACCGGTACGAGCGTGTTGCTCGCGTCGGCCACCCGCGGCGCGTCGATCGCCAGTACTGCGATCGCCGGGCGGGTCCACAGCCGGTCGACCAGGGTGCCCGAGCCGATCAGCTTCACCGAGTCCAGCACGCTCGACTCGGAGCGGAACCGGTCCTCGGGATACTCCAGCTCGGCCGCGCGTGTCGCGTGCAGTCCGTCGACCGCGACGTCGCCGTTGTCGGTGTGCAAGGTGGCGAGCAACCGGCACAGGGCCGACAGCGCATCCGGTACGGCGCCGCCGAACAGGCCCGAGTGGACGGCGTGCTTCAGCGTCCGGACCTCGACGTAACAGTCGACCAGGCCGCGCAGCGATACCGTCAGGGCCGGCTGGCCGATCGCCCAGTTGCCGGAGTCGGCGATCACGATCGCGTCGGCGGTGAGCTCGTCGGCGTACTCGTCGAGCAGTTGCAGCAGGGTCGGCGAACCGATCTCCTCCTCGCCCTCGACGAAGACCGTCACGCCCACCGGCAGGTCGTTGCCGAAGGCCCGTACGGCGGCCAGGTGCGCGGCGATCCCGGCCTTGTCGTCGGCCGCGCCGCGGGCGAACAGCCGGCCGTCCCGCTCGGTCGGCTCGAACGGTTCCGAGGTCCACTCCTCGACGTTGCCGGTCGGCTGGACGTCGTGGTGGGCGTAGAGCAGCACGGTCGGCTTGCCCTCCGGCGCCGTCTTCTTGGCGATCACAGCGGGCGCGCCGGAGCCGGCCCGGACGATCTGGATCTCGAAGCCCTCGGCCTCGAACAGAGCAGCGGTGGCTTCCGCCGATCGCTGGACATCGGCCGCACGGGCCGGGTCCGCGCTGACCGAGGGAATCCGGATGAGGTCCTCGAGGTCGGCACGAACAGAGGGCAGAACGCGGTCGATCGCCGCACGCAGGTCGGTCATGCGCCCTACCGTACTGCGGGGCAATCATTTACCTTCTACCGAGAAGATCTCGAAGGTTACCGCCCAACCCCAGAGGACATCATGAGCCGTCGCTTCGCCATCCTGACCGCCTTCATCACGACCGCCACCGCCCTCACGGCCTTCAGCTCGCCGGCCAGTGCCGCGATCAGCTGCGACACCGCGACCACCGGTGGGGCCACCTTCTACGACGGGCCGTCGGCGTCCAAGAAGTACGACGCCCGGTTCAGCAACAGCGCGGGCATTCCCAACCTCAGCACGCACACCCCGCAGGGTGCCGGGACTTGGTACAACTGGGACGGCTCCGGCAAGAACCTGCTGCTGGTCGCCTCGTACCGGGAGGGCGCCGACTCGCAGATCTACGGCATCGACCCGGCTACCGGCTCCACGGTCGGCGTGGTCGCCATCGCTGAGTCGCATGTCGGCGGGATCACCACCAGCAAGGGCTGGGCCTTCGTGGCCGGCGCAGGCAGCTCCATCCGGAAGTACCGGCTCACTGAGCTCCGGGACGCGATGAAGGCAGCCGGTACGCCGTACCTCGCCCAGGTCGGCACTGCGCGCGATGTCGCCGGCTCCTCGTTCCTGACCAGCTACGGCGACTCCATCTTCTCCGGCACCTTCAACGAGACCGGCCGCGGCACCATGTACGAGTACAAGATCGCCGACGACGGCACCCTGACCACCCTGGCCGGCGCCTGGGAGGTACCGACCAAGACGCAGGGCCTGATGGTCACCGCCAACCACTTCGTCTACAGCACCTCGTACGGCCGGGGTAACCGCAGCAACCTGTACGTCGTACGCCGGGGTCAGAAGGACCTGGACGCCGCCGCGCTGAGCTGCTTCCGGGCGCCGAGCATGACCGAGGGGATCACGGAGTACAACGGCACGGCGTACCTGGTCTACGAGTCGGGCTCGCACCTCTACAGCGGCGACCCGGCCACCCTCAACGTCATCCCCCGCATGCACAAGGCCACGGTCTCGTCCCTCACCTCACTGGTGGGGTAGCCGCTACTTGATGTACCTCGCGGAGTCGAGGACTCTGTCGATCTCGGTGAGGCTGGTGCTGCGGACCTGTGACCGCAGCACCACCTGGCCGGGGATGACCATCTGGTACCGCTCCCCGACGTTGCTTCGCGCTCCCGTAGAGTCCGCGCACCCGTAGTTGAAGGTGATCGTCTTCTGGTCGGGCATCTCGTTCTGCGTCGCCAGCGAGCAGCCGACCGGCACCTTCGGGGTCTTCGGCAGCGCAGCGGCGGCGGCCCCGTTCAAAGTCTCCAGAAAGACGCCGGGCACCTTTGCGTCGTTCTGCCAGTGCTCCGTGTCGGTCGTGACCAGAAGCTTGCCCTCACCCTGCGCCGACTTCTGGTCCCAGGTCCGCGGGACCTTGACCGAGAAGGAACCGGTCTCCACCGTCACCGGGCGACTCAGCACCAGGCGGTAGCCGCCGTAGCCACCGCCTGCGGCCAGGACGAGGGCCAGGACGACAGTGATCACCCAGGCGCGGGCACTGCGCTTCTGAGCCTTCGCTGGTGTTGCCACTAGGGCAGCGGGCGCCGTCGTGGCGTCTACTGCGGGGGCTGAGCCGGCCGGAGTGACAGTGGGCGCGTTGGCCGCCGACAAGGCGGTCTCCTGGTCGACACCGGCTGGGCCTGCCGGACCCGGGAGAGCCTCGGCCGGGACCAGACCGGCGGGGATCTTGCCTGTTTTGTGGGCCTCTTGGAGGGCGTCGAGGAAGCTGTCGAGATCCGGCCAGCGCTTGTCGCGGTCCGGCTCGAGGGCGCGGCGTACGACGACGTCGATCGCGTCCGAGACGTCGTCGCGCAAGGTGCTCATCGACGGCGGCGGCGACTCGATCCGCATCACCGCGCCGAGGCTGATCACGCCGTGCGGCGCCTGGCCGGTGAAGGCCGCGTACGCGACCGCGCCCAGCGAATAGAGGTCAGCGCGGTGGTCGAGCCGGTCGCCCATCACCTGCTCGGGCGCGACGTAGGCCGGCGTACCGCCTGGCATCGTCAACTGGGACACGGTTTCCAGCGACTTGCCGAGGCCGAGGTCGCCGAGCATCGCGCGATCGCCGGACTCGTCGAGGCGGAACAACACGTTGGCCGGTTTCACGTCGCGGTGCAGCACCCCGCGGGCGTGCAGCTGCTTGAGACCGCTGCCGACCTGGGTGATCACATCGACCACGTCGGCGATCTCCATCTCGCCGCCCTTGATCCGGTCCGCGAGCGATCCGCCGTCGGCATAGGTCAGGACGAGATAGGGCCGGCCGTCCTCGGTCTCGCCGACGTCGTGCACGCCGACCACGTGCGGCGAGTCGACCCGGCGCAGGAACCGGCCCTCGGCCAGGAAGCGGCGCCGGACGTCCTCTTCGTCGATCCAGTTGTCGGACAGGATCTTGACCGCGACGTCCGCGTCGAGCTCTTCGTCCCGGGCCAGCCAGACGGTCGCGAAACCCCCGGCACCCACCCGGCGGACCAGGGAGTACCGGCCGATCCGCTGGGGCTGGTCCATCCCCGCATTATGCTCGATCCCTCCTGCGACTTGGTCGCCGGAGCGGTGGTTCGAGACCGAAACGGGGCCTAAGGGGTGCGAAACGTCCGGGTTGTGACGGTTACGGTCGTCGCGGTGGCGGCGGTTGCGATCGGCGGGTTCGTCGCGTCCCGGCGTACGCCGGAGTCGCAGGCCGGCGCGGCGGCGCCGCTCGTCGCCCCGGTACGGACTCCTTCGCCGCTGACGTTCACCGGCGCCAAGGTCGTCCCGATCGATGCCGCCAAGCTGCCCGTCGGGGACGCTCCGCACCTCACCTACCTGCGCGATCGGACCGTCCACGGCGGCGCCGGTACGCCGGTCAAGGTCCCCGGCAGCGTCGAGATCGACGCCGTCGCCCGCCTGCACGACGCCGTCCTGACCATTCAGCTGAAGACCGTCCGGGACCCGGCCCTCGTCATACTCGATGCCTCTGGCAAGCAAATCGAGCGGGTCCCGTTGGTCGACTCGCTCGTCACCAGCACCGATGGCCAGGCCGCTGCCTACGCATCCGGCGGCCGGTACACGACGGAGGGCAAGCTCGGCGACGGCGGCACTGTGTACTACCGCCGCTCGGCCCCTGGTCCCGTCAAGCAGCTTGCCCAGCCCAAGGTGTTCGACCTCCGGGTCCTCGGTGTGAGCAACGACACCGTCTACTTCCAGTCCAGCGACGACTCGGCCGGGCCCTGGAACTTCTATCGCTGGCAGGTGGACCAGCCGACGCCGACCCGGATCAGTAGCGTCAGGTCCCCGATCGCTGTCTCCGGCGACGGCACCCTGGTCGCCGGACTGGTCTCGCAGAACGACAGCGGCATGTGCACGACCCTGATGACCGCCACCACCGGCAGCCAGCGCTGGCGCAGCTGCCAGTACCAGCTCACCCGCTTCAGCCCCGGCAACACCTTCACCATCGGCATCCCGGCCGGCAGCGACCCGTACGGCGACCTGGAGAACGTCGCCCTCGACCCGAAGACCGGCGACCAGCTCCGCAAGTGGACCGGCCCGTCTCTGCGCGACGCGAGACCGGAGGACGGCGATCACGTAGTACTGGCCTGGCACGACCGGCCCGAGCCCGGGTCGCGGTCGGCCCTGGTCCGCTGCACGGTCAGCTCCGGGAAGTGCGAGCTGGCGACCCCGCTGGCGTCCGGGACGCTCCTTCTCGGCTCATGACGAACAAAACCGCGTCGGCCTGCGTCCTATCCCGGACGGGGACGAACCGATTGGACGACCGAACGTGAAAACGGGCAACGGCCCGCTGGCCATGGGGGTGGCGGCGGTCGCAGTACTGGCGGTGGTGAGCGGTGGGGCCCTCGCGGCCCGCCGCGGCCCGGCCACGTCCCCGTCGGCTGAGGCTCAACCGCTCACCGCAAGCGCCACGCCCACCCCCAAACCGGCCAAGCCGTCAGCCACACCGTCGACCCCGAAGCCTTCGCCCACCCCGGTCACGACGCCGTCCGGTCCGGTGATCCCGACCGTCAAGATCGACCTCGCCAAGCTGCCGACCGGCCGGGAACCGCAGGTCGCCTACCTCGACGGCCGGGTGTTCAAGGGCGGCCTCGGTGGCGACATCACCATCCCCGGCAGCCAGAGCATCCTCCGCGCGGTCCGGTACGACGGCGACGCGATGGTGGTCCGCGAGGTCGGCCTCGGCGGCTCCGAGCTGGTCCGGGTCAATCTCGACGGAGTTCTCCCCGGGCGCACGCCCGACGTCGCGAGTCTGGTGAGCTCGGTGAACGAGGACGCCATCGCGTACGGCACGGCCCGTTCCAACGCGGATCACACCCGTCGCAAGGGCAATGCCGTCTACTGGCGCAACGCCTTCGCCGACAACAAGCTGGACCGCCCGAACGACTGGTACTCGACCGTCCTGGCCGTGGTCGACACGACCGTCTACTTCGCCGCCGGCACCGACCCGAGCGAGCCCGACGCGACGCTCAACGTCTGGCACACCCAGACCGGCAAGGTCGAGGTGCTGAAGTCCTTCAAAACCCCAGCGGGCGTGGACTTCCAGGGCACCGACGGTGTCGACCAGCTCGAGGGCGCCGAGCAGACCTTCTGCTCAGCGGTGCGCGCCCTTGCCGACGGCGCCCAGCTGTGGCGGACGTGTGAGTACTCGCTCGACGGCTTCACCCCGGACGGCCAGACGGTCTACGCGACCCCGGACTTCCACAACGGCGGCTCCAACCCGACCACCACCGCGATCGACAGCAAGTCAGGCACGGTACGCCGGCAGTGGACCGGCGTGGAGTTCCTCGCCACGACCGCCGAGGACGACGACCACCTGCTGATGGCCGTCGACACCGGCGAGAACACGGCAAGCGCGATCATCCGCTGCAGCATCGGGTCCGGCGCCTGCGAACTGGCGACGAAGCCCGCCAAGCACGCGCAGCGAGATGCGCTCCGGGTGATGGGTGGCTGGTCATGAAGCGGCAGAACGGTGCCCTGGTCGCACTGGTCGCGGCAGTGACGGTCGCTGCCGTAGTACTGGGCGCGACCATCGCGTCTCGCCAGGTCCCGCAGCGCCAGAGCACTGCCTACGCTGCACCACTGCCTGCCCCGACCACCCCGACCACGACTCCGTCCAAGGCCGCCCAGACGCCGAAGCCCGCGACGACCACGCCCTCCCTCCAGCCGTCGACACCGAGTGCACCGACGGCGCCAACGGACACACCGACCTTGACCGGCCCCACCAAGATCACCCTGGCCGTGTCGAAGCTCGGCACCGGACGGCAGCCGCAGATCCCGTACCTGTCCGGGCGCCAGGTCCGTGGCGGCGCCGGTGGCACGGTCACCATCCCCGGCAAGGACGACGTCCTCGAGATCGCCCGGGTGAACAGTTCCGTGCTCGCCCTCACCACCAATGGGAACGGCTCCCAGGTACTGCGGTTCGACGCGAACGGCGTCGCCAGCGTCGCGAACGTCAACCACATGGAGGCCAAGGCCGACCAGAGCGGCGCCGCGTACGCCGCCTTCGGTGCCGACGGACCGGTCGAGGGCGGCACCATCTACGCCGACACCGGCACGTCGCTGACCGCCCTGAAGCTGACCAAGCGCTGGAATTTCAAGGTGCTCTCCTACGTGGGTGACAAGGTCTACTTCGAGTCCTCGGACGTACTGGGCAGCGGAGCCAGCTGGAGTACCTACGTATGGTCGCCAGGCGAGCCGGAAGCCAAGCTGGTGAAGGCGCTTGCCTCCATGACGACGATGTCCGCCGACGGCAAGAGCGCGGCGACAGCCCTGCTCGTCAGCAACACCGGCTCGTGTTCCGCGGTCACCGCCGTCGAGACCGGGCAGCGCGAGTGGAAGACCTGCGACTACTACCTCAACGACTTCAGCCCCAGCGGCGCGACGGTGTTCGGGGTTCCGTCCGGTGATGACGGCTACTGCTCGTCGGCGGAGGCTGCGCTCGACGCGAAGACCGGCAAGCTGCTCCGCGAATGGAAGGGCTGTCTGCAGAGCATTACTCCCGAGGACGACGAGCACCTGCTGATGGTCGCCACCGCGTCGGGCGAGGGCGACAACGCGAAGACGGCGATCATCCGCTGCACCGTCAGTACCGGCGACTGCGAACTGGCCACGCCCGTGAGCTCGAACCGACTCCTGCTGAGTGCCTGATGGCCAAGCTCTCGCTGAAGGCCAAGAACGGTCCGCTGGTCGCAGTGGTGGCCTCTGTCGCCGTGGCCGCGGTAGTGATCGGCAGTGCGGTCGCCTACTGGCAGGGCCCGGACGACAAGCTCACCGAGGCCGGTCCGCTGCCAGGCACCAGCAGCACCCCGTCGACGACGCCCTCGACAACACCGAAGCCGACAGTCACCCCACGCCCGACGCCGAAGCCGACCCCAGCACTCCCACCGAAGCCATCCACCACACCACGGCCTAGCACCACCACAACCTCCACCGGCCCGACCACCGTCGAGCTGACCGTCAGCAAGCTGCCCGGCGGCCGGGCGCCACAGATCCCGTACCAGGTCGGCGGCGAGGTCCGTGGTGGCGCCGGCCAGGCGCGGAAGATCCCCGACGGAACCTTCCTGGTCGGCCGGATGAACACCGATGTGATGGCCGTCGTCAGCACCGGCGAAGGCAAGAGCGAACTGCAGAGGATCAGCTACGGCGCCCCGCGCCGGACGCCGGGTGTCTCGTCCCTGGTGATCTCCGCCGATCAGTCCGCGGCCGCCTACGCCGTCGGGACCCTCAGCAACCGCGGCCCCATCACCAAGGGTGGAGCCGTGTACGCCGAGACCGGCTCGATCCGGAAGCTCGACCTGCCGAACAGCTGGGAGGTCGAAGTGCTGGCCTATCGCGGCGGCAAGGTCTACTTCCGGGCCGGCAACAACGAGAAGGGCGATCGGCTGCTCTACGAATGGACGCCGGGTACGACCAAAGCCACCGCGATTCCGGCCGTGAAGCTCGCGACCGCGGTCTCCCCCGATGGCACCGTCGCGGCCTCGATGGGCCTGCTCAACGACGCCGGCACCTGCTCGACCATCACCGCGATCGCCACCGGCAAACAGCTCTGGCGGACCTGCGAGAACCAGCTCAGAAGCTTTACCCCCGACAGCCGGACGGTGATCGGTTCGGACGCCTACGGCGACGGGTACTGCGGCCGCGAGGTCGCTGCGCTGGACGCCACGACCGGGCGGCTGATCCGCAAGTGGAAGGGCTGCTTCCAGGACTTCGCCGCCGAGGACGACCAGCACGTGCTGATCGTCGCGGTCGCCTCCGGTGGTGGCGGCGATCCGGGGACCAAGAGCGCCATCATTCGCTGCGACATCAGCACCGGACAGTGCGAGCGGGCCACACCGATCACGGTGGACCTACCCCTCTCGCTGGGTAGATAGGGGGAGCTGGACCGTGAGTAATCTCGACCTGGTTCGGAAGAACGGGCGGCTGGCCGCCGGGCTGGCTTCTGTAGCGGTTGCCGCAGTGGTGGCCGGTGGCGTGTTCGCCTCCCAACAGGGGCCGGCCGACCGAGCCTCCGGCGCAGCACCGCTGCCGGGACCGACCAGTACGCCGTCCACAACCCCGAAGCCAACGTCGCCGCCCACAGCGACGCCTCCGACGACGCCACCGCGGAGCAGCACCCCGGGGAGCACGCCGCCGAGCAACAAGCCGACTACTGGCTCCAACACCGGCCCGGCCACGGTCGACGTGGTGATGGACAAGCTGGGCGACGGCCGGGCGCCGCAGTTGCCGTACCTGGCCGGCCGCGAGGTCCGGGGAGGTCCCGGCGGCCCGGTGAAGATCCCTGGTACCGGGATCATCCTGGGTATCGCCCGGCTGAACACCGCCGCGCTGGCCGTGGTCGAGCGGGTCAGCGCCGACAAGGACAAGCTCCCGTTCGGCAGCGACCTGATCCAGGTCCGGTACGGCGAAGTACGGAAGACCCCGGATGTGTCGTCCCTTGTGGGCAAGGAGGACCAGTCGGCGGTGGCGTACTCCACCACCCGGTTCGACGCGAAGGGCACCCTGATCAAGGGCAGCGACCTGTACGCCGAGGTCGACGGCTCGATCCAGCGGCTCGAACTCGCGAACAGCTGGAACGTCGAGGTACTGGCCTACCGGGGCGCATCGGTCTACTTCCGGGCGGCCGCAACCAGCGGAGGCCAGCAAACGCTCTACCAGTGGAAGCCGGGCGCCTCGAAGGCCACCTCGCTGAAGGCCATCACGTCGCCCGTCACGGTCGCGAGCGACGGCACGATCGCCGCCTCGCTGAAGCAGCTCAACGACGGTAGCTGCGCCACCGTCACCGCGATCGACTCCGGCACCCAGCTCTGGCGTACCTGCGACAGCCGGCTGGTCGGATTCACCCCGGACAGCCGGATCGCGGTCGGTGTCGGCGCCGCCTTCGAAAGCAGCTCGGAGACTCTCACCGCGCACGAGGCCAGGACTGGCAAGCTGATCCGGACCTGGAAGGGCCACTTCTACGACGCCGTCGCCGAGGACGACCAGCACCTGCTCGCCGTCACCGTCGTCTCTGGCAACCCGGTGGCCGGCACCCTCAAGCTGGCGATCATCCGGTGCAGCATCCCCACCGGCCAGTGCGAGCGCTCGACGCCGGACGCGCTCGATCAGAGCGTGATCCTGCGATGATCGACCCCTCAGCGCGTTAGGAACGTCGTCATGTTGCAGAAGAACGGCCGGCTGGTCGTGCTAGTCGCCGCCGTCGCGGTCGCCGCGGTGGTGATCGGCGGCGTCGTCGCGTATCAGCGTGGCCCGCGCTCGGAGGGCGGGACAGCGGCGCCGCTGTCCGCGCCGGCCACGACTCGGAGCACCAAGACGACGCCCAGCGCGACCGGTACTCCCAGTACGACGCCGAGCAAGCCCTCCGGACCGGTCAAGATCACCCTGAACCTGGCCAAGTTGCCTCGCGGTCGCGATCCCCAGGTGCCGTACCTGGTCGGCCGGGTGGTCACCGGTGGTGCCGGTGGGCCGGAGACGATCCCCGGCAAGGCCGACATCCAGCAGATCGCCCGGGTCAACGGCCGGGTACTCGCCGTCGTCACCAAGGGCCTGGGGACGGAGTTGCTCAAGCTTGGGCCGAGCAGTGGCGAGGTCGAGCGGGTCCCGGACGTCACCGCCCTGGTGACGAGCGCTGACGCGACCACCGCGGCGTACTCCACAACCCGGATCGGCAGCCAGGGCGAGGCCCTCAAGGGCGGCACCCTGTACTCCGACGACGGCCTCGACACACAGAAACTCGACCTGCCGTCAGCCTGGGGACTGCGCGTCCTGGCAGTCCTGGACGGCAAGGTCTCCTTCGAGTACGCCGCAACGGAAAGCGGACGCTCGAAGCTCTACTCCTGGACGCCCGGCGCCGCGAAGGCCACCCAGCTCGACATCACCTCGCCCACCGGCATCTCCGCGGACGGCCGCCTGGTCGCCTCGATGGGCCTGATCTCCGATGGTGGATCCTGCTCGGACGTCACCGAGGTCGCGACCGGCAAGCGGCTCTGGAAGACGTGCGAGAGCGCGATCCAGGGGTTCACCCCGGACGCCCGGACCGCGTTCGGCGGCGACGCGTACGCCGACGGCTACTGCTCCGGTACCGCGACTGCACTCGACGGCCTGACCGGAGTGATCCTCCGGCAGTGGACGAGCTGCTTCTTCCAGACCGTGCCCGAGGACGACCAGCATCTGCTCATGGTGGTCGACGCCCTCGAGGGCGGCGGGGAGGACGGCTACGGCAAGCGCGGGATCATCCGCTGCACGATCTCCACGGGCGCCTGCGAGCTGGCGACCCCACTGACGCCGCACGCCGCGGTGCACATCGGCACTTGATGTCTGCTCGCAGCTAACGAGCGTCCCGGCCGGGACGGATCGGCGGCAGACTATCCAGATGGACCGGATCGTGGTGCTGGCCGACATTCACGGCGTACTGCCTGCTTTGGAGGCAGTATTGGCTGAGCCGGACGTGGCTGCCGCCGATGTGATCGTGCTGGCCGGGGACATCGCCAGTGGGCCGCAGCCGGTGGAGACGCTGGATCTCCTGGTGGGGTTGGGCGAGCGGGCCGTGTGGGTGCGGGGCAATGCGGACCGGGAGCTGGTGGAGATGGCTCGTGGGTCGTTCGAGGGCGATCCGCCGGACCCGGTCAGCCCCTGGGCGGCCGAGCAGCTCCGGGACGACCAGGTCGAGTTGCTGTCCACACTGCCGACCACTGTGACGATGGGCGACACGCTGTTCTGCCATGCGACGCCTCGGAACGACGAGGAGATAGTGCTGGTCGACAGCCCTATCGCTAGGTGGGCGGCCGTGCTCGACGGCGTACCGGAGGAGGTCAGGACGGTTGTCTGCGGGCATACGCACATGCCGTTCGCCAGGCAGGTCGACCGGCGGCTGGTGGTCAACGCAGGCAGTGTTGGCATGCCGTACGGCGCACCCGGCGCCAGTTGGGCTCTCCTGACTCCAGCGGGTGTCCAGCTGCGCCGTACTACGCTCCCCGACACCGCTGCGGACCAGCTCGCCAAGGACTCGTCGTACCCGGGGATCGAGGAGTGGCTGGACGCGTACCTGCGCTCCAACTACTCCGACACCGAGGCGCTGGAGGCGTTCAGGCCGCGCTCGGAGGTATGAGCGGCTACCGTCAGGGCATGTTTGCGCGGCGACGGAAGCACTTCGGCACACCGGCCGACAAGGCGACGTACGCGACGCTGCACACCGCCTCGCTCGCCACCCCGAGCCTGCGCGAGGGACTGACCCCGGCGGCGGCCGGTAAGGCCAGCAAGCACCTGCGCGACCTCCTCGGTACTGCGGCCATCGCCATCTGCGACTCGTCCGGCGTACTCGCCTGGGACGGGGTCGGCGGCCCGTATGAGAGCAACCACCGAGGGGACGTCAAACGGCTCGCGGCGGCGACTCTGCGGACCGGGCGTACCGCAGTACTGGGTATCCACGATGTGGCGTGCGGCGACCCGCAGTGCCCGATCCGTACTGCGGTAGTGGCGCCCATCGTCACCGAGGACCGAGTAGTAGCCGTGCTGGTCGCCTACAGCCCTCGCTCGTCGGCAGCGCTCGTCCGGGCGACCGAAGAGGTGGCCAGGTGGGTCTCCGGCCAGGTAGAGCTCGCAGAACTCAACAAGGAGCGCACCCGGGCCATGGAGGCCGAACTGCGGGCGCTCAGGGCCCAGATCAGCCCGCACTTCATCTACAACGCGCTGGCCGCAATCGCTTCCTTCGTCCGGACGGATCCTGAGCGGGCCCGGGAGCTGCTGCTCGAGTTCGCCGACTTCTCCCGGTACGCGCTGCGGCGCGGCGGTGAGTTCACCACGCTGTCCGACGAGCTGCGCAACGTGGAGCGGTACCTCGTGCTGGAGCAGGCCCGGTTCGGCGAGCGGCTCAAGGTCTCGCTGCTGATCGCTCCCGAGGTGCTGTCCGTAGCGATCCCGTTCCTGGTCGTCCAGCCGCTCGTGGAGAACGCCGTCCGGCACGGCCTGGACGGCACCTCCGGCATCGGCCGGATCACCATCCGCGCCCAGGACCGCGGGCTCGAAGCCGAGATCAGCGTCGAGGACGACGGGGCCGGCAGCGATCCCGACGTCATCCGCGCCGCGCTGGCCGGCGAGTCGAGCGGCGACTCGGTCGGCCTGGGCAACGTCGACGCCCGCCTGCGCCAGGTCTACGGCGACGCCTACGGCCTGGTGGTCGAGACCGCCCCGGAAGCCGGAACAAAGGTCAGCTTCCGGGTGCCCAAATACTCCTCAGGGGTGCATGCGTCCGCTTAGTGCTCCGCAGGCGGTCTGACGCGAGTGCTGGAGGCGCCCAGGTGCGTGCATCGCGGTGCTGGAGGAGCGTGCCTGGGCGCCTCCAGTGCCGTGTCAGATCGCCTGCGGAGCACTAGTCTGTGCCGCATGACCGACTCTCCTTTGCGTGCCCTCGTCGCCGACGACGAGGAACCGGCGCTCAACGAGCTGGTCTACCTGCTGCGCCAGGACTCCCGGATCGGCGAGATCAAGACCGCCTCGAACGGTACCGAGGCGCTGAAGATCCTGCAGGACGGCGACCTGGACGTGGTGTTCTGCGACATCAAGATGCCCGGCCTCGACGGGATCGAGGTGGCCAGGATCTTGTCCAGGTTCAAGAGCCGGCCGCAGATCGTCTTCGTCACGGCGTACGACGAGCACGCGGTCGCCGCGTTCGAGCTCGATGCGACCGACTACGTGATGAAGCCGGTACGCGCCGAGCGGCTCGGCGAGGCGGTCCGCCGGGTCATGAGCGCCGGTACGCCGACCGTCGCGCCGCCGCAGGACGACACCACCGACGACGAGACGATCCCGGTCGAGCTGGCCGGCGTCACCCGGTTCGTCCAGCGCTCCACCGTCCGGTACGTCGAAGCGCAAGGCGACTACGCCAGGCTCCATACCGGCCAGAACTCGCACCTGGTCCGGATCCCGCTCAGCACCCTGGAAGAGCGCTGGCGCGACGCCGGCTTCACCCGGATCCACCGCAGCACGCTCGTCGCCCTGGCCCACGTCGACGAGATGCGCGTCGACGGCGGCCGCTGCGCCGTCCGGGTAGGCGACGACTGGCTCCCCGTCAGCCGCCGCCACACCCGAGAACTCCGCGACCTCCTGGTCCGCTCGACCTCGTTGAGGGGCTGACAGTGGACGCCCTGTGGAAAACCCAGCCAGCTGAGAGACCACCGCGGTTAGACTTAGTTAGGAAGGACAGAGGGCGCAACCAGGACCCTGGGGCACCGCGATGAGCGCTCCGGAGCAGCCGCCCCGCCGGGTCCGGGTCACCAGCCCACGGACCAGCGCGGCACGGCGGATGACCGCGCACACCGGCACCCGCGAGATCGACGAGCAGACGCGGGTCGGCGAGGTCTATATGAGCTCCCTGATCCAGTCCCAGCTCCGGCTCGCCCTCGCCGTCATCGCCGGCGCCGCCGTCACCCTCGGCGGCCTCCCGCTCCTCTTCCTGCTCGTCCCCGCCACCCGCACCCTGCCGATCTTCGGCATCCCCCTGCCCTGGCTCCTGCTCGGCGTCCTCGTCTACCCGGTCGTCTACATCGCCGCCCGCATCTACGTCCGCAACGCCGAACGCATCGAGGCCGAGTTCACCGAGTTCGTAGGACGTAAGTAGATGTCTCCGGCGATGAGTTTGACCGCGATCGGATTGGTGATCGCGGCAACCATCGGGATCGGACTGTTCGGTCTCCGGATCTCTCGCACCACCAGCGACTTCTACGTCGCCAGCCGCGCCGTCACCCCACGCTGGAACGCCTCCGCGATCAGCGGCGAGTACCTGTCGGCGGCATCATTCCTCGGCGTCGCCGGCCTGGTGCTGGTGAACGGCGCCGACATGCTCTGGTTCTCGGTCGGCTACACCGTCGGGTACCTCATGCTGCTCGTCCTGATCGCGGCCCCGCTCCGCCGCTCAGGCGCGTACACCCTCCCCGACTTCGCCGAGACCCGCTTCGAATCCGCCGTCGTACGCCGGATCTGCTCCTGCCTCGTAGTCGGCATCGGCACCCTCTACCTCCTCCCCCAACTCCGCGGCGCCGGCCTGACTGTCCACACGGTGACCGGCGCACCACCCGCCGTCGGAGCAGCCCTCGTCGCGCTGATCGTGGTGATCAACGTCGCCGCCGGCGGAATGCGCTCGATCACCTTCGTCCAGGCCTTCCAGTACTGGCTCAAGCTCACCGCCCTGGCCGCGCCGATCTTCATCATCTTCATCGCCTGGCGCTCAGGCGACCACCCCGTCGGCGTCCTGCACTCCCTCCAGGGAGCCGGCGCCGAATGGGCCGAGCCCCTCTCCCGGGCAGGCGGCCGCGACCATCCGCTCTACGCGACCTACTCGTTGCTCTTGGCCCTTTGTTTCGGAACGATGGGCCTCCCGCACGTCCTGGTCCGCTTCTACACCAACCCCGACGGCCGCGCGGCCCGCCGTACGACGGTCGTCGTGCTGGCCCTGCTCGGCGCCTTCTACCTCTTCCCGCCCCTGTACGCCATCCTCGGCCGGACCTTCGCCCCCGACCTGATCGGCGGCGGCGCCGACACCGTCGTCCTCGAGCTCCCCGGCCGCATTTTCCCTGGCACAGCAGGCGATCTACTAGGCGCTCTCGTCGCCGCCGGAGCCTTCGCAGCGTTCCTCTCCACGTCATCCGGACTGACAGTCGCCATCGCCGGCGTCATCGACCAAGACCTCCTCCGCAACCGCCTCCACCGCCTGACCGGCGGCGACTACCTGGCCGTCAACAGCTTCCGCATCGCAGCCCTGCTGGCGATCGCGCTCCCGTACGTCGCCTTCAACATCACCGGCGCCCTCAGCCTCGCCGACACCGTAGGCCTGGCGTTCGCCGTCGCCGCCTCGACCTTCTGTCCTCTGCTGGTGCTCGGGATCTGGTGGCGCAAGATGTCCACCGTCGGCGCCGCGGCCGGCCTGATCGTCGGCGGGGTCGCCGCGATCACCGCAGTACTGTTCAACGTCATCGGCCCACCCCGGGCCGGCTGGCCGAAGGCCCTGATCGCCCAGCCGGCCGCCTGGACGATGCCACTCGCCTTCATCACCGTCATCGCCGTCTCCAAGCTCACCCCGCACAAGATCCCCCGCGGCACCGCCCGCAGCATGGTCCGCCTGCACACCCCCGAAGCAGTCGACGTCGACCGCGGCCTCCCGCCCGCCTGACCGTTCGTCGTACCGTTCCGACCGCTCATCGCAGCGGCCTTCACCGCCGGTCGAAGGGTGGGCGCCATTGGGCGCTCGGTGCGGTTCGGTGCTGTCGGCCGGGAGTGAGCTGGACCACAGTACGAGCTGCAACCCTGCGCGCCGGTCCTTCCGCCCGGCCTGATCCCGTCTGGAGGTCCCGCGATGAGCGATACGCGCCGCGCGGCCGGCGATCCGGAACTGACGACGTACCGAGATGTCCAGCTGTCCCCGGACTTCTCCGAGCTGCGTCGCCGGTTCCGGCGCTTCGTGTTCCCGATGACCGGGCTGTTCCTGGCCTGGTACTTCCTCTACGTCCTGCTCGCCGACTACGCGCACGGGTTCATGTCGCACAAGGTCGGCGGCAACATCACCGTCGGGCTCTTGTTCGGCTTCGGCCAGTTCGTCTCCACCTTCGCGATCACGCTGCTGTACGTCCGCTGGGCCGACCAGAAGTTCGACCCGGACGCCAAGCACCTGCGTGACCAGATCGAGGGAGACGACAAGTGAGCGCGCCACTGCTGTTGCCGCTGGCAACCGTCGGGGACCCGAAGGTGAACATCGCGATCTTCGCGCTGTTCGTGGTGGCCACCCTGGCGATCGTGATCCGGGCCTCCCGCAACAACAAGAGCGCGGCCGACTTCTACGCCGGCGGCCGGTCCTTCACCGGCCCGCAGAACGGCATCGCGATCGCGGGCGACTATCTGTCCGCCGCGTCGTTCCTCGGCATCGCCGGCGCGATCGCCCTGAACGGGTACGACGGCTTCCTGTACTCGATCGGCTTCCTGGTCGCCTGGCTGGTGGCCCTGCTGCTGGTCGCCGAGCTGCTCCGCAACACCGGCCGGTTCACGATGGCGGACGTCCTGTCGTTCCGTCTCAAGCAGCGTCCGGTCCGGATGGCAGCGGCCATCTCGACGCTGGGTGTCTGCTTCTTCTACCTGCTGGCCCAGATGGCCGGCGCCGGTGGCCTGGTGGCCCTGCTGCTCGGTATCGACGGCAAGGCCGGCCAGAACATCGTCATCGCGGTCGTCGGCGCGATCATGATCACCTACGTGCTCGTCGGCGGCATGAAGGGCACCACCTGGGTACAGATCGTCAAGGCGGTCCTGCTGGTGATCGGCGCCGGCATCATGACGATCTGGGTGCTCGCGAAGTACACGTTCAACCTGTCCGGCCTGCTGGGCGCCGCCGTGGACAAGAGTCCCGCCGCCGGGGAGAAACTCCTCAGCCCCGGTCTCCAGTACGGCGCAACGGGGATCAGCAAGCTCGACTTCATCTCGCTCGGCCTGGCCCTCGTGCTCGGTACCGCCGGCCTGCCGCACGTGCTGATGCGCTTCTACACGGTCCCGAACTCGCGTGAGGCCCGCCGCAGCGTCAGCTGGGCGATCTGGATCATCGGCATCTTCTACCTGTTCACCCTCGTCCTCGGGTACGGCGCAGCTGCGCTGGTCGGGCCGGACAAGATCCGCGCGGCTCCCGGCAAGGCGAACTCGGCCGCGCCACTGCTCGCGTACGAACTCGGTGGGGAGATCCTGCTGGGCGTGATCTCGGCGGTCGCCTTCGCCACCATCCTGGCGGTCGTGGCCGGTCTGACCATCACGGCGAGCGCATCCTTCGCCCACGACATCTACGGCTCGGTGATCAAGAAGGGCCAGGTCAGCGGCGACGGCGAGGTCCGGGTCGCCCGGATCACCGTGGTCGTGATCGGCGCGGTCGCGATCATCGGCGGCATCTTCGCCAACGGCCAGAACATCGCCTTCCTGGTGGCGCTCGCCTTCGCGGTCGCGGCGTCGGCGAACCTGCCGACGATCCTCTACTCGCTGTTCTGGCGGCGCTTCAACACCCGGGGCGCGCTCTGGAGCATCTACGGCGGTCTGGGCTCGGCGATCTTCCTGATCATCTTCAGCCCGGTCGTCTCCGGCAAGGTGGACAAGAAGACCGGCGCCAGCCTGTCGATGATCACCGACACCGGGATCGACTTCCACTGGTTCCCGCTGGACAACCCGGGCATCGTCTCGATCCCGCTGGCCTTCGTGCTCGGCTTCATCGGCACGATCACCAGCAAGGAGGGCACCAACGTCGACAAGTTCGCCGAGATGGAGGTCCGCTCGCTCACCGGAGCCGGCGCCGAGAAGGCGACGACCCACTAGACCTGTCAGGCAGGCCCTGCTGATTCCTACGCGAACCTGCCTGGCAGCTTCACCCCGAGACCCGGGGGCCCAAGTATCCAACTTGGTCCCCCGGGTTTTTCGCTTAGTGCTTGAGGGACGGCCAGAGTTCGAGGAAGGCGATCCGCGAAGCCTCACCACGCTGCTCCTCGGCAGCATGCAGCCGCCCGTAGGAGAACGAGTTCCCACCGTCCAGGAACACCTGTACCGCGAGCAGCCGCAGCAGGTCGCGGGCCACCACGCTGTCCTGGTGATCGCCGAGCACCTCCTGGACCTCCTTCGCCCGCGACACCAGGCCGGCCGCCTCGTCGCCGAGGACCGGGAGGGCCGACTCAGCGGCGTACCGGAGTCGTTTGGAAGCTTTGCGTACCTCGTGCAGCTCGTGGTCCTGCTCGGCCGTATCCTCTGCGTCTTCCATCCGGCGGACGGCCTTGCTCATCCGCTTCCAGTCGTGCTCGAGCAGCTCGGGCAGCTGCTTGGCCGCCTTACGCGTCTCGCCGATCAACGGCGGGTCGGCGACCAGCTCGTCCAACGCGTCGAGCAGGCGGAAGTACCGCTCGCTCTCCAGCGCGGCCAGCGCCTCGACCCGGGCGGCCTTGTAGACCGAGCGCAGGTGGGTGTCGATGTAGGCGCCGACCCTGCCCATCATCAGCTCGACGGGCTGCTGGCCGACGGCGGTGCTGAAGTGCTCACGCAGTACTTCGGCATCACGCGCGCCGCCCAGCTCGCCCGCGAGCCACTTCAGCTCGTCACGCAACCGATCGCCCACCTCGCGATCGATGACCGGCCGGTACGTCGCCAGCGCGGACCGCAGCCGCCGCGTCGCGACCCGCATCTTGTGGACCGAGTCGGGCACGTCACGGCGTACGCCAGGGTCGCGCTCGTGAATCGCCTGGACCTGCGCGATCGCGTAGGCGCGGAAGAGGTCGGCCGTGGTCGGCTTCGTGGGCAGCTCCCACTGATCTTGCTTCGGCACCCGGTCGCCGAGTGCCCGCGCGAGCTTGCTCGGGCCGGACGCGGGCTTGGCACCGGCTCCGCGGAGCAGCGGTTCGGCGGCCTCGAGGAGGTCGGTCTCGCCGTTGACGAGCTCGACCTCCCACTCCCGCCAGCTCTCCGACTCGCCGTCGACGGTCGAGGTCACCTGGTCGTCGGCGATCTCGGCGAGCACCTCGCCGTCGGCGTCCAGCAGGCGGTGGACGATCCGCCGCGTGTTCAGCGTCACCACCGGGAGAAGCTCGCGGTCGCGGGCATGCACGCGGACGATCCGGACCACCTGGATCGGCACCTTGCGCACCGCGCGGCCGAGCGGGTGCCGGATCTCCAGCCGCTCGCCGGCGGCCATCGGCAGCTTCACGTGCCAGCCGTCGTCCTCACCACCGGTGCGGCGTCTGAGCGTCACCTTGTTGGCAGCCAGGTCGAGGCCGGCGGTGTCGAAGTACACGGCCTCCAGGTCCAGCTCGACGGGCTGCGCGACACTCGCGACGCCCGGCAGCTCCAGCAGCAACGGCAGGATCGCGTGCTCGTCGACGTCGTACTTGGTCTCGATCTCAAGCTGCTCAGTCGGCGACATGACCCTTGTTTACCAGTCGGCCCCAATCAGGCACACCCGGTTCAGCGTCAAGATTCCCGGCCGGCCAGCACCCTGAGTTCGGCCCTGAGCCGCTCCAGATCACGATCCTGTACGCCGCTCCGCCCGGCGCCCGCTTCTTGCGGCCCGGCCTGCCGTCGCCGGCTCCACTCGAGCCCGGCCGCCAGCGCGACGATGACGAAAAGCATCACTCCCATGACCCACCTCCGGCTTCGCTGGTTCCGCCAACTCCAAAGTGCGCCCAGAATGGTCCAATGGACAGGTCCAATCAGAGCGCGGTCGGTAGGTCCAAAGCCGGCGCTGACTTCCTCCAGCTCCGCCCCGAGGAAGCCCCACCCGGCGGCCTCGCCGAATGGCTGGCCACTGAACTCCGCACAGCAATCGCCGACGGCCGCTTGGCCCTGGGAAGCCGTCTCCCGCCAACCCGCCAGCTAGCGGCCGAACTCCAGGTCTCCCGAGGCGTCGTAACCGAGGCCTACCAACGCCTAACCGAAGACGGCCACACCACCGCCCGAGGCCGAGCCGGCACCACCGTCGTAGCCGCCCCTATCTCCACCACAGCGTCGAAGCGCCCGTCCCCTCGCTCAACCGCCGCTGCCGAGCGCGGCCCCGGAGTCGCTCCCTCTCTCTCCCGCCGACGCGGGGCAGCGGGGGCGCTGCCGGGGGAGCCGGGGGACGAGATTTTCGAGGCTATGCGGGCGGTGCCGGCTCGGTTCGATTTGACGCCGGGGGTGCCGGATCTGGCGGCGTTTCCCCGGGCTGCTTGGTTGAAGGCGGAGCGGGCGGTGCTGAGTGAGATGTCGGCGTCTGCTTTTGGGTACGGCGATGCGGCTGGTGCGCCGGCGCTGCGGCTGGCTGTGGCGAACTGGATCGCTCGCAACCGCGGGATCAAGGCCGACCCGGCCGATCTGATCATCGTCGCGGGTGTCTCCCAAGCACTCGCGCTGATCTGCCAGGTACTCGCCAGCGAAGGCATCACCGAACTGGCCGTCGAGGACCCCGGCTCACTCGGCTCCCGCCAGCACCTGCAGATCTGGGGCATGCGCACCCCACCCGTCCCGGTAGACGACGGCGGCCTCCGCGTCGACGCACTCCGCGAGACCGGCGCCCCAGCAGTCCTCGTCACACCGGCCCATCAGTTCCCGACGGGCGTCGTACTGGACGGTGAACGGCGCCGCGAGTTGATGCAGTGGGCCATCGACGGCGGGCTGATCATCGAGGACGACTACGACGCCGAACACCGGTACGACCGCCCGCCCGTCCCCGCAGTACGGGCGATGCTCGCCGAGCAGGTCATCTACACCGGCAGCGTCTCCAAGATCCTCGCCCCCGCTCTGCGCATCGGCTGGATGCTCCCACCCCCGCGCTATCGCGACCAGTTGATCGCCGCCAAACGCCACGCGGACCTGGGCAACGCAGGCCTCCCGCAGCTGACCCTCGCCCACCTGATGGAATCCGGCGAACTGGAACGCCAACTCCGCTTCGTCCGCCGCCGCCACCGCACCCGCCGCGACGCCATGATCACCGCCATCGCCAACCACTTGCCCACAGCAACAGTCCACGGCGCCGCCGCCGGCCTCCACCTCAGCATCACGTTCCCCGAGGGCCTGGACGACATAGCCCTGGCCACCGCCGCCCTGGCCCAAGGCGTGAAAACCCAACCCTTGTCCTGGCACACCCAACACCCAGGCCCACCCGGCCTGGTCCTCTGCTACGCGGCCCGCACCCCTACCGAGATCACCACCGCCATCACCCTGATAGCCACCGCCCTAACCCAAACCTGACCCCCACCCCGACCAACCGCCCCAACTCACCCGCCAACAGCCCAAGCCCGACACAACAACCAGCCAGGTGCCAAAGCCCTTCGGGGAAAGGGGATTGGGGTGACTACTACCCCCAAAACGACACAAAAGGCTCCCCGGCCTCCAGGAAATCCTCTCCAGCCTCCGATCGGCGGCGTGGGTTCGGATTTGGTTGCAGGCGGCAATGGTCGGATCGCCACGCATGCGTAACTCCACAGGCAAGCGCTTGCCTGTGGCGTGTCGGGGCGGTTCGCGAGGGTTATGCGTGCGTGGCGGGGACGGCCAGAACCAGAGATCCGCCGGTGATGCAGCCGTGGACGGGGTTGGTTGTCAGCGGGCGCGGCGGCGACGGGCCTGGTTGTCAGCGGGCGCGGCGGCGACGGGCCTGGTTGTCAGCGGGCGCGGCGGGGGCGTGGGTTCGGATTTGGTTGCAGGCGGCAATGGTCGGATCGCCACGCATGCGTAACTCCACAGGCAAGCGCTTGCCTGTGGCGTGTCGGGGCGGTTCGCGAGGGTTATGCGTGCGCGGCGGGGCCGGCCCCAACCAGAGGCCCGCCGGTGATGCAGCCGTGGACGGGGCTGGTTGTCAGCGGGCGCGGCGGGGGCGTGGGTTCGGATTTGGTTGCAGGCGGCAATGGTCGGATCGCCACGCATGCGTAACTCCACAGGCAAGCGCTTGCCTCTGGCTGTCGGGGCGGTTCGCGAGGGTTATGCGTGCGTGGCGGGGACGGCCAGAACCAGAGATCCGCCGGTGATGCAGCCGTGGACGGGGCTGGTGTCAGCGGGCGCGGCGGGGACGGGGTTGGTTGTCAGCGGGCGTGGCGGGGGCGGGGTAGGACGAGCGGGGTGCTGGTGAGGGGATCCTCGATCACCTCGCAGGCTAGGCCGAAGACGTGCTCTACGAGGGCTGCGGTGACGACCTCGGTGGGTTTGCCCTGGGCGACGATTTCGCCTGCTTTCAACGCGATCAGATGGTCGGCGTAGCGGGCGGCGAGGTTGAGGTCGTGGAGGACGAGGACGATGGTTTTGCCTCGGTCGCGGTTGAGGTCGTGGACCAGGTCGAGGATCTCGAGTTGGTGGGCCAGGTCCAGGAAGGTTGTGGGTTCGTCCAGGAGCATGGTCTCGGCGTCTTGGGCGAGGGCCAGGGCGATCCAGACCCGCTGGCGTTGACCGCCGGAGAGTTCGTCCAGGGAACGGGTCGCCAAGTCCGACGTACCGGTTGCTTCCAGCGCGGCGGCGACGACGCGCTCGTCTTCGGCCGACCACTGGCGGAACCAGCGTTGGTGCGGATGACGCCCGCGCCCGACGAGGTCGGAGACGGTGATGCCGTCGGGCGCGACCGGCTGCTGCGGGAGCATGCCGAGCTTCGTCGCCAGGGTGCTCCCCGACAACCCGGCCAGGTCAGCACCATCCAGATACACAGCACCGCCTTTCGGCGCCAGCAACCTGGCCAGCCCGCGCAACAGCGTCGACTTCCCACACGCGTTGGCCCCGACGATGACCGTGATCTGCCCGGCGGGGATCTCGACGGACAGCCCCGTGACGACCGGCGTCGCGTCGTACCCGAGGCTCAGCCGGTCAGTGCGCAGTACCGCCATCAGGTCAGCCTCCTTGCCCGACGCGGTTCGCGCGGGCCATCAGAATCATCAGGTACGGGGCGCCGAGGAACGCCGTGACGACCCCCACCGGCAGTGCCGTCGGCGCGAACAGTTCCCGCGCGAGCAGGTCGGAAGCAACCACCAGCAACGCCCCGATCGCCCCCGCGGCAAGCAACCCAGCGACGCGCTCGGCGACCAGCCGGCGAGCGAGCTGCGGCGCGACGAGCGCGACGAAACCGATCGGTCCAGCCGCCGCCGTCGCCAGCCCGGCCAGGCCGACTCCGACAGCGATCAGCAGCCCTCGGGACAGCTCGACCCGACCCGCGAGTGTACGAGCGAGGTCGTCGCCCAACTCGAGAAGCCTCAGCTGTCGCGACCCAGCCATCGCCGCCGGTACCAGGACCAGCAACGTGATCCCGATCAGCATCACGTGCGGCCAGGACCGTCCGGCGAGACTCCCGGCGAGCCACATGGAGGCGCTCTTCGCCGCGTAGATCTCGGCCAGCGTCAGCAGGTACGCCGTGATCGAGCCGACGATCGCGGTGACACCGATCCCGACCAGCACCAGGCGATACCCGGCAATCCCTTGTTTATAAGCGAGAAGATAGATAGCCGTTGCTGTTAGCAACGAGCCCGCGAGCGCGCCGACCGGGAGCCAGCCGATCGCCGTACCGAAGATCGTGATCATCAGTACCGCGGCCAGCGCCGCTCCCGCGTTGATCCCGATCAGATCCGGACTGACCAACGGATTGCGCGCCAACCGCTGGAAGATGGCCCCCGAGATCGCGAACGCGGCACCGACCCCCATCCCGACCAGCACCCGGGGCAACCGGTTGTTGACCACCACATCCGTCATGATCAAAGAACCGTTACCCGCCAGCGTATTGAGCACCTCCGACAACGGAATCTCATAGTCGCCCATCGTCAGCGAGACGGCGGCGGTCGCCAAAGCGAGCGCCCATGCGACCGTCGAGACCAGGATGCTGGCGACGTCGACCCGGGTCGAGAACGGACCGAGCCGGACCGCCCTCACAGCGTCGCCCTGACGGCGCACGGCTCCACCGGGCGCAGCTCCACGGCGTTCGCCTTCACAGCTCGGCCAGTTTGCGGCGGCGGACCAGGGCGATGAAGAGCGGGGCGCCAATCAGGGCGGTGATGATGCCGACCTGCAACTCGTCAGGACGTGCGACGAGTCGGCCGGTGACGTCGGCGAGTAGGAGGACGGTCGGCGCTAGGACGAGGGAGTACGGCAGGATCCAGCGGTAGTCGGCGCCGACCAGGGCCCTTGCGACGTGCGGCACAGCCAACCCGACGAAGGCGATCGGGCCGGCCATCGCGGTCGCAGTACCGGCGAGCAGCATGACCGCGAGTGCCGCCAACAGACGAACCACCCAGATCCTGGTACCGAGGGTCGCAGCCAGGTCGTCACCCAACGCCAGCTGGTTGAGTGATCGACCAAGAGCCAACGCCAAGGCGATCCCCACGGCAATGAAAGGCAGCGCCTGCGCAACGATCGCGCTGGTTGCCAAGGTCAACGATCCGACGACCCAGAAGCGGAATTCGTTCAAAGTCGAGAGGTCGAGCAGAGTGATGGCCGACGTCACCGACCCAAGCAGAGCGGAGAGCGCCGCCCCGGCCAGCGCTAGCTTGACCGGCGTCGCGCCCCCTCGACCGACCGACCCGACGAGATAGACCACGACGGTCGCAACCAACGCCCCACCCATCGCAAACCACACGTAGCCAGTGAGCGACTGGACCCCCAGCAGGCCGATCGCAGCGACCACGGCCAGCGCGGCGCCCGCGTTCACACCGAGGATGCCCGGATCGGCCAGCGGGTTGCGCGTGATCCCCTGCATGACGGCGCCGGCCAGCCCGAGGGCAGCACCGGCCAGCAGGCCTACCGCAGTACGGGGGAAGCGCAGGTACCGGATCACTCGGTCCGTGTCCGATCCGGTGAAGTCGGCCGCCGCGACGAAGACGTCATGCGGACCGAACCACTGATTGCCGGCCACCAACGACAGCAACACGGCCCCCAGCAGCACGACACAGGCGACGGCGAGCCCGCCCGCCCGCAACCCGCCGCCCCTTACCCGGCCAAACCCATCACGGAGACCAGAGCCCTTCACCGCGTCCGGGCCCTCGACCGCGACCAGGTTCTTCACTTGACCAGGTCGGGGTGGATCAGCTTCGCGATCAGTTCGGTGGAATTGGCGCCGCGTACGCCGGCCGAGTGGTGCGCGAACAACCACGGGTACACGTGCTTGTTCTTCACCGACTTCAGATTCGCGTACGCCGGATTGCCCAAGATCTTCTGCACATCCGGCTGGACCTGCGCCTCTGTCAGCGACGCGTCGCAGCACCCGCTGATCAGCACATAGTCGGGGTCGCGCTTGATGAACTCCTCGACGCTGACCTTCACGTTCCGCTTCGACGTCAGGTCGGCGAAGGCGTTCACCCCACCGGCCTGCTTGATCAGCACCGACCCGAAGTCCGGCCCACCCGACACCGTCAGCCCGCCACCCTCCAGCCCCGGGCGCAGGATCGCCACGGTCGGCCGGTCCGCACCCTTGACCTTCGCCTCAACAGCCGCGATCCGCTTCTGCTGGTCGGCGATCACCTGCTCGGCGCGGTCGGAGACGTCGAACAGCCTGCCGAGATCGCGCAGATCGGCGTACACGTTGTCCATCGAGACGGTCGATGGGTCGATCGCCTCGTCGCCCTTGCCGTCCGCGGTAGGGCAGAGCGGGCTGAAGATCCAGGTCCGCACACCGAGGTCCGACAGGCTCTTGCGGCTGCCGAAGCTCTCGTCGCTGCCGCCGCCACCGAACACGTCGTTGAAGCCGGAGAGCACGAAGTCGGGGTTCTGGCTGAGCAGTTCCTCGCGACTCGGCAGGTTCTTGTAGTACTTCGCGTCCTGCTGCGCCGCGGCGTACGGCGGCAGCACGTCCGCGTCCAGGTACGCCGTCCCGACCAGCCGGTCCGAGATCCCCAGCGCGTGCGCCATCTCGATCGCCGGCTGGTACGCCGCGAACACCCGCTCAGGCGGCCCGGCGACGGTCACGTCGATCCCGCAGTTCTTGACGGTGACGGCACCGGCGGCCGGCCCCGCTGTGGCGGCACCTCCGCACCCGGTGGCCAGGGACAGTACGACGACAGCAGCAACCAGCGTTTTCACGCGCGCCTCCAGCACCTCGTGGACGGTGTGACACGCCGTGGCCGGTCTCCTGGCTGACGGGAACCGCGCTCCAGGGTCTGACCTTCCCAGCCAACCTCGGCCAGTGGTCTCCACAACAGAACAACCCCAGAACATCCCGATCACAGTGGCGAGGGCCGCATCGGCATCACACCGATTTCCCGAACACCACGACCCCGCAACCGTAACCCACCTGCAACCCAGTCGCAGAAACCGCCCCGGGAACAGGACGATGAACTGGTTCAAGCACCAACGGAGGGCGGGCACCCCTCCGCGAGAAGTACGACAAGTCGGCAGGATCCCCAGCCCCAGCCCCAGCCCCCAGCCCGAAACATCTCAGGGGTTAACCCCTGAGATGTGGGGTTGCCCAGCGGGATTCTCGGGGGGCAACCCAGCAACTGAAGGGTTAACCCCCGAGATGACGGTGGGCGGCGGCGACGGTCGGCGGGGTCAGCGGGGGTAGAGGTCGGTGGGGTCAGCGGGTGTAGAGGCCGGACATGGTCAGGACGAAGCTGGCCATGTCGTCTTTGTCGGTGGTGCCCGCGGGGAGGGGGACCAGGTCGACGATCTTGTCGGTGCCTACTCGGATGATGGAGCGGCCGGTGACGGTGTCTACGTAGGCTTCGTCGCCGAGGGGCATGGGGAAGGAGGTCGCGGCCTTGCTGATCGGGGCGGTGATGGCTTCGGCGTCCTTGACCCGGCGGACGGTGGAGTAGAGGACGCGGGTCTTGGTGAGCCAGGCGCAGACGATGTCGCCGGCGTCGGTCTCGCCGTCGCGGCGGACCGAGGCTTCGATCCCCATCACCTTCGTGGCGGCTGACGTGCCGCGCTCGCACTCCGGCCGGGTGATGTAAGGCGCAGGCTCCGGCAGCCCCCCGGTCTGTTGGGCCGCGTCCTGGGCCAGTACTACGTACTTCGCCAGCGTCGCCGGCGGCCCACTGATCTTGCGCAGCTTGCCGTCGGCCAGGAACACGACGAAGCGGCTGGTGCCGAATCCGCCCTGCCCGACGGTCAGCGACTTGGCCGGCTCGCCCTTGGTCGCGTCGTAGGCCTTGCGAACCGCCGCCAGATCCGCGGCCGTTGCAAAGAAGGCGGACGTGCCAACTCGTAGTACCGGCCCGGACGAGTTGCTACTCAACCCGAGCTCGCACTGGTCGTACGTCGGGAAGCCCAGCTCCGGCAGCACCGGCTTCGGCTGGATCCGCACCACCGGCACACCCAGCGTCGTCTGCACGAGCGTCTGGTTCATCCGCACGCACAAGGTGTCGGCCACCTTGGAGGTAGGCGGCGTACTAGGCGTCTCCGACGGCGTAGAGGTCGGGGTAGGCGTCTCGGTGGGCGTAGTGCTGACCGACACCAGCGGCGGCACACTAGGCGCCGTCTCGCCTCCAGGACCGCCGCACCCGGCCAGCAACGCAGTACTGCCGAGCAGAGCGACCACCAACCGAGTACGCATGGTCACAGAGCCTAACCGCAAGCCCTACTCATGGCTCTCGATGAACTCCTTCGTCTTGGCGATCGCGAACCCCCACCCCTGATGCACCGTCGGCGCCGGCGGGATCGCGATCTCGTCCGGATTCGTCAGTACGTCGATCAGCACCGGCCCCGTAGTACCCAGCGCCTGCGAGACCGCCGAGTCCACGTCACCAGGCCGCTCGACCCGAATCCCGGTCAGCCCGATCGCCCTCGCCACCTCGGCGAAATCCGGATTCGCCAACTTGGTCCCGTACTCCGGCAGCCCGACCTGCTCCATCTCCAGCTTCACCATCCCGAGCCGCCCGTTGTTGAACACGACCAACTTGACCGGCAACTCGTACGCCACCGCCGTGATCAGGTCCCCCAACAGCATCGACAACCCGCCGTCACCGCAGAACGCCACCACCTGCCGCGACCGATCCACCGCTGACAATCCGAGCGCATGCGGCATCGCATTGGCCATCGACCCCAGGTTGTACGACCCGATCAGCCGCCGATCCCCACGCATCCGCACGTACCGCGCCAGCCAGACCGTCGACATCCCCGTGTCGCTCGTGAACAGCGCATCATCAGCCGCATGCCGATCCACGGCCGCCGCCAGCAACTCCGGACGGATACGAGCCTCCGGGTTGTCCACCTTGCGCCGCAGCAACCCCTTGGGCTTCCGGTCGAACCCAGGATCCGTGAACTGCACCTGCCGCTCCCGCCAAGCCGCGTACGACTTCCGCGCCTTCTCCAGATGCGCAGTAGACGTCTTCTGCTCAAGCAAAGGCAGCAACTGCGCAAGCGTCGGCTGTGCATGCCCAACCAGCCCGTGGTCGACCAGTACCCGCCGCCCGATGTGCCCACCCCGCACATCCAGCTGCACGACGGTCTTCCCCGACGGCAGGAACTCCCGGTAGGGGAAGTCGGTCCCCACCAGGAACAGCACGTCACACCCGTCAAACGCCACCTTGCTCGCGTGATTGCCCAGCAGCCCCGACTGCCCGACCTCCTGCGGCAGATTCTCCTCGAACCGCTCCTTGGCCTTCAGCGTGAGCACAGCGGGCGCTGCCAACAGCTCCGCGAGCTGCTGCACTTCAGCCAGCGCCTCCCGCGCTCCAGCACCGACCAGCAGCGTCACGTTGTCCGCAGCGTTCAGTACTGCCGCCACCTTCGACAGCTCAGCCGCATCAGGCACGGTGTGCGACGCAGGCTCGAGGAACTGCGGCACCGGCGTACCGTGCGGCACCTCTAGACCGCCAACGTCACCAGGGATCGACAGTACGGCGACACCGCGCTCCGCGAGCGCCGCATTGACCGCCTGCTCGATCAGCCCCGGCGCCTGCTCGGCAGTGGACACCGTCGCAGTGAAGACGGCGACATCCGCGAACAGCACGTCGTTGTTGACCTCCTGGAAGAAGTCACTGCCGATCTCCTCCCGCGGCACCTGCCCACAGATCGCCAGCACCGGCACCCGCGACTTGGCCGCGTCGTACAGGCCGTTGAGCAGATGGATCGCCCCCGGCCCGACCGTGCCCATACACACACCCAGACGACCGGTGAGCGACGCCTGCGCCCCAGCAGCGAAGGCACCCGCCTCCTCATGCCGTACGCCGATCCAGTCGACCCGGTCCTCGCGCCGGATCGCATCGGTGACCGGGTTGAGGGCGTCGCCGACCACGCCCCACACCGAGGTCACGCCATGCGAGGCCAGCGACTCAACCAGCAACTCCGCGACAGTGCTCACTGCAGCCAGCTCCCTAGGGTCTGAATACGTCCGGATCCGCCTGTACCCAATCGCGGGCCCAAGCCTTCGACACGTCATGAATGCCGCCCAGCAGCTGCCCCGGCGCGAGGTGCTCGAACAGGTCGGCATAGCTCTCGGTACGGGCGTGGTCGACCCGCCGGAGCAGCATCCGCGGCTCCAGCTGTTCCGGCCCTTCCAGCCCCATCGACGCGATCACCTGCATCGCCGACTCGACCGTCTCGCGCTGGTAGTTCGCCACCCGGTGGGTCTTGTCGGCGACGTCGAGTGCACGCATCCGGCGAGGGTCCTGGGTCGCGACGCCGACCGGGCAGGTGTTGGTGTGGCAGGTCTGGGCCTGGATGCAGCCGGTCGCCATCATCATCGCGCGGGCCGCGTTGGTGTAGTCGGCGCCCTGCAGGATCCGCTTCACGACGTCGACCCCGGTGGCGACCTTGCCGCTGGCGCCGATCTTCACCCGGTCCCGCAGCCCGACGCCGGTCAGCGCGTTGTGCACGGTCAGCAGGCCCTCGGTCAGCGGCGTACCGATGTGGTCCTCGTACTCCTGCGGCGCCGCGCCGGTCCCGCCCTCGGCGCCGTCGACCACGATGAAGTCCGGAGTGATGCCCTCGGCAACCATCGCCTTGCAGATCGCCAGCACGTCGGTCCGCGAGCCGACGCAGAGCTTGAAACCGGCCGGTTTGCCGCCGGCCAGCTCGCGCATCCGGGCGATGAACAGGACCAGTTCGCGCGGCGTCGAGAACACCTGGTGATACGGCGGCGAGACGACCTTCTTGCCGACCGGTACGCCGCGGACGGCCGCGATCTCGGGCGTCACCTTCGCGCCGGGCAGCACCCCGCCGAGACCGGGCTTCGCGCCCTGGCTGAGCTTGAGCGAGACGAGTTTGACCTGGTCGTCGGCGGCCTTGTCCCGGAACTGGTCCGGGTCGAAGCCGCCATCGGCGTCCCGCGTCCCGAAGTACCCGCTGCCGATCTCCCAGACCAGGTCGCCACCGTTGCGGTGGTACTCGCTGATCCCGCCCTCACCGGTGTCGTGCGCGAACCCGCCGCGCGCCGCACCCCGGTTGAGCGCCTCGATCGCGTTGGCGCTGATCGCGCCGAAGCTCATCGCCGAGACGTTCAGCAACGCCATCTCGTACGGCGCAGTGCAGTCAGGCCCGCCGATCCTGACCCGTGGGACCTGCTCGGCGACCGGCTTCGGCGCGGTCGAGTGGACCAGGTACTCGTACCCGACCTCGTTCACGTCCCGCTCGGTCCCGAACGGCTGCTCCTCGTTGGTGCCCTTGGCGCGGGAGTAGATGGTCGAGCGGGTGTCGCGGTCGTACGGACGGCCGTCGTAGTTGCGCTCGATGAAGTACTGCTGCAGCTCCGGCCGGATCTTCTCCAGCAGGAACCGCAGATGCCCGATGACCGGGTAGTTCCGCAGGATCGAGTGCTTCTTCTGGATCACGTCATGGATGCCGATCGCAATCAGCAGGACCACGATGCCGAGCAGGACGAAAAGCAGCACCATGCTCTCGAAGCTACTCCGTCGATCCCGCCGGGCCCGGCAGGAGCGCCTTGCGGACCGGTTACGTCGACTCGGCCCGCAGATCACGCTGCCGGACCGCGTGCTCGTCGGTCCGGGCGTCGTACCGCCAGAACTCCCGCAGCCAGACCGCAGTACCGACGACTCCGACGACACAGAGCGCCCCACCGCTGACGATCGCGGTCCGTACGGTCGTCAGGTCGGCCACCAGGCCCGAACGCGCCTGTCCACCGAGCGGACCGAGCGAGTAGCCGAGCATCTCGATCCCGGCCAGCCGGCCGCGCATCTCGTCCGGGATGGTCTGGTTCCAGATCACCGACCGGAACAGCACCGACACCATGTCGGCGCCGCCCGCGATCGCGAAGAAGCCGATCGCGAACCAGATGTTCGGCGCCAGCCCGGCGATCCCGACCGACGCGCCCCAGACGATCGTCGCGCAGACGACCGCCCGGCCCTGGTGATGCACCCGCTTGGCCCAGCCGCTGGTCAGGCTCGCGCACATCGCGCCGATCGCCTCGGCGCTGTAGAGGAGACCGAGCAGTTTCGGTTCCTTCAGGATGTCGGTCGCGAACGCCGGGAACAGCACGATCGGCATCGCCAGGAACATCCCGACCATGTCGACCAGGTAGGTGGCGAGCAGGTCCTTGCGCCGGTAGGCGTAGACGATGCCCTCGCCGATCCCGCGCAGGCTCGGCGGTTTGCTGTGCTCATTCGTCTTGTACGACCCGAGCCCGGCGTACAGGCTGGTGGCGATCACCAGGCCGGTCAGCTCGATCCCGAACGCCCAGCTCACCCCGGCCGTGCCGACCAGTACGCCGCCGAGCGCCGGACCGGCGAGCTGGCCGATCTGCATGGTCAACGACATCAGCGCCACGCCCGCGGCCATCTCGTCATGCTTGACCACCCGCGGGAAGAGCGCCTCCCGGCTCGGCCGCTGCAACGAGGTGGCGATCGCGTTCAGCCCGCCGCAGACGTAGATGAGCCAGATCTGCGGATGCGCAAGCAGCGAGTTGGTCAGCATCAGCGCGCAGATCAGCGCCTGGGCGACACCGGTCGCGACCAGCATCTTGCGGCGGTCGACGTGATCGGCCAGCGCACCGCCGTACAGGCCGAAGACGACCAGCGGGACGATCGTCACCAGGCCCATCGCGCCGACCGCGAAGTTCGAGCCGGTCAACTGGTAGAGCTGGAACGGCAACGCCACGTAACCGACCATGCCGCCGAGGAAGAACACCGAGCCGGAGACGACCAGGATCCGGAAGTCCCGCGACCCCCGCCACGGCGTCAGATCGATCTTCAGGCGGGCCAGCCGGGTCCGGAAACTTGTTGCCACTGGCACATAGTGACAGCTGGATCGCCCGAGGATGAACCCATTTCCGTCCTACTGTCGGCCGCATGATCTCGAACCTCAAAGCCCATGCCCGGGCGTTGGCCGTTCTCGCCACCGGTGCGGCGGTCGCCGGCACCGTGTTGCTGGTCCCGACGGCCGCGCAGGCGAAGACCAGCGCCACCACCCAGGCCTCGAGCGCCACGACCACGGCCGCCGTGAGCGACCTGCTGAAGCCCGGCCAGATCCTGAAGCCGGGGCAGTACCGTCGCTCGAAGAACGGCGTCTACACCTTCATCATGCAGGCCGACGGCAACGCGGTGCTCTACAAGAACGGCAAGACCCCGGTCTGGAGCACGGCGACGAACAAGAAGTCGTCGGCGATCGTGATGCAGAAGGACGGCAACCTGGTCGTCATCTCCGGTCGTACGCCGGTCTGGGCCAGCGGCACGCACGGCAGCACCAACGCCATCCTCGCTGTGCAGAACGACAGCAACCTGGTGATCTACAACTCCCGCGGCAAGGCCGCCTGGTCGCGCTGGATGGTGATGGTCACCCTCGGCGCCGGCCGGGTGCTGCCCGCCGGCCAGATGCTGTACTCGCACAACCGGATCTTCCGGCTGCAGATGCAGTCCGACGGCAACGCGGTGATCGTGAAGAACGGCAAGACGCCGATCTGGAGCACCCGGACGATCAGCAAGGGCGCGTTCGCGACCATGCAGACCGACGGCAACTTCGTCGTCTACACCGCCAAGAAGAAGCCGCTGTGGTCCAGCAGGACGACCCGCAAGGGCTCGGTCCTGCAGATGCAGGACGACGGCAACCTGGTCGTCGTCTACGGCCGTACGCCGGTCTGGGCCAGCGGCACCGGCGGTCGCTGACGCTGGTCGACAACCCTCCGGACCGCCGTTGCATCAACCTGCAACGGCGGTCCGGCCACCGTGGCCGGTTGAAGCCCTACCGTCGGACGAATGAAGGCATTCTCAGCAGTTCTCGCTGCCGCGCTGGCCACCGCAGCCGCCTTGGTGGTCACCCCCGCCGCCCAAGCAGCTCCCACGTCGGCCACGGCGGTCGCCGACCAACTACTCCCCGGGCAACGGCTGAAGTCGGGTCAGTTCATCCGGTCCAAGAACGGTGTCTACACGCTCCGGATGGCGAACACCGGCACGGTCCAGCTGCTCAAGAACGGCTTCGAGGAACCGCTGTGGTCCTCGTGGACCTATCGGCCGGGATCCGTTCTGGTACTGAGCAAGACCGGCACCCTCGACGTCATCTACGGCCGGACGAAGATCTCATCGATCGGCCCGAAGAACGCCCCGAACGCCAAGCTCGTCCTGCCGGACACCGGCAACCTGACGATCCTGAACACCGCCGGCAAGGCGGTCTGGAACCGGCACATGGTGATCGAGACACTCTGGCCGAGCTTCATGATCCACGCGGGGGACGCGAACGGCCGGGACATGGTCATGTACTCGCAGAACCGCATCTACACGCTGCAGATGCGGACCGACGGCAACCTGGTGTTGCTGAAGAACGGCAAGACCGTGCTGTGGAGCACCGGCACCAAGAGCGGATGGACCGCCGGGCTGCTCTCGGACGGCACCTTCGAGATGCTCAACCTCGGCGGCGACAGCGTCTGGCGGATCGAGACCCGCAGCCCCGGCACCATCCTGCAGCTCAGCAACACCGGCGGGTTGCGGCTGATCTACGGGCGCACGGTGGTCGAAGTCCTGCACTGAGTTCGGCGAACTACTCGGGCGGCGGTCCATACGGCGGACGGCTGTTGCATGTTGCTGCAACAGCCGTCCGGCGTTTTGGCCCGGCGACTCCCCTACCGTCGGACGCATGAAGGCATTCACCGCAGTTCTCGCTGCCACACTGGCGACGGCAGCCGCCCTGGTGACCACACCCGCCCAGGCAGCCCCGACCACGACGACCTCCACGACCGCGATCGCCGACCAACTCCTGCCTGGCCAGCGGCTGACGGCGGGTCAGTACATCCGCTCCAAGGACCACCAGTGGATCCTCGTGATGCGGGCGACCGGCAAGCTGGAGCTGCTCCGGCCGGGCACGGGCACCTACGAGTGGGCGATCAACACCGAGCGCAAAGGCTCCGTCCTGCGGATGGAGACCGACGGCAGCCTGAGCATCATCTACGGTCGGACCAAGGTCTGGAGTGGTGGCGCCAAGGCGAGCCCGAAGGCCAAGCTCGTGCTCCCGAACGACGGCCTGCTGAAGATCGTGACTCCGCTGGGCAAGTCGGTCTGGAACCGGCACATGATCATCGAGACCATGTGGCCGGGCAGTGAGCTCTGGGCAGCCGGCCCGCGCAACATCGCGGTGTCCGTGTTCTCGCCCTCGAAGGTCTACACCCTCCAGCTGCGGCCCAACGGCGATCTCGAGCTGATGAAGAACAACAAGACGCTGCTGTGGCGGGCGCCCGACCCCAGCAAGACCCCGGACTCGATCGCCAGGCTGACCCCGGACGGCACCTTCGCCGTCTACAACAACTTCAACCTCCCGACCTGGTCGGTCGGCGGCAAGAAGCCCGGCACCGTCGTGCAGGTCCGCGACGACGGCTCGCTGGTGCTGATCTGGGGACGCACGCTGGTGAAGAAGCTGCACTGATCGAACCACCTGGGCTGCGGTGGCGTCATACCCCTTGAAAACATCAGACCTAGGGGGATCACTTCAGATGATCAAGAACAAACTGCGCGCCACCGCAGCTCTCGCCGCCTCTGCCGCGGCACTGATCGCCGGTACGGCGGTTCTGGCGGTCGCACCGGCCAACGCCGCGACCACCTCCAGCGCGTCGGTTTCGTATGTCTCCGACACCCTGAAGGCGGGCCAGTCGCTGAAGGCCGGCCAGTACATCCGGTCGAACGACGGCAAGTACGTGTTCAGGATGGACGCCCAGGGCTGGGCCTCGCTGAGCCGTGGTCCCGGCTACAACGCGACCTGGACGACGCCGGTCTCGAAGCCGGGCGCGGTCCTGCGGCTGCAGACGGACGGCAACCTGATCCTCATCTACGGCCGGACGACGATCTGGAAGCTGGGCACCAGTGCTCCCAACGCCAACCTGATCCTGCACAACGACGGCGTCCTGTCGCTCTACAACGCCAAGGGCGTCGCGATCTGGAACCACCACATGATCCTCGGCCGGATGGGTCAGCTGGAGGCGCTCCGCACGGACAACGTGATGGTCTCGCCGAACCACGTCTACTCGCTCAAGATGCAGAAGACCGGCGACCTCCAGCTCCTGAAGAGCGGCAAGACCGTCCTCTGGCACAGCAACACCGCCGGCCACCCCGGCTCCTACGCCCTGGTCCAGGGCGGCGACCTCGGCGGCTTCGCCGTCCTCTCCGGCGGCAAGCAAACCCTCTGGTCCGCCAAGGCCACCTCACACGACGCGGTTCTGACCCTCTCCAACACAGGCGCCCTGAGCCTCATCTGGGGCCGCACCACGGTCTGGGCCGCCAAGTAGTCCAGCCGCGCCGCCGGGCGCAGCACCACCACCAGCCCCCCTCAGCGGAGGCGACCCTCTTCAACATCGTCCGCCGCGGCGCGCAGCGCCGCGGCGGACTTTCAGTTGATGAGGAGGGGGAGAAGGTTGGTGAGGTCGGTGCGCTCTCCGGAAGCTCTTACCTTGCCGGTGAGGCGAGCATCCGACCAAGTGGTTCGTCCGAGGGCGAGGTCTATCCAGATGTCGGCGGGCATCTCGATCACCGCGCCGGGGGTGCCTCGGGTGTGGCGGGGGCCTTCGATGCACTGGACCGCCCCGTACGGCGGTACGCGGACCTCCACCGCATGACCGGGCGCCTTGGCCACGAGGAGCTTCAGCAGCTCCTTCACCAGCAGCTTGAGTTCGGCGCGACCGGCGTCGCCGGCGTCGTACCGGCGCAGTGCTTCGTCCATCTCCACAGGCGCTTACGGTACGCGGTTTCGCCCAAGCCCCCTTCGTACCCGATAATCGAGAAGCGCACCGAGACGCGGAAGTGAGGTCGGGATGCTCACGCCCAGGCACCAGGCGCTAGTGGCGACGCTTGCGGGAATGACCGTAGGAGTCGCCGTCTTCGGCACCGTTCTGGCGATCAACTCACGCGGCGGCGACACCCCGTCGAGCCAGGTGGTGACGAGTCAGCCGACCCAGACGCCGAAGACCGGCGACGGGTTGCAGGCCGACTCGCTCCAGTTCACCTCGCAGGCGTTCGGCGCCGACGACGCCCCGGCGACCGCGGACGTCCCGACCGGGTGGAAGAGCGCGACCGGCGGCACCCGACCGAAGTACGTCGATCCGACCGGCGTCTGGCAGATCCGCTTCGACACCCGCGGCAGCAAGCAGACGCCGGACGAGATGGTGGCCGCGCGCGAGAAGAGCATCGACGAGAAGGACCTCACCGTCATCAGCCGCGACGACGGCACGCTGATCTACACCTACGTCGATCAGACCCGCGGCCCGCGGATGGGCCTGTCCAGCTTCCGCCCGACCGCCAACGGTCAGCGCACGCTGGTCGAGATCACCGTCGGCGGCCGCCCGCAGGACGAGGCCGGCCTGCGCGCCGTCCTCCAGCGCGCTACCGACACCCTGCAGATCTCCGGCACCGACGTCGGCGACACCCGCCCGAACTAGTACTTCGAGACGGCGCCGATCAGCACTTGATGTCGCTGGCCGGCGGCGTGCCCTTCAGCAGGTAGGTCTCGACCGCGTCGTCGACACACTGGTTGCCCTCGTTGTAGCCGGTGTGGCCGTCGCCGTCCCGGGTGATCAGCACGCCGTTCTCCAGCTGCCCGGCGAGCCCGACCGCCCAGTCGTACGGCGTCGCCGGGTCGCGCGTCGTACCGACCACGACGATCGGCTTGGAACCGGCCGCGGTGATCTTGTGCGGCTTGTCCTCCGGCTTCACCGGCCAGTTCGCGCACGGCAGCGAGCCCCAGAGCAGGAACGACCCGAAGCGCGGCGACGCCGCCTTGAACTTCGCCGCCTCGGCCTTGCCCTGCGCGACCGAGGTGAGATCCGGGCGGTCGATGCAGTTGACCGCGTAGATCACCTCGTTCTGGTTGTTGCCGTAGCCCTTCGGTGTCCGGTCGGTGTACTCGTCGGCCAGCGCCAGCAACCGCGCGCCCTTGCCCGCGAGCCCGTCGACCACCGCGTCCTCGAGCCGCGGCCAGTAGTCCTTGACGTACAGCGGGAAGATCACGCCGAGGACGACCAGCGCCTGCGTCACCTGACGGTCGCCGTCGCCCGGCAGCGGGGTCGCGTCGCTGTCGTTGATCAGCTTGTCGACTGCTGCCAGTACCTCGGCCTTGGTACCGCCGAGCCGGCAGGTGCGTTGCGCGCAGTCCTCGGCGAACGCGTCGAGCGCGGTGTCGAAGCCCTTCGCCTGGGCCATGTTGTTGTCTTCCGACGACTTCGACGGGTCGACCGCACCGTCGAGCACCAGCCGGCCGACGTTCTTCGGGAACAGCTCCGCGTAGGTCGCGCCGAGCAGCGTCCCGTACGACATGCCGAGGTAGTACAGCTCCTGGTCGCCGACGATTCCGCGCAGTACGTCGATGTCGCGCGCGGCGTCCTTCGTGCTGACGTGCGGCAGAAGATCGCCGGACCGCTGCTCACAGCCGTCCGCCAGCGCTTTCGCCTGGGCGTTCAGCGCGTCGATCTCGGCGTCGTCGTCCGGGCTGCCGTCGGTGGCGATGAACTTGTCGAGCTGCTCGGTGTCGAGACACCGCACGGGCGTCGAGTCGGCGACCCCACGCGGATCCCACCCGATGACATCAAACTTCCGCAGCAGTGGAGCCCCGAGGACGAACCCAGCCGAAGCGGCGAACTGCTGCCCAGACGCCCCCGGGCCACCCGGATTGATGAACAGTGTGCCGATCTTCCCGGCTCGATCCCGCGCCGGCACCTTCCGCGCCCGGAGCTCGATCGTCTTCCCGTCCGGCTTGCTGTAGTCGAGCGGCACGCTGATCGTCGCGCACTGGTTCCCCGACCCGCACCGCTCCCAATCCGGCTGCTGACCGTAAAACTTCTCGAGCCCAGCCGGCACCGGCCCCGCCGGCCCCTTGGGCGCACTGCTCGGCTCGCTCCCACCACCCGAATCAGCATCCTGCGCCCGGCTAGCCACCCCACACCCCGCCACCAGCCCCGCAACCACCAAAACCACAGCAGCCCGACGAATCATCACAGCGAACTATCTCCCGTACCCTCGTCCGACTCCGGCCCTGCGTTGTCACCTTCACCCTGACTCAACCTGCGACGCCGACGCGGCTTACGACGCGGCCGAGTGGTCTCCGGCTCCGTCTGTACCTCGGGCTCCGGCTCAACCGTCGCCGGGCGCTCGATCAGCTCCACCGACTGCACAGGCTCGACTGCGGGAGCGTCGGGGGTGGTGGTGTCTGAGGCTTCGTACTGTTGGCGGGGGGAGCAGACGTCTGCTCGGCTGCAGGCGCAGCGGCGGCCGGACGCGGCCAGGCGGACTACTACCGTGTCGCTGGGGACGTTGTGGCCGACTACGACCCCGTCACCCGCGGGGGTTTCGACCTGCGTACCGGTGGCCGGGGCTTTGGCGTTGAACTCCTGGTACAGCGGGTGCTCGTATTTCAGGCAGCACATCAGCCGTCCACAGGCACCCGAGATCTTCAGCGGGTTCAGCGGCAGATCCTGGTCCTTCGCCATCCGCACACTGACCGGCTCGAAGTCCTTCAGGAAGGTCGCACAGCACAGATCCCGCCCACACGGCCCGATCCCACCCTGCAGCCGCGCCTCGTCCCGCGCACCCACCTGGCGCAACTCGATCCGCGCCCGCAACCCACGGGCGAGATCCCGGACCAGCTCCCGGAAATCCACCCGGTGCGGCGCGGAGAAGTACACGATCACCAACTGATCGACATCAGCCCGCCGATCCACGAAGTCGATGCCGACCACCTTCATCGGCAGCCCGTGCTCACGGATCAGCCGCTTGGCGGTCAGCCGCGCATCGGCCCGCCGCTGCCGGTTCTGCTCATCCCGATCGAGGTCCGCGGCAGTAGCGACGCCCTCACACAGCGGCAGCCCACCGATCTCCTCGGTCACGTACTGCGGCGCCCACACACACTCGGCGACCTCGGGCCCGTCATCGGTCGGGACCAGCACTTTGTCCCCGACCCGCGGTCTGTGCGAGCCGGGGTCCAGGTAGTACAGCCGCCCGTACCGCTCGAACGACACCGCCATCACCATGCCCACCGCGCCAGACTACGTGCCAAACCGTCCCGTAGTGGACGCCTTGACCTCCGGGCGTGCGGTTTCGCGGGAGTCAGGCGGGCGTTCCGCCGAAATTCGAGGCGGCTCCGCTAGAAGTCGTTGGCGTCGCCGAAGGCCACCACGGCCAGGATGAGCACGACGCCGAGCAGGGTGATCAGGCCGCCGACGATGATGCCCACGACGGCCATCGCCGTACCGGACTCCTTCCGGCTCTTGATCTGCATCAGCGCGATGATCCCGAGGATCACGCCGACCGGAGCGCTGATCCCGATCACCAGCCCGCCCAGCCCACACACCAGCGAAGCGATCGCCAGCGCATTGGTCTTGTCGCCCCGCGCCCCCGGATACCCATACCCGTACGCCGCCGGCGCCTGCCCCGGATACTGCCCCTGCCCGTACTGTCCTTGGCCGTACTGAGCCTGCCCGTACTGTCCCTGGCCGTACTGCCCTTGCCCGTACTGCGGCTGCCCGTACCCCGGCCCCTGCCCCAACTGCGGCGGCTGCCCGTACTGCGGCCCGTACCCAGGCTGCTGCGCCTGCCCATACCCCGGCTGTCCATACTGCGGCGCCTGCCCGTACTGCGACGGCTGCTGCGCCTGCTCCGACTGCCCGTAAGGCGACGACTGCTGCCCATACCCCGGCTGCCCGAACTCCGGCTGCGGCTGCCCGTACTGCGACGGCTGCGGCTGCCCGTACGTGGCTTGCCCGTACTGCGACGGCTGACCGTACTGAGGCGACTCCGGCTGCCCATACTGCGGCGCGTCAGGTTGCCCGTCCTGTGGCTGCTCCGGCTGCCGCGGATACTCGGCCGTCTCCCCGGACGTCGGCAACGGCCGCGTCACGTCGTCCTGCGGCCGATCCTGGTCCGGCTCGGATGGATTGCTCACCGCGACTCCCCCTAGCGCTGAGAATTGCGCATGGAGCCGGTCAACTGTTCGCCGGGCTTACCGACCATGCACAGCACGTTGCCGTCAGCAACGGCACGATCCTCCAGTACGACGTAGTAGATGTCCAGTTCGGACTGCTCGTACGCCTTGCCGACGAAGCTCTGAAACGCGGTCGCGCACTGCTGCGTGGCCGCCGACGTCCGCTGGTCCGCCGACAGCCCGGTCAGCGTCGCCCGGACCTTCGCGTATCCCTCACCCGTGTGCGGCACCGCACAGTCCGCGATCTTCACCTGGCGTAGCGTCGCCACTTCGAGATCGGCGTCGAAGCACTGCTGCACCTCCACCTGCGAGATGCCGGTGGTACGCCCGATGCCGGCCCGGCGTTCGCCGTACAGGTTGAGCGCGGCGGCGACCCCGAACGCGATCAGCCAGCATCCGCAGATCACCAGCGCGCCGACCGCCAGCCCCCGCCCGCGCGCACCCGACTTGCGGATCCGCCGGATCCCGAACAGCCCGAGCACCGCCGCGAGCGGCACCAGCCCCGGCAGGCTGGTCGCGAACGCCGCGACGGCATAGCGATCCAGCCGACGTTGCGCGGGCGTCGGCACACCCTCCAGCCAGGACTCGGCCGACGGAAGCGGAGTCCGCCCGTGCTGGACCGGCCCAGGCTGGATCGGCGGGGGCGGCTGGGTCAAAGAGCATCCTTCGGAGGGTTTAACGACACTGACGGGTCCAGGTCAGCCTGGCCACCCCAACATCGCGCGCACCCTCGCCTTCGTTACAGCCGCGTCCGCGACTCAGACGTGCGTCTCAGCCCTCGAACAAGGCGATCGTCATCGCTTCGAGCGCGAGCAGCGGCGCGACGTTGCCCTCGATCGCCTCCCGGCAACCGGACAGCGCGTCGATCCGGCGGACGGTCTGTTCGGGGCTGGTCCGGCCGGCCAGCTGCTGGATGTCCTGGCTCAGCTCGGCGTTGATCAGTTCTGCTCCCGCACCGGTCTGAACGACCAGAACATCGCGATACAAGGCCATCAGATCGACCAGCGACCGATCGAGCACGTCGCGTTCCCAGCGTTTGGCGCGCGCCTTCTGCCCGTCCTCGAGCTCCTTCAGTGCCGCGCCCGCCTCGCGCGGTTTGGCGCCCTTCGTGCCGACGCCGAGGGCTTGCTCGAGCTCGGTGCGTTCCTGCTCGTCGACCTTCGCGGCACTCGCCTTGGACTCTTCCTTCGCCGCGTCGACGAGCCGCTGGGCCGCGTTCAGGCAGGCGCCGATGTCATGCAGCTCGAACGGGACCTCGAGCACCTTGTTCCGCCGGCTGCGGACGACCTCGTCCCGCGCCAACGCCTTCGCGCGCCCGATGTGTCCCTGCGCCGCCCGGGCCGCGAAGCTGGCCAGCTCCGGCTCGACCCCGGACTTGCGCGTCAGCATCTCGGCGACGGCGGCCACCGGCGGGGTTCGCAGGACGAGCAGCCGGCAGCGCGAGCGGATCGTCGGTACGACGTCCTCGACGGTCGGCGCGCAGAGCACCCAGACGGTCCGCGGGGCCGGCTCCTCGATGCTCTTCAGCAACGCGTCGGCGGCCTGGTCGGTCAGCCGGTCGGCGTCCTCGATCAACATCACCTGCCAGCGACCCTGCGTCGGGCTCATCGCGGCCCGGCGTACCAGCTCGCGGATCTCACTGACCCGGATCGACAGCATCTCGGTGCGGATCAGCGTGACGTCGGGGTGGGCGCCGTTGAGCGCAGTACGGCAAACCGCACACTCCCCGCACCCGCCATCCAGACACTGCAGCGCAGCCGCAAACGCCCGACCAGCATTCGACCGCCCAGACCCAGGCGGCCCGGTGATCAGCCAAGCATGAGTCATCCCAGCCGTAGCCTTGCCACCCTCCCCCCGCAACCGAGCCGAGGCCCCAGCAACAGCCCGCTGCAACACCTCAACAGCCGGCTCCTGCCCCACCAAGTCATCCCAAACACTCACTGCTGCCCCACCTCCGACTGCGAAGCCTCAGCCCGCCCCGCATCACCCTCGCCTGGCTCGGATACCGGCGATTGCCGGGCCACCGTCCGAGGCTGCTCACCCTCCGCCTCACGCGACCCCGCAGGCGACTGCGCTTGCGTCGGCGCCGTGGGGTCGCCCACCACGGGCTGCGCTGCACGCGCCTCGGGTGCGCCCGCCCGGCCACTCGGCGGCTGCGGCTCCGCCCCCGACTCCTCCTGCGGTTCCACCGCCTTCTGCACCGGCGGGAGCATGGGGAGTAGGCGGGCCTGGATCTGGCCAGCCAAGGCAGCGCGATCCTGGGTGGCGTCCAGTACGAGGTAGTGCTGCGGCTCGGCGGCCGCCAACTCGAGGAATGCTGTCCGGACGCGCTCGTGGAAGTCGGCCGACTGGGCCTCGATCCGGTCGCGTTCCTCGAACCGGCCGAGCCCGCTCTTCGGCGGCAGGTCCAGCAGAATCGTCAGGTTGGGCCGCAGATCATCTGTCGCCCAGCGGTTCACCCGCTCGACATCGCTCAGATCCAGATCCCGCCCGGACCCCTGGTACGCGAGCGCCGAATCGACGTACCGATCGGTGATCACCACCGCGCCCGACTTCAGCGCCGGCTTGATCACCGAGTCGACATGCTCAGCCTTGTCCGCGGCGTACAGCAATGCCTCGGCCCGATGCGAGATGTCGCCGGTCGCCGGATCGAGCACGATCTGCCGCAGCTTCTTCCCGAGATCGGTCGCCCCGGGCTCGCGAGTCAGCAGCACCTGCTGCCCCTGCTCCTTCAGCCACTCGACCAGCAGCGCGGACTGCGTCGACTTCCCCGCGCCCTCACCGCCTTCGAGCGCGATGAACAGCCCAGTCGTCGGATACACGCCCGGCGTCTTCCCGAAGCTCCGCCGCAGATCCCGCCAGAACGGCACCCCGGGCCGGTCGTCCATCTGCTTCCAGGCGACCAGCCCGATCACCCCGGCCAGGATCGCCGCGATCAGCATCGTCATCGAAGCGCCGTTGTACGTCACCGACCCATCGCCCGGCAGATTGACCGTACGCCGGCCAATCGCGCCGGCCACAAAAGGCGCAACCGCCAACGTCACGGCCAGCACCGTCCGCACCGCCGACTGAACGAACGCGAACGTCCGCCCCCGCACGTTGTCCGGCACCTCCAGCCCGAGCAGCGTGTACCCGGAAACCCACGACGCACCAGCGCAGAAGCCCAGCACGATCGCGATCATGGTCGCGATCTCGAGCTGCTGGATCAGCGCCAGCCCAGCCAGCCCGATCCCGGACCCGACCAGCCCGGCCGCGAACAACCTCCGCCGCGACAACCCCGAGAACACCCGGGGCGCGAACCCCATCCCGAGCGCCAGCCCACCGAAAACAGCGCCGAACAGCACGCCGTACCCCGGGTCACCGGCGTCCAGATCCTCCACGTACGTCCGCCCGAGCCCGATCACCACCGCGCCGGCCGCGAAGGCGCCGGAGATTCCGACGACGAGCCCGCGGACCACCGGCGTACCGGTGACGTAGGACCAGCCCTCGACCATCGTGCGCCACAGCGTCGGGTGCTCTTCATGGTCGTGCCGCCCCGCGCGGCCGATCTCGGCGACCGACACGATCGCCAGCCCGGAGATCAGGAAGGTGGCCGCGTTCACGTAGACGGCCAGGTTGATCGAGAAGAACTCGCCGAGACCGCGGGTGACCAGGGTGATCGCGGTGAAGATCGCGGCCGCCGGCAACGCCGTCCCGTACGTCGTGATGAGGCTGAGCTGGTTGGCCGCCTCGAGCCGGTGCCGGGGGATCAGGTTGGGCACGCTGGCGTCCTTGGCCGGACCCCAGATCAGGCTGACGATCTCGATCAGCACGGTCGCCACCAGCACCCAGGTGAGCGTGCCGACGATCGGGATGCTGACGAAGAACGCCGCCCGGATCAGGTCCCCGATGATCATCGTCCAGCGCCGATCCAGCCGGTCAGCCACCCAGCCGGCGACCGGACCCATCACCAGCGCCGGCAGCACCCGGAGGAACAGCACCCCACCGATGGCGAAGTTGGCCGCCTGGTAGTCGTCGCCAGCGAACGCCTTGGCCATCGCGGTCAGCGCGAGCAGCCCGATCCAGTCGCCCAGGCTGGACAGCCCGAACGCGATCCAGAGCCGCCGGAACGCCCGGATCCGCAACACCGCGCGCAGGTCGTGCGCCGGTGCAGGATCAGTCAGCGGGTCATACACCTCCGGCACACCCGAAAGCCTAGTCGGGTGTGCCGACAACCTTTACATCGCCTGATCGAGTCAGCTGGCGGTAAAGCGAAGGGAGAGCGAGGCGGGAGCGGTGTGCAGGGTGTACTTGTCGGGCAGGACCGGGCCGCAGGAGTTGGAGCCGATACCTGCCTGAGCCAGGTCGATGGTGACGTAGGTGATGTCGTCGGCGACCAGGTCCGGGGCGTGCTTCGCGTTGGCCAGATCTGCTGTCGTCCAATCGCGCACGGTCAGGCCGAAGAGGTCAGGGGCCGCCTCTACTCGCAGGGAGTCCAACTGGGCCCAGCGGGTGTCGATGTGGTGCCCGTTCTCCTGGGGGCGGATGTACGGCGTCTGTAGCTCCGCAACTGTGGCGGAGTACTTACCGACGGCCGCGGCCGCCCGGGTGTCGACATACGCCTCGCTAGGCCCGGTACCGAACCACTCCACCTGCCCCACCTTCGGCAACTCGAAGGTGATGCCCAGCCGCGGCAGGGTGGCCGGGTACTGCCCATCGGGCTCCACCGACAGATCCAGTACCACCGACCCGTCCTGCCCGTGGGTCCACCGCCAGGTAGCAACCAGCCCCCACTGGAGAGCCGGCGGCGCAGTACGGGTCACTACTTCCCAAGCCCCATCAACCACCCCAGCCGAAACCACCCGCTGCTGCACCCGATGCAGCCCCGCTTCCTTCCAAGCCTCAGCAACCCCAGGAATCACATCGTTGTCGATCGGAGCCCGCCATACGTCGAGCCGCAGCCCCCTGATCCCCAACGAAGCGACGTCGATCCCGTGGACCCCAGCAACGACGTCCTCCCCGGCATCTGTCCGAGCATGCCGCGCCTCGTCGCCTCCGGCGACCTCGGCGCGGACAGAGGAGGAGGCGGAAGCGCCCCCGACAGCTGCGCTACCGCTGGCCGACCCGCCCATGCTGCCGACGGCCGACTCGCTCGCACCTGCCACGCCGGCTGCGCTACCGCTGGCCCAGTCGCTCGCACTCGCCACGCCGGGTGCGCCCGCGAGCGCCGCCTCCTCGGGCGCCTTGGCGCCTGCATGGCGTGCGCCGACCGGGTGGTCCAGGCGGACCTGGCCCCAGGCGACGTGGTGGCCGGCCTCGGCCCACGGGGTGGTTTCGGTCAGTTCGGCTGTGATGGTCAGCCAGGTTTCCGGCTGAGAGGCGTCGACCGGTGGGAGCTCGACCGACGCCGTCTCCCCTGGAGCGATCGGCGGCACGCTCAGGACACCGGAACCGGTGCGTTCGCCGGCGACCTCGGTTACCGCGCGGAAGGTCAGGTGGCTGGTGTCGAGGACCTCGTGGCGGTTGGTGATGGTGAGGCCGGTGGCGTCGCCGGTGATGACCAGGGGCTCGATCACCTTGATGTACTCGAGCATGCCGGGCGACGGCGTACGGTCCGGGAACAGCAGTCCGTCGCAGACGAAGTTGCCGTCGTGGATCTCCTCGCCGAAGTCACCGCCGTACGCGTAGATCTCCTTGCCGTCGACCGTCGTCCGCAGCCCGTGGTCGATGAACTCCCAGATGAACCCACCCTGGCACCGCGGGTACTTCTCGAACAGCGCGTGATAGTCCGACAACCCACCCGGCCCGTTCCCCATCGCATGCCCGTACTCGCACAGGATGAACGGCAGCCCCCGGTACGACGTACCGTCCGCCCCGATCCGCTCGACATCCTCCGGCGACGTGTACATCTGCGAGTAGATGTCGACGAACTCCGCATGCGTGTCCCGCTCGTAGTGCACCGGCCGCGACGGGTCCCGGTCGTGCGCGTACGCGTACATCGACTTGAGGTTGTCGCCCATCCCGCACTCGTTGCCGAGCGACCAGATGACGATGCTCGGGTGGTTCTTGTCCCGCTCGACCATCCGCCGCATCCGCATCACCAGGTCGGCCTCGAAGCGCGGATCCATCACCGGGTTCGGCAGGTTCGGCGGCTGCGGCTCGTACCCGAAGCCGTGCGTCTCGAGATCGCACTCGTCCACGACGTACAGGCCGTACTGGTCGCAGAGGTCGAGGAAGTGCGGGTGCGGCGGGTAGTGGCTGGTGCGGACCGCGTTGATGCCGGCCCGCTTCATGATCAGCACGTCGTCGAGCATGTCCTGCTCGGTCAGCGCGCGCCCGCGATCGGGGTGGAACTCGTGCCGGTTGACGCCGTTGAACAGCACCCGATTGCCGTTGACGGTCAGCACGCCGTCGACGATCGCCACCGTGCGGAACCCGAGCTTGAGACGGACCGAGCCGCCCGCGGTCCGGAGTACGGCGTCGTAAAGCTTCGGGCTCTCGGCGCTCCACGGCTCGACGCTCGGTACCGGCGTCTCGAACCCGGTCGGGAACTCGAGGCCGAGCTCCTCCACCACGACAGTGCCCGGTACGTCGGAGTCGACCTTCAGCGTGCCGGCGCCATCGGCGTACGTGGCGTGCACGAACACGTCGGTCGCCGCCTCCGGCCGGAGCGCGAGCAGGTTGACCTCGCGGAAGATCCCGGACAGCCACCACATGTCCTGGTCCTCGACGTAGCTGCCCGCCGACCACTGGTGCACGCGGACCGCGACCGTGAATTCATTGCCCGGAGCAACCAAGTCGGTCAGGTCGAACTCGCTCGGCAACCGCGACCCCGACGACCAGCCGACCGGATTCCCGTCCACGAACACCGCGAACCGCGAGTCGACCCCCTCGAACCGCAGCACGATCCGGGAGCCGTCCCAGTCCGCGGGAACACCCACGGTACGCACGTAGTCGCCGGTCGGATTGGCCGTCGGCACATGCGGCGGATCGACCGGGAACGGGTAGTCGATATTCGTGTACGCCGGCTTGCCGTACCCGCTGAGCTGCCAATGCCCCGGCACCACGATCGTGTCCCAGCCGGACACGTCCGGGTCCTTCAGGTCGTCCGGCGCCTCCGCCACACTCGGCGAGAGCCGGAAACTCCACTCCCCGCCCAGCCCCACCCGCGCGGCATCGTCATCCAGCCAGGCTCGCGGAGCCAACACACCCGCACCCGAGGCAAAGTCTTCGACATAACTGTGGTCGTAGGTCACAGACATCGACCCTACGACCGATCTGTTCATAAATCCACACCGATGAACAGATATGGACAGACATTCACCGACTTTGTCAGGGCAAGCGAACCCGCTCGAGCCCCAGCCAGCCGGCCATCAGGGTGAGTTCGGCGATGAGAGCGTCCATGAAGTCGGGGGCGCCGGGCTCGGCGGTGATGGTGGGGACGACGAGGGTGGAGGTTTTACGGTCGGCCTTCAGGTCGACCCGGGCGACGAGGCGGTCGCCGAGCAGGAACGGAAGCACGTAGTACCCGTGGATGCGCTGGGACGCCGGCGTGTAGATGCTGATCCGGTAGAAGAAGTCGAAGAGCCGCTCGGTGCGGTCGCGATTCCAGATCAGTGTGTCGAACGGCGAGATCAGCGCGCAGGCGTCCACCGGGCCGGCTTCGGCCGTCGCCGACAGATAACTCTGCTGCTTGCCCCCTTCAACCTGCACCGGGACAAGCTCACCTTCCTCGACCAACTCCGCGACAACCCGCCTGGCAGTTGCCTGCGGCAACGGATAGTGCCCGCCCGTCTTCCCGCACAACTCCTGCGCCGTCGCCACTCCCAGCGACCGCGCCGAGATCCGCACCAACTCACGCTGCGCCTCATCGGCGGCGAGCTCGGGCGCACGGAGTACCGCCTCAGGCAACACCCGCTCGGTCAGGTCATACACCCGCTCGAAACCCCGCCGCCCCGAAATCATCACCAGCCCCGCCGCGAACAGATACTCCACCGCGATCTTCGCGTCCTGCCAGTTCCACATGGACCCCGTGCTCGGATCCGGATCCGCATCACTCTTCTTACGCCGTACTTCCCCAGCACCCACCTCACCCGCCGTCATCGCCCCCTCGGCGGCGATCCGCCCCAACACCTCCCCCACCAACCCCGGCCGCTCCCTCTGCAGCCGCTCCATCCCCACCACCACAGCCCAGGGAACCGAGACCTCCGCCCCCACCGCTTCCCCCCAAACCTGCCGCTCCACCGCCCGCATCCGCCACCGCACCAGCGGATAACCACTCACCGGCAACAGGCTCGCCTTATGCCCCCAAAAACCCTCGAACAACTCAGGCTCGTCCCCCCAAGCCATCCGATCCAGCGTCTCCCGCGAGTACGCCCCCAGCCGACTGAACCCCGGCAGATAATGCGCCCGACACAACACATTCACCGAGTCCACCTGCAACACCCCAACCCGCCCCACCACCCGCCGAATCCCCCGCACATCAACCCGCCCCGCCCGCGGCCCCCCGAACCCCTGCGCCCAAAGCGCAATCCGCCGCGCCTCCCCCACCGAGACCGACTCCCCAACATTCACCATCCCCCGAACCTAACCACCCCCGGGGACAATGCCGGCAGCTCTAGCCGAGAACCAACCGCTCATCCCCGAAGTCCGCCACAATCTCGACCTTCCCGCCGATCGCCTCGACATACCGGCGATCGCGCTCAACTCAGACCACCCCAACCCACCCACCACCGCCCGACTCACGCGCCTGCCCCTACAGAACCTCAGCCAACCGATAAACACGCACCTCCCCCCTGAACACAGCCAACTCGGACGCGAGGCGGCGCTGGCCGCGCGAATCGCGGTGGGATCTGCTGACAACTGCCGAATCGGCGGACCGCCACGCATACCTAACTGACACGAACCGCCTCGACACACCGAGGTAATCGCTTACCCGCGGAGTTATGCGTGCACCGGCATACCAACCCTTGCCCTAGGCAATCAATCAAACCATCATCGCGGCGGTGAGCGGCGGTGAGCGGCGCCGCGCGAGCAGATCGGCCCTCAGCCAACGGTGGACTACCCCGCCACCATCCCGGCCCGAGCTGACGCCAAGCGTCACGAGCCGACCGCCCCATGCAACCGATCTGCCGACCCTCCGCACGCCGGTACGCCGGTACGCCGGTACGCCGGTACGCCGGTACGCCGGTACGCCGG
>NZ_BAAAHK010000008.1:0-214145 GCF_039525325.1 Kribbella koreensis
TGGCGGTCGAGCCGCCGAGGTCGTCGTCCCAGTTGGCCGACCACTCGATCTTCACGTTCTTGCCACTGATCAGCGACTTGGGCCGGGCGACCGGGGTGTGCTCCTGGGCCAGGGCGCGGAGGTGCTGCTGGCGCCGGTCAACGGGATGTAGCGCCGGCTCGCGTCCTGCCGACGTGCCTTCGTCGACGGTAGGTTCAGGTGCACGGTTGGTGATGCTGGCGCGAACCGCGGCCCCGACGGCCACACTGATCAACCACACCGCCCCGTCGACGGACTTGCTCGGAGCTCAAATGGTGTGGCGCGGCACTGACCACTGCGACAACTCGCGTCGCGGCCCGGCACTGCGTCCAGGGTCAGCGCCTGGCCTCGTTCGATGTCGTGCTCAGTGCCGACAAACTCGTGCGATACCGCGCCCATCGTCGGGGAACGGACTCACATCAGGTCGATCAGAATGCTGACCGATGCCACTCTGGACTTTGCTGGGCTCCGGTCGCCGTGGGTGCTGTCGAGCGAGTCATTGCTGAGAACTCGGAGCTGCTAGAGCAGTGGGCAGGGGCCGACGATCTGGCATGGGCGGCTGCAGTTCAGGATCTGCTCAGCCGCCTGCGATGGCAGTTCGCGAAGGCGCACCGCCGCGTCGGCAAGGCGGCGGTTGCGGCGTGCAGTTTGACCGCAAAGGCGGCGCCGTAGCGAGCAAGGTCAGGGTCGTGCATAACCAAGCGCCCAGCCAGCGGCATCCGGCTCGGTGCGATGCATCCGCTGTGCGGCCTTGATCCGATCGCGGAACTCGGCTTCGAAGTAGATCTGGCAGTGCCCCGGGGCGCCGTCTAGCCTGATCGTCGGTCCACCTGCCATCAGGTCACACTCCTTGACATCACGGTGTCTCCTGGCCTGCGGGCGTAGGTCGGACTGCGGGATCCAGGCGAGGTGGCCATCACGGTCGCGGACTGCCCAAGCCATTGCCCACCGTCGCGAATCCAGGCATCCAATTCGCCCGGTTCCCAAGCGACAAGGTGCTCCACGGGCTGCGCCGGGTCGACGGAGCGGATCTCATCGGCCGGCCGTGGCCCGTGGGCGTTGAACTGCAGGTCGAGATCGGTCTTCATCTGCTCGGCTGCGGCCTTGTCGAGGTACTGGCGCAGAGCACTTATTCCTGGCTGTTGTATTCCTCTTCTGGCGCGGCAGGTCTGCAGAGATGGCTGGTGATCGCGGGGGCGGGTGGTTGGGTGTTGGCGCGGGATAGCCAACCCGCCGGCCAGCCAGCCGTGGCCGGAAACGGGGCGGTTGGTCGCGATGGCGACCGTGCGGTTAACGCAGATCCTGCCGGCGCTGTCCCTATCTGGACAGGCCCCGCGACATTGCCGCTGACAAGCATCCTCAAGGGCTTGCCTGTCAGCGGTTCGTGACCAGCAGTGGTCTCGCGCCGCCGCCTGCTGGGGCTCGGCGATGCTGTTGAAGCCCGTTCGGGGTCAATGGCCGGTCCTTCGACCCGACGCTCTGCACCGAATCGAACCCATCGCGCGTGATCGGGAAAGCCTGCGGGACGTTACAGATTTGCAGGTTGTGACATAACCGCGGAGTAGCACTTGTGCGGCCCCGGCCGTCTCAGGGAACCTTCTCCGGCCCAGCCAGAGCTGGGCGAACCGCCTGGCATCCGGGGTTCGGTGACTCACCGTGAGCCACCCCGGGCAGACGAAGGAGATCCGCCGCCCATGTCCCGAGTCCGCCGTGTGCTCGTCCCTGTGTCAGTAACCGTCGCCTTGCTCGTGTCCGGTCTGCAGACGCAGGCCTTCGCCGACTCGGCCAAGTCGTCGGCGCCTCCGGCCGCCGCCGACCTCAAGGGCTGGCGCAGCCAGTCAGGCCAGCCGGATCCGGAGCTGAACAACGTGCTGCCGGCCGGAGTCGCCGGTAACGAGAAGATTCCGGCGCCGATCAAGCGGGACGGTCGGCGAGTGAAGGAGCTCGCTGCCCGACGTACGCCCACCAGCAAGGTGTTTCAGCTGGCGGATGGCCGGACCGAGGCGGAGCTGTCCAGTGAGCCGGTCAACTTCGAGGCCGCGGACGGCACGCTGGAGCCGATCGACACCACGGTGAAGGCGAGCCGGGTCGCGGGGTTCGGCCTGGCCAACGAGACCAACAGCTTTCGCAGTTTCTTCGGTACGAAGGCAGATGGGCTCGTCCGGTTCGATCTGGGTGGCCGTGGGCTGACGCTGGGCGCGCAGACCACGAAGGCGCTGAAGCCGACCGCCGCTGGGGACACGGTCACCTACCCGGACGTGTTCGGAGACGCGGATCTGGTCTACCAGGTCGGGCCGGACCAGCTGAAGGAGAGCATCGTCCTGGAGTCGGCTCCGGCCGATCCGACGTACCACTTCAGCCTGAAGCTTGCCGGGGTGAAGGCTGTGCCGCAGGCGGACGGCTCGATCTCGTTCCTGCCGCAGAGTGGGGTCGGCCGGCCGGTGTTCACGATGCCGCGGCCGTTCATGACCGATGCCCGCGACGACGCGGCCTCGCCGTACGGGAAGGCCTTCAGCGACAGCGTCACGCAGACCGTCACCCAGCGCGGCGCCGACATCGACATCACCGTCCGCGCGGACGCCGCTTGGCTGGCTGCGCCGGAGCGGCAGTTCCCGGTCGTGATCGACCCGACGATCGCCATCGAGCCCGCGCCGGACCAGGCGCAGGACGCGATGGTCGACTCCGGCGCGCCGACCACCAACTACGGCGGCATCACCGGCCTGTACGCCGGTACGACCGCCTCGGCCAAGCGCCGCAGCCTGCTGAAGTTCGACATCTCCAGCATCCCGGCGGGCACCGCGGTCGACTCCGCCCAGCTGAAGCTCTACTTCGACCAGTCCTTCGAGACCAACGCGAACGCTGTCCAGTTGGAGGCCCGGCAGGTCGCGTCGGCCTGGACCGAGTCGACGGTGAACTGGAACTCGACCGCGAACACCACCTTGGGCAGCCTCGCCTACAACATGTCGTATGTCGACGACAGCTACACGTCGAAGACCTCGATGGTGGGCGCCTGGGTGCAGCAGGCGTTTCCTGCGGCCGACGGCGGCGGGTACAAGTACCAGAACGACGCTGCCACGGGGTCGTCCTTCAGCTGGTATCCCGACATCACCGAGACCGGGAACTACGAGGTCTCAGCGGGCTATATCGCAGGCAGCAACCGCGCGACCAATACGCCGTACTCGGTGGTCCATGGCGGCGGCACGACCGCGTACCTGCTCGACCAGACAGTGGGCACCGACAACGTCGTGAAGCCGCTGGCCACCTTGCCGTTCACCGCGGGTGGCAGCTATCGGGCCTCGGTGGGCGACGTCGCGAACAAGGTGACGACCGCGGACACGATGCGGTTCATCAAGCGGGCGTACGACACCAAGGACGCCGGCGAGACCAGCGTCTGGCACACCTTCAGCGTGCGCTCGATGCTGCAGAGCTGGCTGGGCGGCGCCCCGAACAACGGCATGATCGTCAAGGCGACCGACGAGACGCTCGGCCGGGGCGGACCCGTCTACCAGGCCAGCGAGTACGCCTACAACGGCTCGGACGTGCACCGGCACGCCAACCGGCCGAAGCTGATCGTCACCTACGGACGGCCGGGTGTCACTGTCAGTACGCCGACCACGATCGCCGCCACCGGCGCGACGCTGAACTGGAGCGCGTACGCCGATCCGAGCACCAGCACCGCCGACGACATCGTCGAGTACCAGGTGCACCGCAGCATCTTCCAGAACTTCACGCCGACCCCGGACACCCTGGTCTCGCCGGTGGCGACCGGAACGACGACGTTCACCGACACCAGTGCGGAGCCCACACCGGCCGACGACACCTCGGACGAGGGCGACGGCTACTACTACATGGTCGCGGTCAAGACGAAGGACGGCGGCCTGACCCCGTCGGCGACCCAGCTCGCCCGGCTGCCGAAGGCCGGTCAGGTGGTGAAGTACTTCCAGAACTCGGCCGACTCCACGCTGTCGAGCGTCCAGTTCGCCACGAACCTCGACAAGGTCGAGGGCAATGCCTGGCTCGAGGTCGGCAACAACTCCACCTACGGCAAGACCCGAGCGGTGGTGAACTTCGGCAACGTCGCTTCGTCCATCCCGGCCGGGTCGACGATCCTCGACGCCAAGCTGGGGTTGTGGAAGGCGCACTACGAGGGCACCGGGGCCCAGCTGAACGCGCATGCGCTGACGCGGACCTTCACCGAGGCCTCGACGACGTGGCAGAAGGCGGACTCCGCCACCAGTTGGACCACGGCGGGCGGTGACTTCGGTGCATCGCTGGACTTCGTGCCGGCCGCAAACATGGGTCCGGATCCGACCTGGCACTGGTGGCAGGCCAAGACCGCCGTACAAGGTTGGGTGAACACGCCCGGCACCGAGCGCGGCTTCGTGGTGAAGCAGGCAACTGAGACCACGACCGGGCATGCGTTGTTCCTCAGCGCGGAGGCTGCTGAGCCGTTGCTGCGGCCGCTGCTGAAGGTCACCTACCTGACGAAGACCCCGGAGTCGGCGTACCACGCGCCGCAGACTCCGCAGCGGCAGACGCCGGGCGCGCAGTACCCGGTCGATGTGACGATCACCAACACGCAGGCCTTCGCGCTGAAGACCTCGGACTACGCGCTGTCGTATCACTGGACGCTGCCGGACGGCACCGAGGTCACCTCGTCGGCGAACCGCCTCGACACGGCGCTGCCGGCCGACCTCGCACCGGGTGCGGCGGTCAAGGTGAGCGCCCAGGTGAAGAGCCCGGTCGCCGGTGATCCGAGCAACCGCCGTGAGGACTTCGTCCTCCAATGGGACCTGCGGAACAAGACGACGGGCGCCTGGCTCTCCAAGACCACCGGGGGAGTCGGCACGCTCGACCAGAACGCGGCGGTCGAGGACCCGACCTCGGACCAGCTCGGGCTGGAGAAGTTCTACCAGTACGCCGGTAAGAACACCGGCGCCGGCTCGTCGGCGATGGTCAACCTCGCGACCGGAAACGTTGCCTTCGGCTACAACGCACTGACGAACCCGAGCCGGGGCGCGTCCACCTTCGTCCGGATGACCTACAACAGCCTGGACACCTCGGCCTCGTCGATGGGCTACGGCTGGTCGTTGTCGACCTCGACGCTGAACCGCCTCGGCTCCGCGCTGGACTTCCACCCGCGCGGCCAGAAGTGGCCGACCGACATCACACTGACCGACGGCGACGGAACCAGCCATACGTTCGCGCTGAACAAGCACGGCACCACGGACGAGACGAAGTGGGACTACGACCACCCGAAGGGCGTACATCTCTACCTGCAGAAGCTCGCCGATCCGCCGGACAAGAAGACCTCGGTGAACCGTGCCTGGGTGCTGACCCGGCCGGACCGGACCCAGTTCTTCTTCGACGACCAGGGGTTCCAGTCGGTCCTGCGGGACAAGAACGGCAACGAGATGCTCTTCACCTACGAGGAGCGCAAGAGCGCCAACAAGCCGGTCAAGTTCCTGGACTACATCACCGACGCGGCCGGCCGGCGGACGCTCACCCTGGACTACTTCGAGAAGGGCCAGGCGTACAGCTACATCAACGACGCCGGCGTCAAGACGGCCGGGACGAACCTGACCAACCCGAAGATCATCGACCAGGTCGAGTCCGTCACCGACATCTCGGGCCGGAAGGTGACGTTCACCTACTCGGACAAGGGCCTGATGGCCGAGCTGGTGGACGGCGCGGGCGCCGCGGCGGCGAAGACGTTCAAGTTCGTCTACGACGCGACCAACACGAACAAGAACACCAAGCTGGTCCGGATCACCGACCCGCGGGGCAAGTCGACGAACCTGTCGTACTTCGCGGCGACCACCGATCCCAAGGACAAGTGGAAGCTCGAGAAGCTGACCGACCGGCTGGGCAAGACGACCACGTTCGGCTACGTCCCGGGGACGGGATCGGTGGAGACCACTGTCACCGACGCGACGCCGCGGACCACGAAGTACGTGACGGACGGCTTCGGCCGGCCGGTCCAGACGACCAACGCCAAGAACGAGACGACCAAACTGAGCTGGGACGACGACCACAACGTCACCCAGCTGGAAGAGCCCAACGGGGCACGCAGTACCTGGACGTACGACCCGAAGACCGGCTTCCCGTTGACGGTCAAGGACGCCGAGGCCAACGCGAACGGCACGCCGGGCACGGTGCTCAGCTACAACGTCGGCGGCAACGGCTTCTACGGTGAGCTGATCCGGAAGGTCAGCCCGGAGGGACGCACCTGGACGTTCGGGTACGACCCGCTCGGCAACCTCACCTCGGTGACCGACCCGAAGGGCAACGCCACTGCGACGGCCGGCGACTACACCACGAAGTACACCTATGACCTGCTCGGTCAGCTCAAGACGTCGATCGATGCGAACAACAACACCACGACGTACTCGCTGTATCACGACACGGGCTACCCGACCCGGATCACCGACGCGCTGTCGAAGTCGAGCGATGTCAGCTATGACGTGCGCGGGAACGTACTGACCACCACGGATGCCAAGCTCAAGACGAGCACGTACACGTACGACCTGTTCGGGCGGCCGCTGACCAGCAAGGTCCCCAAGGATCAGGCGGCCAACCTCTAAATCACCACCCCGGCGCCGGTGTACGACGCGAACGACAACGTCACTCAGGCGACGGCGCCGAACGGGGCGGTCAGCACCAACGCGTACGACGACGCCGACCAGCTGGTCTCGTCGAAGGCGCCCAAGGACTTGGCGACCGATCCCGACCGGGAGACGAAGTACGAGTACGACGTGGTCGGCAACCTGCTCCGGCAGACCGAGCCCAAGGGTGCGCTCACCCCGGACCCGGCCGACTTCGTCACGTCGTACGAGTACGACCCGGTGTACCAGCTGCTGTCGGTCACGAACGCGCAGAACGACAAGATCAGCTACGAGTACGACAACGTGGGCAACGTCGTGACGGTCGTCGACCCGCGCAAGTCCAAGTCGACCGACCCGGCGGACTACACCTCGAAGTCGACGTACGACAAGGCGCACCGCCCGAAGACGGCAACCGATGCGGCGGGCAAGACGACCTCGCAGGAGTACGACCGGGACGGCAACGTCATCAGCACGACCGATGCCGACGGCAACAAGACGCTGGTCACGCTGGACGAGCGCGGCAAGACCGTGCAGGTGAAGGTCCCGCACAGCAAGGACGCCGGCGGGGTGGTGACCTACCGGACCACGCAGGTCGAGTACGACCAGGTCGGCAACCAGACCAAGGTGATCAGCCCGCGCGGCGTCGAGACCACCGACGACCCGGACGACTTCGCCCAGGTGACCGTGTACGACGCGCTGAACCGGCCGAAGGAGAAGGTGTCGCCCTACGACAAGGACGACGCGCGCTACAACACGCCGGACAAGACGGTGATGACGTACGACGAGGTCGGCAACGTCACCAAGGTGAGCGCGCCGGCGTCGGAGGGGCAGACGGTCCGCAACGACACGTCGTACGACTACTTCGACAACGGCTGGGTGAAGTCGTCGACGGATCCGTGGGACATCGTCGCGGCGTACGGCTACAACGACCTCGGTCAGCAGACGGCGCGGACGCTGACCAGTGCGGGTGGTTCGTCGTCCCGCACGATGGCGTGGAACTTCTTCCCGGACGGCAAGCTCAAGTCTCGTAGCGACGACGGCGTACCGGTTGGGCTGGATGTCTCGCTGGTGGACAACTCCGATACGGGTGACGTGGATGTCGCCGGTACGTGGGCATTGTCGTCGAGCGGTACCGGGTTCCAGGGCACGAACTACCGGACGCACGCCGCGGCGACCGGAAGTACGGACAAGTACACGTGGAAGCTCAATGTGCCGGCCGATGGGAAGTACACCGTCTATGTGCGGTATCCGTCGGTGGCGGGTGCGTCCACGGCGGCGCCGTACTCGGTCAGCACGGGCGGCGCACCGGTGAGCAAGCCGGTCAATCAGACGACGGGGGCCGGCACCTGGGTGAGTCTCGGCCAGTTCACCTTCGCGGAGGCGACGACCGGGTCTGTGTCGCTGACGCCGGCTGCGACCGGCACGGTGGTGGCGGACGCGGTGAAGGTGGTTCGCGACAACACGGGTGAGACCGACGCGGAGAAGAAGGACTTCACCTACAACTACGACACGAACGGCAACCTGCTCCAGATCACCGACACCCAGCCGGGCGCGAAGGTCAGCGACTACCTGGTCAGCTACAACGGCCTGAACCAGGTGGCGAAGGTCGAGGAGAAGAAGGCCGCGGCGCTCCTCAAGACCACGACGTACACCTACAACGAGAACGGCGCCCCGGTCACCCGCGGCTACGACGACGCGGCGGACAAGGACGACCAGTTCTCGTCGTACAGCTACGACGTCCGGGACCTGGTCGAGCAGGTGAAGAACGGCAAGTCCGCTTCGGACCCGGCGCCGAAGATCTCGGGCTATACGTACACGTCCCGCGGCGAGGCCGACGTGGAGACCAAGGCCAACGGCAACACAGTCGACTCCGACTACTACCTCGACGGCCTGGTCGCCTCACAACTCGAGAAGAAGTCGAACGGCACGCTGGTCTCGCAGCACGCGATGGAGTACTCGCCGAACGGCGACCGGATCAAGGACACCGCGAAGGTCCAGAACGCCGATGACCATGCGGCGTACCTGGACAACGTCTTCGCCTACACCTTCGACCCCCTGGACCGGATCGCCAAGGTGGAGAAGAAGGATGCCGCCGGCGCAACAGTCCTCTCCACCGAGTCCTACACCCACGACCCAGCCGGCAACGTCGTCGCCCAGACGGTCAAGAACGTCTCGACGAACTACACCTACGACCGCAACCGCCTGCTGACCTCGACGACGGCCGGCGCCACCGCGTCGTACACCTACGACCCGTTCGGCCGGCTCTCCCAGGTCTCGTCCGCCGGCACCGTGATCGAACGCAACACCTACGACGGCTACGACCACATCGTCAAACACCGCCAACTTCAGGGAGACGGCAGCACCAAGACCACCAACACCACCTTCGACGCCCTGGACCGCACCAGCTCCAAGGTCGAGGGCACGAAGACCACCAACTACTCCTACCTGGGTCTGTCCGGCGAAGTCCTCTCCGAAGAGGTAGCCGGCCAGCTCACCGCGTCGTACCAGTACTCCCCGTGGGGCTCCCGCCTCTCCCAGGTCAAGTTCAAAGCCGACGGCTCCACCGAGGACTCGTACTACGGCTACAACCCGCACTCCGACGTAGAAACCCTGACCACCGAGACCGGCGACACCCGCTCCACCTACGGCTACACCGCCTACGGCAAGAACGACGACGACCGCTTCACCGGCGTAGACAAGCCCGAAGCCCAAAACCCAGGCAAAGACCCCTACAACGTCTACCGCTACAACGCCAAACGCTGGGACCAGTCGTCGGAGTCCTACGACATGGGCTTCCGCAACTACTCCCCAGGCCTCAACCGCTTCCTCACCCGCGACGCCTACAACGGCGCCCTCGCCGACCTCAACTTGGGCACCGACCCTTGGACCAGCAACCGCTACGCCTTCGCCGGCGGCAACCCCATCTCCGGCGTAGAGGTAGACGGCCACTACGCCATCGACGAGTACGGCAAGCGTGTCTCACAGGAGACGCCGACCCTCGTGCAGCCCAATCCGCCAGACGCGCCCGGAACAAGCATCGATCTGGTACCGGGAGTGTTCGCGTCCCGGCTCGCAGCTCAAGAAGCGGAGGCTGCCGCGGCGCGAGCAGCCGCCGCGGCGCGGCTCGGTACAGGGGCCCGACTTCTCGGCATCTTCGGCGCGATTCTCAGTCTTGGCGGCGACTCGGTACAGAACGAGATGCTAGAGGTGGACCGAGACTCCCAGGAGCGGTCTTGCCGAGACTTGATGACGTCGAACGGAACCTCGATCTACTATTACCCCACTCAAGGATCCTATGGGCCAAATGGTGAGGGGCGAGCTACGGGAGCCGTTGCCTGCTTGAACGGGGCCCTGCCGAAATCCTTCCGTGACGAGACGGCCAGGTACACGCCGCCCGGCTATGATTCGGACACGATGCATCGAGGCCACCTGATTGCTAACCAGTTCGGTGGAGACAACCGAAAGCCAGAGAACATCATCCCGCAATATTCCGGGCGCAACATGAGTGACATGAGAAAGGTGGAGAATAATATCGCCCGTCGCCTCGTGGCCGGACAGACAATTTACTACGGTGTGTTTCCGGTCTACGACCCATATAGTCGCGACCCCGCAGTGCCGAAGGGTGTCCAGATATATTGGCGGAGCAGTAACGGTGAGTCCGGCGACCCGTATGTTCCCAACTATCCGTGATCTAACCATGTCGGTAGGGAAGGTATACCGTGACAGGTCATGATTTTCCGTTTCGCGCGGGCGACCGGTACTCTTGGTCAAGCGGATCGCAAAGTGAAACAGAGATCGTTTCTGCGGGTGAGGTGCATTTTCCAACCGGTATGGTCGTCGCTGCCGATCCTGCCTGGTCGATCAATCCGCTGGAGGAATCGGATGCGGTCGCGGCGAATGTACCGCCCGGCAGCTACCCGGTTTCTCTCCTGGTCTCGGTTTGGCGTCAGCCGCCCGCTTCCGGTGTTATTCCGCGGAGCAAGGTATGCGCCTCCAAGGTTCGTATCTCGAATGATCCGGTGACTCAATGGATGCCCGCTTTTCCGTCGGAATCCGATCAAAGCGTGGCGCTCGGCTTCGCAGTGGACAGCGGAACGGCGAGCTTCTTCGACTTTTCCGCGAAGGATTGGCTTACCGCGCGGCAGGATAATGACGACTGGTGGGACGAGATTTCCGACGTACTCCTGCGCGATCTTTATGTTTTGATCGAAGATCAAGCCACCGGGGCTAACGCCATCATCTACGAATGCGGCATGGGCGACGGATCCTATGAAGTCTGGCTCGGGCTGAATGCCGATGGGCAGATCGCGGAGATCTTCGTCGATCTGGAGTTGCTGTCCCACAGTACCGGCACTGTGTCCCGAGATTCTGAGGTTGGACCGCGGGCGCCTGGCTGAGCAGTTATCGAACGATCGACGAAGCAGTGTGCACGGCCTCGGAGATGCTGATTGAGAACTCATTGCGACCGTTGACCTACCGTAGGGCGCGTTCGTGGACGGACGTGAGACGGGTCAGTTGCTGACCGGCCGTTTCGCTATCGTTTCGTGTCCTTGAGGCGCCGGACTTCGTTTCCCAGGACGAGGCTAACCAGTCCGGTGGTACCGCGGAACTTGGCGTACGAGGCTCCTGTGCCGGTGTCTCGAAGCGGCGCGAGCACAGGACCAAGAGAGCAGATGCGCCATGGCCGACAGACGTGTGGTCGTCACGGGAATGGGAGCGATCACGCCGTTGGGACTGACACCGGCTGCGGTGTTCGACAACCTCATGCAGGGACGAACCGGAGTGGCGGCCACCACCCGCTTCGACATGGCGCGATGCCCGGTGAAGCATTCCGGCGAGATCCGTGACTTCGACCCCACCAGACATGGCATCACCGCCCGGGACCTGCGCACTCTCGACCGCTGCCAGCAGTACGTACTCGCCGCGGCCCAGGACGCCCTGGCTGACGCGGGGCTGGACCTTCCGCAACGCGAGATCACGGCCCGCAGATAGGACGACGCGGGTTACGGCCGGATCGGCGCGGCGGTAGGAATGGCCTTCTCCAGCACCGAGGTGCTCGCCCGGCAACTCGAAATTCTCGCTGACAGGGGCGCTCGAGGAGTGACTCCGCGATTGTCCAATCAGACGCTCCCCAACGCGGCAGCGTCCCTGCTGTCGGTGCGATTCGGGCTGCGAGGCCCGCTGGTCACGGTCAGCGGCGAACTCATGGCGCGCATCGCTCGGGTGCGTGAAGAACGCAACGAACCACGGGTCGTCGAGGCCATCGAGAGTCTGGCCGCAGCTGCTGCTCAGTCGCGCGCGAGCAGGCTGGAGCCACGAAGATCAGACCTGCGCGGCGCCAACTCCCGGATCCGTCCGCAACACCCGCATCGGAGATGCCGACAGTCCCCGGTACACACGCAACCCCGACACTAGAACTCAACGTCCCGCTGTCGTCAGCAGGGCCTCAGCTGCCAACCAACGGCCGTCGGCTCCACGGCCCGGCTGCGGCTTGCTCTAGGCCGCCCGATTCGCCGGTGACAGATCGGCCTTACCAGTTGATCTGTCCTCGTCGGCACGCGCTAGATCCTCGACTGTTCGAACGCTGAAATGAAAACAGTCCTCTAGAGAAGGTCGGGGTCTTCGAAGGCATGTTGGATGGCGTTGGTGGCTTCGGGGTCGGGGGCTGTGCGGTCGTAGTAATGGTCCTGGGTCATGGAGATTCGGGAGTGGCCCAGTTGGTTGGCGGTGCCGCGGGCTGATTGGCCGGCCTTGTCTAGCGCGGTAGCCACGGTTTTGCGGAAGGCGTGGGAGGTGATCCAGGTGAGGGTGTCGGTGGGGACCGGTGCGGCGGCTTCGTCGACCTGGGATAGGAAGGCTTCGGTTGTCTCTGGGGTGGGAGCGTAGGTCCAGAGAAGGGTGGTGGCCACGGTGCGGTCGACCTTGATGCGGCCGGTTTCTATGAGTTCGATTCTGGTCTTGGGCCAGTTCAGGGCCTTGGCTGCTTCTTCTCGAGTGAGGCCGGCTTCTCGGCGGGAGGGCTCGGAGGGCTTGGCCGAGGTTTCGACGGGTGCTGTTGCCGACGGGGGCTAGGGCGGTGCGTAGGGAGCGGCGGACGTTGTTGGGGTCGCGGTGGCCGCCGGTGGTGTCGGGGAAGACGGGGTCGTCTAGGCGGATGCCAGCGGCGGCTCGGGTGCGGAGGGTGGCGATGAGCCAGTTGGGGAGGCCGACTTGGCGGTTGCTGGTTCTGGATTTGCCGGGTTTGCGGATGAGGCCTTCGCCCTTGATGCGGACGATGGTGTGGGTGATGTCGACGGTGGCTGCTTCGAGGTCGACTTGGGACCAGAGGATGGCGAGGGATTCGCCGATGCGGACGCCGGTGCCGAGCATGAAGGTGACGAGGTCGGGGAGGTCGGCTCGGACGGCTGTTTCGTCGGTTGCCAGGTGTTTGCGGAGGAGGGTGATCTCTTCGGTTTGGATGGCTCGGGCGGGTTTCTTGGCGGGGTGTTCGATGCTTTCGACTTCGCGGACCGGGTTGACGGTGATGGCGCCGTAGCGGACGGCGAGCTGCATCAGGCCGGAGATGATGGCTCGGCAGGTTTTGGCTGTTGGTGGGCCGGCGTTCTTCTTGATCTTGGAGATGACGGTGTCGATGCGGGGTGTGGTTGCTTCGCCGATGCGGAGTTCGCCGAGGGCGGGGCGGACGTGGTTCTTGATGGCGCGGAGGTAGGTGTCGAGGGAGGTGGGGGAGCGGGTGCCGTCGGCGATCTGTTGCCCGAACTTGGTGATCCAAAGGTCGATGAGGTGGTTGATCTTGTGCATCGCCGTGAGCTCGCCGCCCTGGCCGGTCTTGGCGCGATCCTGGAGCTTCTTGAGCAGGGCGCGCTCGGCGGCTGTCGCGGTTTTGGCGTAGGCCGTCACGTCGCGGACCTGGCCGTCATGGTCGCGGAAGTTGGTCTTCGCGCGGACGCTGACCGGCTTACCCTTCGTGTCGGTCTTCATGACCTTGGTGGAGATCCGTCCCCAGGTGCCGATGGGCAGTGGTGGTCTCGCCATCTCAAGCCTCCAACCTGTTCGATGGTTGGCTGCTCAACGGCTGGTTGGGAGGAAGATCCGGTGCCGGGGGAATGACGCGCAACGATGTGAGGTGACACACAGTCACGATCAGGTTAAGGCGTGGGGAAAAGCATGGTCGGCCGGAGGAGGGGTCGACGGAGGGTGCGGGTTCGGTCGCTGGTAACTCGATGACGAGCGACGTCCGGCAAAAGGGGTCGTAAGAGGGTCGTGAACAACACAAAGGCCCGAGAACAGATTGCGATGTCTGCTCGGGCCTAAGTGTTGGTGCGCCGCCAGGGACTCGAACCCCGAACCCGCTGATTAAGAGTCAGCTGCTCTGCCAATTGAGCTAGCGGCGCATGTTCTGTTGTGCTTGCGAACGAAGAGGATCGTAGCAGGGGTTTTGGGTGGAAGTGAAATCGGTATGTCAGGGGCGGAGGTCGAGGACTGCCATGGCCGCGTTGTGGCCGGCGATGCCGCTGACGGCGCCGCCTCGGCGGGCGCCGGAGCCGCAGATCAGGAGGTTGGCGACGTCGGTTTCGACGCCCCAGCGGCCGGCCTCGGTGTCGTCCTCGGCCCAGGGCCATTGGAGGTCGCCGTGGAAGATGTGGCCGCCGGGCATGCCGACGGATTCCTCGATGTCGACCGGGGTTTTGGCTTCGATACAGGGGTTGCCGTCGGCGTCGCGGGCGATGCAGGGGTCGAGCGGCTCGGCCAGGTAGGACTCCAGGCCGGCCAGCACCCGGCGTACCGATTCGGCGCGGGCGGCGTCGTTGTCGGTGGCAAACAAGCGGGTGGGGAAGTGGACGCCGAAGACGGTCAGGGTTTGGTGGCCTGAGGCAACCAATTCGGGGCTGAGGATGGAAGGATCGGTGAGCGAGTGGCAGTAGACCTCGGAGGGCGGTACGGACGGCAGCGAGCCACCGGCGGCCGACTGGTACGCGGTTTCGAGTTGGCTGTAGTCCTCGTCGATGTGGAAGGTGCCGGCGAAGGCTCGCCTCGGGTCGTCGCCGGAGCGCAACTGGGGGAGCCGGGAGAGCAGCAGGTTGATCTTGAGCTGGGAGCCTTCGGGCTTCTCGGTGACGGGTTGACCACGCAGCGCGGCAAGAGTGGTGGGCGCGACGTTGGCGAGTACGTAGGAGCAGTCCACCGTGCGCTCTCCGTCACCACCCATCCAGGTCACCGACCCGCGGGTGCCATCGGCTTCCACTGAGGTCACGGAGGCGTTGACGACCACAGAGGCGCCAGCACGTCGAGCAGCGCCGGCCAGTGCGTCCGTCACGGCGCCCATGCCACCCACGGGCACACGCCACTCGCCAGTGCCGTTGCCGATCAGGTGGTAGAGGAAGCAGCGGTTCTGGATCAGGGACTCGTCGTGCAGCCCGGCGAAGGTGCCGATGACCGCATCGGTCGCCACCACGCCCCGCACGGTGTCGTCGGCAAACAGTCGCTCCACGACCTCGCCGAAGGGCCGCTCGACCAGCGCCTCCCACAGCGCAGGGTCCACCTGCTTGCGGAGCTCCGCAACGGAAGGCAGCGGCCCCAGCAGGGTCGGCGCGACTACACCGGCCAGCGACGAGACAGAGTTGTAGAAGGACGTCCAGGCCTCGTACTCCGAATCGCTACCAGTCAGAGCCGCAAAGGAGGCCCGGGTAGCCGCCCCCTCCGGTCGCTCGACCACGAGGCCGAGGTCGCGCCCATCGCGGCGTACCGGTGTGTATGAGGCCACTGACCGCGAGCGGAGCTCCAGGCCCAGGCCGAGGTCGGCCACGATCTCGTCGGGGAGCAGGCTGACCAGGTACGAGTACCGCGACAGGCGAGCGTCCACACCCGGGAACACCTGCTGGCTGACTGCTGCACCGCCTGTATGCCCCTGCTGCTCGAGTACGAGCGTGCTGAGGCCGGCACCGGCCAGGTACGAAGCCGCGACGAGGCCGTTGTGGCCGCCGCCGACGATCACGACGTCGTAGAAGTTCTGCATCAGACCGGCCAATCCAGTTCGCGGTACGCGGCGTCCCAGAACATCCACTCGTACCTGGTGGTCGTGGCGAAGTGCCGGTGGCAACGGTCGCGTTCGCCCGGGCCCACCTCGGCGCCGAGCCGGTCTGTCACCGCCAGGACAGACTCTACGACCGCATCGAACTCCTCGGATCCGTACGCGGCGATCCACTCCGCATAGACCGGATCCGGCGAGGAGTGCTTGAGCAGCTCCCGCCCGACCTCGCGGTAGATCCAGTAGCAGGGCAGTACGGTCGCCACTGCCTCGGCGTATGTCCCAGTGGCGCAGACAGCGGTCAAGTAGGACATGTACGCCGTGGTGGTCGGCCCGGAGCCTACGGAGTCGACGTCGGCCGAGGTGAGACCCAGGGAGCCCAGTAGCGAGCTGTGGAGTTCCTGCTCGACAGCGATCGCGTCTGCGGCGTGCCGGGCGAACATGCTGACCGCATCCTCGTCCACTGCCCGGGCAGCGACCAGGGCTAGCGCACGGGAGTACGAGCGCAGGTAGTGGCTGTCCTGGATGATGAAGTAGCGGAAGGCGCTGTGCGGCAGCGTGCCGTCGGTCAGCCCGGTGATGAAGGGGTGCCGGACGATCCCGGCGTACACCTCGGCGGCCCCGGACTCCCACAGCTCCTTGGAAAACGTCATCCCCAGCTCCTCGCGTCGACTGCGCCAGAGCCTAGCCGCAGGAGTGTCAGGTCTTACAGGACGAATGTGGCTTACCGGCCGTACCCTGACGGCATGACGATGCAGGGGGATCTCTCGACCAGCACCGCCGACGACACCGCCGCGGACACCCAGGTGGCGATGCCGCCGGACACCGCGTTGCTGAGCCGGATCCGGGCCTCGGTGATCGGTGACGACCAGGTGATGCCGGGTCCGTACGGGCCGCGCCGGGTCACGTACGCCGACTACACCGCGTCCGGCCGGGCGCTCACCTTCCTCGAGGACTTCATCCGCGAGGAGGTGCTGCCGCGGTACGCGAACACGCACACCGAGTCGAGCGGCACCGGCCTGCAGACCACCCGGCTGCGTGAGGACGCCCGCCAGATCATCCACGACAGCGTCGGCGGCGACGACGAGACCGCGGTGATCTTCTGCGGCTCCGGCGCGACCGGCGCGATCGACAAGCTGATCGGCATCCTCGGCCTGCGCATCCCGGCCCAGCTGGACGACGAGTACCACCTGACCGACACGATCCCGCCGGAGCAGCGGCCGGTCGTCTTCATCGGCCCGTACGAGCACCACTCGAACGAGCTGCCCTGGCGCGAGTCGATCGCCGACGTGGTGGTGATCGGCCAGGACCCCGACGGGCACATCGACATCCCGATGCTGGAGAACCAGCTGGTGAAGTACGCCGGGCGGCCGCTGAAGATCGGCTCGTTCTCGGCCGCCAGCAACGTCACCGGCATCGTCAGCAACACCCATCGCGTCTCCGCCCTGCTGCACCGGCACGGTGCCCTGTCGTTCTGGGACTGCGCCGCCGCCGCGCCGTACGTCGAGATCGACATGTACGGCGGTCGCGACGCGGATCCGCTGGCCTACAAGGACGCCATCTTCCTCAGCCCGCACAAGTTCATCGGCGGACCCGGTACGCCGGGAGTGCTGGTGGCCCGGCGTGAGCTGATGCGCAATCGCGTGCCCGACGTACCGGGTGGCGGCACGGTCGCCTTCGTGAACCCGACCGAGCACCGCTACCTCGACGACCCGATCCACCGCGAGGAGGGCGGCACGCCGGCGATCATCGAGTCGATCCGGGCCGGCCTGGTCTTCCAGCTGAAGCAAGCGGTCGGCATCGACGTGATCCGCGCGCACGAGGACGCGTACCTGCGTCGCGCCGTCGAGGCGTGGCGTGCGGAACCGGCGATCGAGATCCTGGGCAACCTGGACGCGGAGCGGCTGTCGATCGTGTCGTTCGTGGTCAAGGCGCCGTCGGGCCGGTACCTGCATCACAACTTCGTGGTCGCGCTGCTGAACGACCTGTTCGGGATCCAGTCCCGGGGCGGCTGTTCCTGCGCGGGCCCTTACGGCCACACGCTGCTCGGTATCGACCTGGCCCGCTCCGCCGAGTTCGCAGAGGAGATCGTGCACGGCTGCGAGGGGATCAAGCCCGGCTGGGTGCGAGTGAACTTCAACTACTTCATCTCCGAGGCGGTCTTCGAGTACGTCGTCGCCGCGGTGAAGCTGGTCGCCTCGGATGGCTGGCGGTTGCTCGGCGACTACCGCTTCAACCCGGCCAACGGCCTGTGGAAGCACTACCGCGGTCCGGTGGAGCCGCCGATGCGGCTGTCGCAGGTCGGGTACGACGCGGACGGTCAGCTCCGCTATCCCCGCCACGACGACAAGGCGCCCGAGTCGGCGCTGGCCGGCTACCTGGCCGAGGCTCGTACGCTGCTGTCGGCCTGCCAGCACAAGGACTCGCAGACCGAGGCCCACGTCAACGACGAGTTCGACCACCTCAGGTGGTTCGACCTCCCGGCCGGCTGCATCACGAAGTAGCGGTTCGCAGGGCCTGCTCGTACTGCCCGTCAGCGCCCACCGTCCACGGCACCCCGTTCAGCAGCAGGGTCCGCCCGGCGATGGGCGCTTTCGCAGTGGCCAGTACGGAGTCGGTCTTCTTGTGGCAGCCGCTGCGGTAGACGCGTTGGGTGACCCGTACTGCGACCGCTCCCGCGCCCTCGGCGTACGTGACCACCTGCGGGTCCTGCGCGCAGCCGGTCGGGGTGGCGACGATCAGCACGACCTGCTGCGGATTGCCCTTGACTACTTGTACTTCCATCACGCCGACCGCGACCGGGCGCCGGTCGATCGTCGTGGTCGGGCTGGAGACCGCTTGAGGTTCGGGCGCCGGCTTCTCCTGCGGTGCCGAGGACCCGAACACCTTCGACAACACGAACACGGTGAAGGCGAGCATCCCGACCAAGAAGGTCACCACGACGGCGATCCCGTACCCGAACCATGCACTGCCCGACGACTTCACGCCTCGGATCCTAAGCGGGTGTGGGTGGCGAAGCCCCCACCCGCGCCGACGGCGCACAAAATACCGAGGGCGACCGGTCTGCGCTTTCTGCAGACACGATCGCCCTCGTCCGAGGGTGAGTAACGGGACTTGAACCCGCGGCCCCCTGGACCACAACCAGGTGCTCTACCAGCTGAGCTATACCCACCATGTTCAGCCGCCTTAATCAGCGCGACTGGAGAATCATAGCGATGAAGGTCAGGAACTTGAAATCGGGGTGCTGACCGCTGAAGCGGCCGCCTTCGCGGTTTCCGTGTCCGGACCGGGCATCGGGACGAAAACGGTCTGCCGGTAGTAGCGGAGCTCGGCGATCGACTCGGTGATGTCGGCCAGCGCGCGATGGTTGCCGTTCTTGGCCGGCGTCGCGTAGTACACGCGGGGGTACCAGCGGCGGACGAGTTCCTTGATCGAGCTGACGTCGACGTTGCGGTAGTGCAGATGCGACTCGACCTTGGGCATGTCGCGGACCAGGAAGGTGCGGTCGGTGCCGACCGAGTTGCCGGCCAGCGCCGCCTTGCGCGGCTCCTTGACGTAGCCGGAGATGAAGTCGAGGACCTGCTGCTCGGCGTCGGCGAGCTCGATGCCCTGCGGCAGTTCGTCGAGCAGGCCGGAGCCGGTGTGCATGTCGCGGACGAAGTCGCCCATCTGCTCCAGGGCGGCCGGTGGTGGTGCGATCACCAGGTCGATCCCGTCTCCGAGCACGTTGAGTTCGTAGTCGGTGACGAGCACGGCGACCTCGATCAGGGCATCCTTTTCGAGATCGAGTCCGGTCATCTCACAGTCGATCCACACCAGCCGGTCGTTCATGGGCACCCACCTTAGCCGTCCCGGGACGGCAGTCCCGCCGATACCGGGCAAACCTCCCGGAGAGATCCGGGCTAACACTGTTGCGGCGCCACTACTGACGGTGTTGTCCTGTTCTACGTACTCGGGGGAGTGCAGACGGGGACACGGAGGTGGGGCTATGGAAGGGACGGTCGCAAGGCCGAGGCTGACCAAGCTGCTCAGCGAGGGCGCTCGCCGCCGCTTGCTGACCGTGGTGGCCGACGCCGGGTTCGGCAAGTCCACTCTGCTCAGCGCCTGGGCTGCTGAGCGCCCCTGCGCTTGGTATACCGTCCGCGCCGAGGACCGCTCACTAGCTGCGATGGTCACCGGGCTGGTCGACGCACTGCGCCGCCAGGTGCCCGCACTGTCGACTGTGCTCGCCGCTGAGCTCCAGGGACCGCGCGGCCCCGACGCAGATGCCGAGCAGGGCACCAGAGCTCTCGCGTACGCCGCTTTGCTCGCCGACGCGCTCGAGCAGAACCTCACCGGCGACCTGGTGCTCGTGCTGGACGACCTGCACGAGCTCAATCCGGGTGACCCGGCAACGAAGTTGATCGAGGGCCTGGTGCGTGTCGCGCCGCCCTCGCTGCATCTCGTGGTGGCGTCCCGGACGGCCATGCCCTTCGGGATCGATCGGTTGCGTGGCAGAGGCCAGGTGCTGGAGATCGACGCGACAGCATTGGCTTTCACCGTGCAAGAGACCGTTGCCGTGCTCAACGTAGTACTGGGTGAAGGGGCTGAGGAGCTGGCTGAGCCGTTGCAGGCCGCAGTACAGGGGTGGCCGGCTGCTGTGCGGCTGGCTGTCGAGGCGCTGCGGACAGTACCGGCTTCGGAGCGGCCGGGCCGGCTGCAGCGAGCACTGCGGTCGGATGGGCCGCTCTATGACTACCTGGCCGAGGAGGTCTTCGCAGCAGAGCCAGCATCTGTACGCCGGTTGGTCGCTGCGGTCGCCGTCTTGCCCAGGTTCAGTGCCGAGCTCTGCCAAGCGATAGGGGTCACCGAGAACCCGGAATCCCTGCGCCAGTTGCGGATTCGAGGTCTGCTCGTCTCTGCGGGCGAGGTTGACGGGTATGAGCTCAACCCGCTGGTCCGGGGCTTCGCCATCGACAGATTGTCAGCGGATGAGGTCGGCATGGCGGAGCTGACACTGCAAGCAGGGCAGTGGTTCGAGTCTGTCGGAGACCAGCGAGACGCCCTGGCCTGCTACCAGGCAGTGGACCCGGCCCACGTCGCCCGGATGCTGACCCACCGTGGGCATGCCATGGTCAGTGGTGGCCTGGCGGAGACAGTGGTCGTAGCCGTCAGTTCCCTGCCGGACCAGCTACGGGATGCCGCGATGGATCAGCTGGAAGGCGAAGCACGGCAGGTACTCGGCGACTGGCAGGGCGCGGAGAGGTGTTTCGACCGGATCATCGAGCCCGAGGGCGAGATCCCCGTCGGCATCGCGTGGCGGCTCGGGCTGATCCATCACCTGCGCGGCAGAACCGATGTCGCGGTAGCCATGTACCGCAGGGGCAGGATCGACGGCCAGCACCCGGCGGACGAGGCCCTGTTGCAAGCCTGGTGGGCTGGAGCGCACTGGCTGCGGGGCGAGTTCGACGAATGCCGTGAGCTCATCGCGGCGGCGGAAATCTGCGCCAAGGTGTCCGCTGACGACCGGGCGATGGCCATCGTCCATACCGTGCTGGCGATGCTGGCCGCTGTCGACAGTGACCCGCGCGGCAACGCATCTCACTACCTGCGTGCGCTGGAGCACGCGGAGCGAGCCGGCGATCTCCTGCAGGCGATCCGGATCCGGGTCAATCGCGGATCGCACCATGTTGCCGAAGGCGACTACACGTTGGGGCTCGACGAGTTGGAGATCGCCCTGGAGCTGGCGGATCGCGCTGGCTTCGCGGTCTTCCGGGCGTTGGCCCTCAACAACCGGGGCGAGGCGCTGCTGCGGCTCGGCAGGCTCGACGAGGCCATCGGCGAGCTGGAGGCGTCCCGGGCGCTCTACCAGAAGCTGGAGTCGAAGCGGGTGGCTCAGCCGCTGGCCGTGCTGGGCGAGGTCTATCGCGAGAGGGGGGACAGGGCGATGGCGAGAGCGTGCTACGAGGAAGCGATCGCGATGGCGGACGACACCAAGGACATGCAGTCGCTCGTACCGTCCCTGGCCGGGCTTGCCCGGGTGCTGGCGGTGGAGGAGCCCGAGCGGGCGGCGGAGCTGGCCGAGATCGCCAGGCAGGCTGTGGCCTACGGCCCGGTCCCCGGCCTGTCCGGAGCGCTCGTGGCGCTGGGCTGGGTGACGCTGCATGCGGGCAACAAGGCGGAAGCGGCGGCGGCTGCCGAAGAGTCTGCGGCGCTCTGTCGTCGGCGCCGCGACCGGGCCGGGCTGGCCGATGCGCTTGAGCTGTACGCGGCTGCCGACGGCGGTGAGGTGCTGCACGAGGTTCTGAACATCCGGAACGAGCTGGGCGATCCGTTGGGACAGGCACGCGCGGAGTTGATGCTGGCCCAGCGTACGCAGGGTGCTGAGGGCCGAGAACTGGCGTTGCGAGCCCACCAGCAGTTCCTGGCCGCGGGAGCTACTCGCTATGCCGCAGCGGCTCTGGCGGCCAGTCAGCAGACAGGGCCGGCGCCGGTACGCATCGAATGCCTGGGCGGCTTCCGCGTACTACGTGACGGCAAAGCCATCCAACTAGGCGAATGGCCGTCGAAGAAAGCACGCGACCTACTGAAGATCCTGGTGGCCCGCCGCTGCCGCCCAGTCGCCCGGGTACAGCTTCTCGACCTGCTCTGGCCAGACCAAGGGGAGTCAGTCGCCTCGCCAAGACTCTCGGTCGCTCTCTCGACCGTGCGCTCAGTATTGGACCCCGAGAAGCGCTACTCGCCCGACCGCTTCGTCGGCGCCGACCGCGCGACCATCTGGCTGGACGGCGACCAGACCTCCGTCGACGTTGAGGGCTTCCTCCACGACGCCCGGAGCGGCCTGGACAGCAACAGCATGCCGCTGCTGCGAGCGGCCGAGGCCGCGTACAGCGGGGACTTCCTAGAGGAGGACGTGTACGCCGACTGGGCCGCGGGGATGCGTGAGGAGGCCAGGGCGCTCTATGTCCGGGTGGCGCGGGTGCTGGCCGAGCGGGGGAAGGATGATCCCGATGCGGCCGCCGGTTACCTGCTGCGGATCCTCCAGCGCGACCAGTACGACGAGCGTGCCCACCTGGGTCTGGTGGGCGCGTTCCAGGCGAGCGGGGCTCATGGAGAGGCCAGGCGGGCGTACCGGACCTACATCCAGCGGATGGCCGAGCTAGAAGTCGAACCGGCCCCTTACCCGGCGGTCCCAGCCCGGGTTTAAGACTGTCTGAAGGTTTGCTCGCACTCTCTTCCCATGGCAGCTCCGGTACACAATGCGGACGTGACCTGCGAGTTCGGGGTCGCGGGCGGCGAGCAACACGGCCTCCACTCGGGCCGTGACTACCGCGCGGCGGCCGGTACGCCGATCAGGGCCACCATGGCCGGGGTCGTCGTCCGGGTGCTGGCCCATCAGGTCGTGGTCGAGTCCAATGCCATCTGGCATCTCTACGACCATCTGGCCGAGCCGGAGGTCCGCCAGGGCGACACGGTGGAGACAGGGGATCGCCTTGGCGTGGCCGCCGGCCCACACCTGCACTACGAGGAGCGGGTCATGCCATACGGGTCCGGTGATCACCGGTACCCGCGGTTCGACCTGCATCCGAACACCAGGCTTCGGGCGTAACGGGAGGGAAGAAGGGGTGGAGATGGCGACGAGCGGGCCGGCCGTGGAGGGAGCGGCCGAGCCGCTCGAAGTCAGTGCACTCCGTCCTGAGCGCACTACCGTTAGCCGGATGATCGCGACCAGGTTCGTCACTGACCGGCTGGCCATGCTGCCGCTGCGGGTGGAGTACTCCGTGCCGATGGCCGCGGTGCTGGCCGATCCGGAGCTGTACAGGTTCACCGGGGGTGAGCCGCCGACGGCGGAGGCGCTCAGTGAGCGGTACCGCCGGCAGGTGGCGGGGCCAGGGCGGCCGGGGGAGTCGTGGCTCAACTGGGTGATCAGCGTTACGCAGTACGACCAACTGGTCGGCTATGTGCAGGCCACTGTGATCGGGGACGAGGCGGAGATCGCCTGGGTGCTGGGGATGGCCTGGCAGGGGCAGGGCTACGCCAAGGAGGCCGCCGTGGGGATGGTCGGCTGGCTGGAGGCTCATGGGGCCGCGCGGATCATCGCGCACGTCCATCCCGACCACACCGCGTCTGCGGCCGTCGCGGCCGCTGCCGGGCTTCGGCGTACCGATCAGGTGGACGACGGCGAACTTCTCTGGGTCAAATAAAAAGAACGAGCCCGGCCGAAAAATCGGCCGGGCTCGCTCAAGCGGTGGTTCAGACCGGGCGGACGTTCTCCGCCTGCGGGCCCTTCGGGCCCTGGGTCAGGTCGAACTCGACCTTCTGGTTCTCATCGAGCGAACGGTAGCCGTCCGCCGCGATCGCCGAGTAGTGCACGAAGACGTCGGCGCCGCCGCCGTCCTGAGAAATGAAGCCGAAGCCCTTTTCACCGTTGAACCACTTCACTGTTCCGCTGGCCATGATCTGCTCCTTGTGTGGGGCGGGTAACAGGTCCCGACGGTCGTCGGTCCCCTGGTTGCCGAACGAGCCCTCCCACACCGGACCGAGGCCCAGAAATGAGAAAACGCCCTGCGGATCACAAATCCGCGGGCGTTTCAAAAACGAACGGGGAACTGCAAAACTGCAACCGTCAGAAACGGTAGCACACCGTGGCGGTCCGCACCCGACACGGCCACGGCGAATTTCTCACCAGGATCCGCGATGATCCGGCACCAGCAGGGTGAACGGGACGATCAGCAGCAGGAGCGCGGCGAACACCACGAAACTGTGCGCCTGGGCCAGACCGCCATTACCTGCATGGGCCAGGAGCGTGGTGGTTACGGAGACCGCGACGATGCCGCCGGACTGCCGGAACATGCCGCGCAACCCGGCGATCGCTGAGATCTGATCGGGAGCAAGTTGCAAACTCGCGTTGTTCGAGGCGGGGATGGAAAGCCCCATCCCGACGCCGGTGATGCCGGCGGCGAGAGCCAGCCAGCCGTACGGGGTAAGGCCGTGCGGGGCCAGCGCCATCACCGTCATCCCGCCCGCGACCAGCAGGAACCCACCGATCATCGGCGCTCGATAGCCGGTACGCCGGAGCGCGAACACCGCCAGTCCGGCGACGCAGATCATCCCGACGGCCCGGGCGGTGAGCAACGTCCCGGCTTGCAGGGGCTGGATGCCGTAGCGCGATTCGGCGTACAGGGGGACCAGGGCGCCGAAGCCCAGGACGGCCGCGCCGAAGAGGAAGTTGATCGCGTTCATCGCGCCGAAACCGCGGCCGCGGAGCAGGGTGACCGGGATGAACGGGGCCGCGTTGCGGTTCGCGTGCCGGACGAAGAGGAAACCGAGCGTGACCGCAATCACCTCGGCGGCGATGAAGAGCGGGTCGGTCGGCTCGGCGCCGCTGCTGCCGAGCGAGGTGATCCCGTACATCCCGAACAGGATCGTCAGAGCCAGCAGCACGGCCCCGGTGATGTCCACGCGACCGGCCGGTTTGGGCGTGCTGCGCGGGATGAAGCGGGCGCCGAGCGCGATCAGCAGGATGCCGATCGGCACGTTGACGATGAAGATCTCCCGCCAGGACCAGTACGTGACGATGACGCCGCCGATGATCGGGCCGAGGATGCCGCCGATCGGGAAGATCGAGGTGAACATGCCGATCGCCCGGTCCCGCTCCCGGCCGAACTGCTCGGCCACGATGCCGGTCGCGGTCGGCATGAACGCGCCGCCGCCGATCGCCTGGAAGGCGCGGAACACCACCAGCAGATAGATGTCGTCGGCCAGGCTGCAGCACAGCGAGGCGACCGTGAACAGCACCGCGGCGCCGAGGAAGACCCGCTTGCGCCCGAACTGGTCACCGAGCCGGCCGGCCAGCGGCATCACGATGATCTGGCCGAGCGCGTAGATGGTGATCGTCCAGCCGCTCCAGTTCAGCTCCGCGTGCAGGTCGCCGCGGATGGCGTTCAGCGCGGTGGCCACTATGGTCTGATCGATCGAGGCCATCAACAGGCCGATCGCGACGATGCCGAAGACCAGCCGCCGGTGGGCCAGCGGCTCGTCCGCGGCCTGGTCGGCGGTCAGCTCTGCTGAACTCGACGGTTCCATCGATGAACAGACTACATTGCTTGCCAGCAGGCAATAAAGCCCGAAATGAGATTCCGGACATGACCGACACCGAGACGTTGAGCAAGCTCCGCGGCGTGATCTCCCGGCTCGCCCGCGAGCTCAACGCCACGGCCACCGCCGAGGGCCTGACTCCGACCCAGGCCTCGGTCCTCGGCCTGATCGCCTTCCGCGGCCCGCTGGGCCTGACCGAACTGGCGCAACTCGAAGGCCTCAACCCGACGATGCTGTCCCGCGTCGTCGGCAAACTGACCGAACTCGGCCTGATCCAGCGCGACCCCAACCCCGACGACCTCCGCGCCATCCGCGTCGAGGCCACCGACGCCGGCCGCCACCTCCACGAACGAGTAAAGCTCCTCCGCACCGAAGCCATCGCCACCTGCCTCGACCAACTCCCCACGGCGTCGGCCGAGACAATCATCAACGCCCTCCCCGCCCTGGAGGAACTAGCCCTGGCACTGCGAGCCACGCACTAGTACGACCGCGAGCCGGCCCTAGCTACGGCGGCGAGGCGGCCCTAGCTGCGAGCGCGAGCCGGCCCCAGCGCGAGCCGCCGGGCCGGCGGCCCTAGTGGTGCGCGTCCGCCCCGCGGGCGTCGTACTCGTCGGGTGTCTCCGAGACGGTGAGGGCGCAGCCCGACCGGCCGCACTCGCAGGCGAATGGGTAAGGCTGCTGCTCGGCCACCGCGATGTCCGCCAGCCAGAGCCGGATCTGCCGGCTGGCTGCCTTGTTCTCGATCGACCGCTGCCGGGCGAGCTGACTCCCGGGCGGCAGCTGCTGTTGAGGCCCAAGTGCTGTTCTTACCGCTGTGGTGATCGCGGACCAATCCGGGTCGGCCGCGACCTCGATCAACGTCTGCCCGTACTGCGTTGTCTCCTGCCGCACCCGATCGGCAAGGAGGGCGTCGCGGGCGAGCAGCCCTTCGAGGCGCGCCCGGCCCCTCGCGTCCTCAACACGAGCGAGCCGTGCCTCCCGCGCCCGGCGCGTCTGCTCGGCATCGGGCATCAGCCAGACCGCGGCACGCACCCCGTCAGCGACCATCGACGGATAGAGCTGTGGCCCCTCGACAAGCGCCGGTACGTCGCCGAGCTCGCGCGCCCGAACGTCCTCGACGACCAGCTCGATCCGCAACCGCGCGATCCGTACGAACGCCTCGGCCGCGACCTCCGGGCCCTCGGCCAGATCTTCTTCGAGCGGCCGATGCGCAGGCATCCGGCCCACGTGGTCGTAGGTCCACAGATCCACCGGATGCAACGGCAGATCCAGCTCCCTCGCCAGTTGCCGTGCGATCGTCGACTTTCCGGCGCCTGGTGCGCCGCCGATCCAGATCATCCCCGGCCAGCTCATCCGGCCATCTTGGCAGCCGTCGGGTGCTTTGATGGGTGGGTGGACTTCGAAGGGCGGACGGCGCCGTTCCGGCGGGAGTTGCTGACGTTGTGTTACCGGATGTCGGGCTCCAATCACGATGCCGAGGACCTGCTGCAGGAGACGATGATCCGGGCCTGGCGGGCCTTCGACCGGTACGACGAGACGCGCGCCTCCCTGCGTACCTGGCTGTACAAGATCGCCACCAACACCTGTCTCACCGAGCTGGAGAACCGAGGACGGCGACCGTTGCCATCCGGGCTGGTGGCCAGCGGGGACGATCCCGAGGGACCGCTGCGGAAGGGTGCTGAAGTCCCTTGGCTGCAACCGTTTCCGGACGATCCGGCAACGGTGGCGGAGGAGCGCGGGACGCTTCGGCTCGCGCTGATCGCGGCGCTGCAGTTCCTGCCGGCCAAGCAGCGGGCGGTACTGATCCTGCGTGATGTCCTCGCCTGGTCCGCCGCGGAGACGGCCGACGTTCTTCAGCTGACGCCCGCGGCTGCGAACAGTGCGCTGCAGCGCGCACGGGCGAAGCTCAAGGAGACAGGGCTGGCCGAGGAGGATGTCCTCGAGCCGGACGACCCCAAGTGCGTCGACTTCCTCAATCGCTACATCGCCGCCTTCGAGCGTGCCGACGTCGCGGCCTTCACTGACCTGCTGACCGAGGATGTCCTGCTGGAGATGCCGCCGTTCTACAACTGGTTCCGCGGCCGCGAGTACCACCTGCGCTTCATCGCGCGGGTCTTCGACCAACGCGGTACCGACTGGCGCGTCCACCCGATCGCGGCGAACGGCCAGCCGGGCATCGCGGTCTACCGCGGCGACGGCGACGGCGGGTACGTGCTGCACACCTTGCACGTCTTCACCGTCACCGTGGCCGGCATCTCCCACAACCACACGTTCCAGGACGACGGGGTGTTCGCGGCTTTCAAGCTCGCCGGTACTGCGTAAGCACCGCGGCCCCCGCCTGATCCGACGCAACGCAGGTCAGGTGGACCGGCGACGACGTCGGACCGAACAGCCGCTCGCCCGCGCCCACGATCGACGGGAAGGTGAGCAACCGGTACTCGTCGATCAGCTCGTGTTCCTGCAAGAGGTGGATGACGCTCGAACTGCCCGTCACGACCACATCGCGTTCCTCGCGCCGGACGGCGTCGACGACGTCGCCATCGACCAGCGTCGAGTTGGACCACCCGGAGACGTCCGTGAGGCGATGCGATGCGACGAGCTTCGGGATCTTGTTCATCTTGGTGGAGAAGTCGTCGGCCCGCTGGGGGAAGAGCCCGCTGAAGAGCTCCCAGGTCCGCCGGCCGAGCAGCAGGACGCCGTCGTCCAGGAGAGCGCCGAGCCGGAACTTGTCCCCGCCGACGGCCTCCGGTCCGTGCCGGAAGGCCCAGCCCCCGTACGGCGTACCGCCTGAACCGTCCGGATCGGTGACGTAGCCGTCGAGGCTGACGAAGGCGATCGCGATGACTGTGCCCATGACTGAAGTCCTTTCGGAAGGTTGCTGTCACGGGTACGTACCGGCGGGCTCGCGAGAACTCATCGGTGCTGCCTATCAAATCATCGCAAATGTGACCTACGTCATGTCTTGACCCGTTCTTCGAGCCCGGCCTACTGTATGCGGTATACCAAACCGCTCCGGAAGGTGGGATCGATGGAGAGTCGGTTTGCCGTCAACTGCTCGATTCTGTTCACCGAACTGCCGTTGCTGGAGCGGCCGCAGGCTGCTCGGGCGGCCGGGTTCGAGGGGGTGGAGTTCTGGTGGCCTTTCGATACCGCGTTGCCCGGCGATGCTGAGGTTGACGCCTTTGAGCGGGCGATTCTGGATGCCGGTGTCCAGTTGGTCGGGCTCAACTTTGCTGCTGGTGACATGCCGGGCGGTGATCGCGGGCTGGTGTCGTGGCCGCAGCGGTCGCTGGAGTTCCGGGACAACATCGCGGTGACGTTGGGGATCGGCGAGCGACTCGGGTGCCGCGCGTTCAACGCGTTGTACGGCAACCGGGTCGACGGCGTTGATCCAGCTGCGCAGGATGAGTTGGCGGTGGAGAACCTTGCCCTCGCCGGTACGGCTGCAGGCTCGTTCGGTGCGACCGTGCTGGTCGAGCCGGTCAGTGGCGCCGCGCGGTATCCGTTGCTGACGGCAACCGATGCGGTCGGGGTGATCGACCGGGTGGAGCGCGAGTCCGGCGTCACCAGTGTCGGGTTGCTCGCGGACCTGTATCACCTGACCGTGAACGGGGATGACGTGAGCGCGGCGATCGCGAAGTACGGGGATCGGATCGCGCATGTGCAGATCGCCGACGCGCCGGGCCGAAATGAACCGGGTACGGGCGAGATTCAGCTCGAGCGGTATCTCGGCGAGCTGCAGGAAGCCGGCTACGACGGCTGGATCGGCCTCGAGTACAAGCCCAGCACCACCAGCCAGGACAGCTTCCGCTGGCTGCGACAGCTTTGAGCGCACCTGAGAACAAGGAGCACTGTATGCCCCGAATGACTGCCGCCCGCGCGGCGGTGGAGATCCTCCGTCGCGAAGGCATCACGAACCTGTTCGGCCTCCCCGGTGCGGCCATCAACCCCTTCTACAGCGCGGTTCGCGCCCAGGGCGAGCTCAAGCATGTGCTCGCCCGGCACGTCGAGGGCGCCTCGCACATGGCCGAGGGGTACACCCGCGCCAAGGCGGGAAACATCGGCGTCTGCGTCGGTACGTCGGGTCCGGCCGGCACCGACATGATCACCGGCCTGTACTCCGCTTCGGCCGACTCGATCCCGATCCTGTGCATCACCGGGCAGGCCCCGGTCGCGAAGCTGCACAAGGAGGACTTCCAGGCCGTCGACATCGCCTCGATCGCCGGGCCGGTCGCCAAGTGGGCTGTGACGGTGATGGAGGCGGCGCAGGTCCCGGGCGCTTTCCAGAAGGCGTTCCAGTTGATGCGCACCGGTCGTCCCGGGCCGGTGCTCATCGACCTGCCGATCGATGTCCAGTTGACCGAGATCGACTTCGATCCGGAGCTGTACGTCCCGCTGCCGGTCGCTGTGCCGCGTGCTTCGGTGGCGCAGGCTTCGGAGGTGCTGCGGCTGCTGGGTGAGGCGGAGCGGCCCCTGATCGTGGCCGGTGGCGGGATCATCAACGCGGACGCGGCTTCTTTGCTGGTGGAGTTTGCTGAGCTCACCGGCGTACCGGTGGTGCCTACGTTGATGGGCTGGGGGACCATCCCTGACGACCATCGGTTGATGGCTGGGATGGTGGGGCTGCAGACGTCGCATCGGTATGGGAACGCGACGTTGCTTGCGTCCGATCTGGTGATCGGGATCGGTAATCGGTGGGCGAATCGGCATACGGGGTCGGTGGCTACTTATACGCAAGGTCGGAAGTTCGTCCACATCGACATCGAGCCGACGCAGATCGGGCGGGTGTTCGCGCCGGATCTGGGGATCGTGTCGGATGCGAGGGCGGCGCTCGAGGTACTGATCCATGTCGCTCGGGAGAACGCTCCGCTGCGCGACCGGTCGGAGTGGGTGGCTGCTTGCCGGGAACGGAAGCGGACGATGCTGCGGCGGACCGACTACGACGACGTCCCGGTGAAGCCGCCGCGGGTCTATCAGGAGATGAACAACGCCTTCGGACCGGAGACCCGGTATGTCTCGACGATCGGGTTGTCGCAGATCCAGGCGGCGCAGATGCTGCATGTGTACCGGCCGCGGCACTGGATCAACGCCGGCCAGGCTGGTCCGCTCGGCTGGACGGGTCCGGCGGCGCTGGGTGTGGCGGTCGCGGATCCGGAGGCGACTGTCGTCGCGCTGTCGGGTGACTACGACTTCCAGTTCCTGATCGAGGAGCTGGCGGTCGGGGCGCAGTTCAACATCCCGTACATCCACGTGGTGGTCAACAACGCTTACCTCGGGCTGATCCGGCAGGCGCAGCGGGGGCTGGAGATGGACTGCTGCGTGCAGCTGTCGTTCGAGAACATCAACACGCCGGAGCTGAACGGGTACGGGGTCGACCACGTGAAGGTCGCCGAAGGCCTTGGCTGCAAGGCGTTGCGGGTCTTCGAGCCGGACGGGATCCTGCCGGCCCTCGAGGAGGCGAAGAAGCTGATGGTCGAGTACCAGGTGCCGATCATGGTCGAGGTGATCCTGGAGCGCGTCACCAATGTGTCGATGGGGACCGAGATCGACAACGTGGTCGAGTTCGCCGAGCTGGACGGCGTACAGAATCCGATCCCGACCGCCTCCGGCCTGCGAGACTAGGGGAATCAGGATGAAGGTTGCGATTCTGGGCGCCGGCGCGATCGGCGCGTACGTCGGCGCCGCGCTGCACCGTGGTGGGACCGAGGTGCATCTTGTTGCCCGTGGCCCCCATCTGCAGGCGATCCGGGCTGATGGGGTGCAGGTGCTGAGCCCACGTGGAGACTGGGTGGCCCGTACGCCGGCCACCGACGACCCCGCCGAGATCGGGCCGGTCGATGTCGTCTTCCTCGGGCTGAAGGCGAACTCGTACGCGTCCTGCGGCCCGCTGATCGAGCCGCTGCTGCACGACAAGACGGCCGTCGTGGCCGCCCAGAACGGCATCCCGTGGTGGTACTTCCACGGCCTGCCGGGCCCGTACGAGGGTCGCCGGATCGAGTCGGTGGACCCAGGTGGTGAGGTGACCCGGGTCCTCTCGCTCGACCGCGCGATCGGCTGCGTCGTCTACTGCTCGACGGAGTTGGAGGGGCCGGGCGTCGTACGGCATCTCGAAGGCACCCGCTTCTCGATCGGCGAACCTGGTGGCGGCCGATCGGACCGCTGCCTGGAGTTCAGCGAGGCGATGATCGCCGGCGGCCTGAAGTGCCCGGTCGAGGAGGACATCCGCAACGACATCTGGATCAAACTCCTCGGCAACGCCGCCTTCAACCCGATCAGCGCGCTCGCCCGCGCCACCATGGTCGAGATCGCCCAGCACCGCGGCACCCGCGCGATGATCCGCCTGATGATGGAAGAAACCCTCGAGATCGCCGCCGCCGTCGGCTCCACCCCCGACATCTCCGTCGACAAACGCATCGACGGCGCCGAGCGGGTCGGCGAACACAAAACCTCCATGCTCCAGGACCTGGAAAAAGACAAGCCCCTGGAACTCGACGTCATCCTCGCCGCGGTTGTCGAACTAGCCGACCTGACCCACACCAAAGCCCCCACCCTCCGAGCAGTCCACGCAGTAACCGACCTCCTCTCCACCAAAGTCGGCACCACCCCAATAGCCCACGCACCCACCGCAGCCCGAGCCGTCTAACCCAGACGACCGCCCGAGCCATCCAGACCCAGGTGGGTCCGCAGGCGCGAGCCCTGCCAGGCCCCTCCGGACCCACCTGTCTCCATTCCAATGAGTAGACAGTGTCTACGCCGGTGCTGTAGACATTGACTACGTGATGGTTCTGGGGATCTTGGGTGCTGCGGCGGTGTGTCATGCCGGGTGGAATCTGTTGATGAAGAAGGCCACGCAGGACGGGCCGGAACTCGCCTGGTTGTGTGCGGTGATCGCGGCGCCGGTCTCCGTCGGGCTGCTGGTGTGGGCCGGTTTGCAGGGGGAGTTGGCGAAGACCTGGCCTGCTGGATTGGTGAGCATGGTGCTGCATACCGCGTACTCCGTGGTGCTGCGGTGGGCCTATAAGGCGGGCGACTTCAACGTCGTGTACTCCGTCAGCCGGGGCGCGACCCCCGTCATCGTCACCCTCGCCGCGATCCCGTGGATCGGCAGCCCGCCGCCACAGGTGTGGGGCGGGGTCGCGGCAGTGGTCGTGGGGGTGATGGTGATGGATCGGGTGGCGTCCGGGCGGGGGAGCCTGCCGGGGGTGGCGGTGGCTGGGTGCAGTGCTGTGTACACGTTGTGGGATGGGCATGCGATCGCGTCGCTCGGGGTGAGTGTGTTGCCGTATCTGGCGGTGACGAATGTGGGGCAGTTGGTGGTGCTGAGTTTGGTGCTAGGGCCTCGGCGGAAGCTGGATTTCTCGGGGTGGCGGCGGGCGGTGCCGATTGCGGTGCTGACGCCGGCCAGTTACGGGTTGGTGCTGGTGGCGATGTCGATCTCGCCGGTCAGCACGGTGGCGGTCGGGCGGACGCTCAATGTTGCCGTGGGCAATCTTCTGGGAGTCGTCGTACTGCGCGAGCGGCTCACCCTCGTGAGCGTCGTCGGCCTGACCGCGGTACTGGCCGGCGTGGTACTCGTCTCGATTGGAGCTTGATGAAGGCAGGACACCGGATCCTCTCGAAGGTGCCGGACCAATGGCTCGCCGCGGTCTCGGCCTTTCTCGCCTAGCTACAGGTCGGTCGGGCCGAGTGATGCGGTTGCGGTGAACTGTGCGGTTCGGGAGGGCATTGTGTCGAGTTCGAGGACGACCAGGTCGTTCGGGCCTTGGTGGATGAGTGGGCCGGGAACATAGAGCGTGTGCTGGGGGCCGCGGTGCCAGTAGCGGCCCAGGCAGAAGCCGTTGACCCAGGCGAATCCCTTGCCCCAGGCATCGGTTTTCAGGAAGTGGTCGATGGGGCCGTCGGCGTTGAAGGTCGCTCGCCAGGCGGTCGGGCCTGGGCCCACAACGGACGCTCCACCGGACTGCCATGCAGTGGGAACCGTGTCGAGATCGATGACGCAGGTCGTCCACTCGGTGAGCGGCGTAGAGTCGAGCAGGACGCCGCCGATCAGGCCCTTCGGTTCGCCGATCCGGGGGCCGTAGTTGACCCGGCCCTGGTCCTCGACGACCAGCTCCAGCCGGCCGCGGCCGTGCGGTAGGAGGATGGCGCGATCGTGGTTCTCGCGTTCGAGCACACCGACAGGATGTCCGTCGAGGAAGACCTGGGCACGGTCGCGAACCTCGCCGACCTCGAGCAGCGCCGGGCCCTCGACGTCCAGCTCGGTCCGGTAGATCGCGAGCCTGGCGCCCAGCTCATCGAGAGTCGGCAGGGCCGCCGCGGCCGTCCACACGCCTCGAACAGCAACGGGGTCGCCCAGAGGTACAGAGAATTCCGGCGCCGGCGCGACCGGATCCGGTGCGAGCGGCGGCACCGGGGCATACCGGGAGATCACCTCGCGGAAGGCATGGAACTTCGCGGTGAAGTTACCCGCCTCGTCCAAGGGCGCGTCGTAGTCGTACGACGTCACCGTCGGCCGATAGACGCCCTTGTCGTTGGCCCCGTTCGTGAGCCCGAAGTTCGTGCCGCCATGAAACATGTACACGTTGACCGAGGCGCCCGCAGCCAGCAGAGCATCCAGCTCCGCGGCCGCGTCAGCCACCGAGGTCGTGTGATGCGGCCCGCCCCAGTGGTCGAACCACCCGTCCCAGAACTCCATGCACATCAACGGCCCCGACGGCTGATGCGCCCGCAACGTCCGGAGCCGTTCCGCAGACCTGGAGCCGAACGACCCAGTACGCAGTACGCCGTCCAGCCCACCGGCCTCGAGCATCTCGTCGACCGGCTGGTCCACGGTCACCAGCGGCACCGTGATCCCGCCCTGGCCGATCAGGTCCGCGATCGCCTTCAGATAGACCTGGTCATCCCCGAAGGCGCCGTACTCGTTCTCGACCTGAACCAGCAGCACCGGCCCATCGTGCTGGACCTGCAGCGGCTCCACGATCCGCAGTACCTGCCGCAGGTACTCCTCGATCGCGGTCATGAACTGCTTCTCATGCCGGCGCACCCCCACGCCCGGCTCCTGGAAGAGCCAGGCGGGGAGCCCGCCGTTGTCCCACTCCGCGCAGATGTACGGACCCGGCCGCACGATCGCGTACATCCCCGCCTCGGCCACCAGCCGTAGGAACCGGCCCAGGTCGAGGATCCCCGAGGTGTCGAAGACCCCGCGCCGCGGGCTGTGCGCGTTCCACGGCACGTAGGTCTCGACGGTGTTGAGCCCCATCAGGCGGGCCTTCTCGATCCGGTCCGCCCAGGAGTCCGGGTGGACGCGGAAGTAGTGCAGGGCGCCGGACAGGATCCGGAACGGCGCACCGTCGAGGAGGAAATCGGACTCACCGATCGTGAAGTCGGACATGGATCCCTTTCTGCGCGGAACGCGCGGGAATCGTGGAGGGGGTCAGCCGTTGGTCTGGAAGCCCTGCTGGTTGCCGTACCCCACCAGCGCGTCCTGCCAGGCCTTGAGCGCCGGGTTCAGATCGGACTTGCTCTGGTACGCCTTGCCGACCGTGTCGCCGAAGATGCTGTTCGCGTACAGCTGGAACGGCAGGTAGCTCCAGTCCTTGACGACCGTACCGGCCGCGCCGGTGAGCACCTGGTTGATCTTCTGGCCGCCGAAGTACGCGCTCGGCTTGTCGACGAAGGCGGGATCCTTGAGGTCGGCAACGGTCGACGGGAAGCCGCCGCTGGCCAGGAACGGCTTCACGCCGTTGTCGTGGTTGAGCCACTTGACGAAGCCGGCCGCCAGCGCCGGGTTCGCGCTCTGCTTGAGGACCGACTGGGTGCTGCCGCCGTTCTCCGCGGTGGCCGGTTGTCCGTCGTACGTCGGCATCGGCGCGACCGCCCACTTGCCGGCGCCGGCCTTGACCGACGACTCGAGGACGCCGGGCATCCACGCGCCGACCGCCAGCGAGGCGATCGTGCCGTCGCCGAGCGCCTTGAACCACTCGTCCGACCAGCCCGGGATGCTCGCCACCAGGCCGCCCTCGACGAGCTGGTTCCACACGCCGGTCCACTTCTTGGTGCCGTCGTCGGCGAGGTTGATCGTGACGGCCTTGCCGTTGGTGCTGAACGGCTTGCCACCGGCCTGCCAGATCATGCTGGTCGCGAAGCCGGCGTCACCGGTGTCGTTGGTGATGAACTTCTTCGGGTCGGCGGCGTGCAGCTTCTTGGCGGCCGCGACGTACTCGTCCCAGGTTTTCGGCACGGTGATGCCGTACTTGCCGAAGACCTCCTTGTTGTAGAACAGGGCCATCGGGCCCGAGTCCTGCGGCAGCCCGTAGAGCCCGTCGCCGGCGTGCACCGCCGTCCAGGTCGACGCCGTGTACGCCGACTGGAAGCTGTCGAACCCGTACTGCCGCAGGTCGACCAGCGAGCCCGGCAACGCGAACTGCGGCAGCGCCTGGTACTCGATCTGCGCGACGTCCGGCGCCCCCGACCCGGCCTTGATGACGTTCTGCAGCTTCGTGTACTGGTCGTTGCCGGTCCCGGCGTTGACGTAGTTCACCTTGACGTTCGGGTACTCCTTCTCGAACGCCTTCACCTGAGCCTCGGCCGACGGCGTCCAGCTCCAGTACGTGATGCTCCCGCCCTTCTCGAGCGCGGCCTTCACAGCATCCGGCGACCCCGCCGGCTGGCCGCCACTGCCCGAGCTGCCGGAGCTGTCCGATCCACCGCAGGCAGCCAGCAGAACCGATGCGGTCGTGATGGCGACGGTGCTGACGACAAGGTGCCGCAGGCTGCGCCGATGACTGGTCTTCATGATGTTCCCTCTCACTGTTCCCACTGCTGGTTGCTGAGGCCGTTGCAGGCCGAGACGATGACTGCACTTCCGTTGGCGGTGCCGGCGGCATCGAGGCAGAGACCGGGATGGCCGATGCTCGTGACCGACTTGTCCGCCTGGAGCTCCCACGCCTGGTCGGAGGCGCCGGTGCAGGTGGTGATGATCGCCGGGCTGCCGGCAACGGCTCCGCCGGCGGTCACGCACTTGTTGCCGTAGACCGTCAATTGCTTGCCGGCCGTGTGGTTCCAGGACTGGTTGCCGCCGCCGTTGCAGTCCCACAGGTCGAGCGCGGTGCCGTTGGTGGTGGAGGCGCCCGGTACGTCGAGACAGCGGCCGCTTGCGACTCCGCGCAGTTCCTCACCTGGTGGCGCGGGTGGAAGGTCGTTGACCGGTTCCTTCTTCAGCAGGCCCCAGCCCCACTGCAGCTGGGCCAGCCCGCTCGCGTTGTTGACCTCGAGGTCGCGCTCGCTGATCCGGGTGGTCATCGAGTAGGAGTCACCGTCGCGCAGGCCCGGCCAGTACACGATGCCCATCTTCTGCTCGCGGGCGACCTGGGTGAGCGCGCCGAAGTACGAGGTGGAGACGTTGCCTTCGTGGTTGCCGTAGTTGAGGCCGGTGGTCATCGGGGAGCCGGCCTCGTCGATGATGGTGCGCCAGCCGTACTGGCCGATGCGGGGGCGGAGGTTCGCGAGCCATTCCGCCTCGGTGGTCGCGTCGTCCCAGAAGCCGTAGAAGTGCAGCGACAGCAGGGTTCCCGTCAAGGCGGGGACCGCGCCGACGCCGGTGACGTTGTCGTTGTAGCCGGTACCTGAGATGACGACCCGGCCACGCGGCACATCCCGGTGCCGGGCCAGCCAGGAGGTGGTGACGCCCACCCACTCGTCGAGGGAGTAGCCGAACGGCTCGTTCATCGGTTCGAAGTACACACGGGGGTTCTTGCCGTACCTCTTGACGACGGTGTCCCACATGGCGGCGTAGGCGGCTGGGTCGTCGACCCGGCCGTCCTTGGCGTCGTTGGCTTCCCAGTAGCTGAGGATGACCTTGAAGCCGTTGCCGGTGGAGGCGTCGATCGCGGCCTGGTACGACCGCCACCAGCTGGTCCCGACACTCGACGGGTTGATCGGCAGCCGGATCGTGTTGGCCTTCAGCTCCGCCCGGAACTCGCGGACGATGCCGGTGGCCTTGCGGTAGGTGGTCGCGTAGTCGTCCGCAGTACTGAGGCCGGACGGTACGACCTCGTCGGACGCGTAGTTGTCGCGCGGATCCGCCCAGTTCACACCGCGGTACTCGCGCGTGTTCGCCGGAGACGGCGCCGGCGACGCGGCTGCGGGGACAGTCGTCACAACACCGGTCACCAGGGCCAGTGCTGCGGCGGCGTGGAGCCAAGCTGCAGGTTTCATCCACAGTCCTTTCATTGTTTGACGCTGCCCGCGGTCAGGCCGGACTGCCAGAAGCGTTGGAGGAGGAGGAAGGCGACGACGAGCGGGACGATGGTCAGCAGCGAACCGGTGATCACCAGGTTGTAGATGGGGCGTGCGCCGACGCCGGTCGCCTGGTTGCTCCACTGGGTGAGCCCGACGGTGAGCGGATACAGGTTCGGTTTGCTGAGCATGATCAGCGGCAGGAAGTAGTTGTTCCAGGTCGATACGACCGCGAACAGCAAGACGGTGACGATGCCGGGGGCAAGGAGTCGCAGGGCGACGGTGAAGAAGATCCGGATCTCCCCGGCGCCGTCGATCCGGGCCGCCTCGAGCAGGTCGTACGGCACCGCGTCGGTCGCGTAGACCCAGATCAGGTAGAGCCCGAACGGGCTGATCAGCGACGGGATGATGATCGCCCAGACCGTGTTCGTCAGCCCCAGCTTGGAGAACATCAAGAAGGTCGGCACGGCCAAGGCGGTCCCAGGGACGGCGACCGCACCCAGCAGGACGGCGAAGACAGCGCGCCGCCCGGCGAACCGGTACTTCGCAAGCCCATAACCAGCCGCAGTCGCCAGCAACGTGGCGCCGCCCGCTCCGACGACGACGTACAGCAGCGTGTTGCCCAGCCAGCGCAGGAAGATGCCGTCGTCGTAGGTCAGCGTGTCGTGGATGTTGCCGAACAGCGCGAACGAGCGACCGAACCACAGCCCCGGACTCGACACCAGATCGCCTTGCGTCTTGGTTGCACTGAGCAACAACCACAGCAGTGGGACCAGCGTGTAGACGAGGTACAGCACCATCAGCACGGTCAGCAGAGGCGAGCGTCTGGGACGCAGTGACGTGTTCACAACGCCTCCCGGGATCCGCGCAGCTGGACCACGTAGGCGATCACCGCGGTGATGATGCCCATCACGATCGCCACCGTCGCGGAGTAGTTGAACTGCTGACCCGCGAAGGACAGGTTGTAGGCGTACATGTTCGGCGTGTAGTACGTGGTGATCACGTTCGGCGCCAGTGTGCGCAGGATGTTCGGCTCGTTGAAGAGCTGGAAGCTGCCGATGATCGAGAAGATGGTGGCGATCACGATCGCGCCACGCAATGCCGGCAGCTTGACCGCCCGGATCGTCCGGAACGCGCCGGCGCCGTCGATCGCGGCCGCCTCGTACAACTCCTCCGGTACGGTCCGCAGGGCCGAGTAGAAGATCAGCATGTTGTAGCCCACGAACTCCCAGGTGACGATGTTGGCGATCGACGGCAGCATCCACTTCCCGCTGAGCGGCTGGATGGCCGTCGTGCCGAGCAGGTCGTTGAGGTCCGCGGCCAGCCCGAAGTTGTTGCCGTAGATGAAGCCCCACATCAAGACGGCGACCACGCCCGGTACGGCGTACGGGAGGAAGATCACCACCCGGAAGAAGCTCGCGCCGTGCAGCCGGGCGCTGTCGATGGCGAGCGCGGCCAGCAGGGCGAAGACGAGCATCACCGGCACCTGGACGACCAGGAACAGCAGCACCCGCAGGAACGACTCCCACAGCTTCGAGTCCTGGATCGCGTCGACGTAGTTGTCGAGCCCGACGAACACGGTGCCGCCGAAGAACGCCTGGTCGCGGAACAGGCTCAGGTAGATCGCGTAGCCGATCGGCGCCAGGAAGGTGAGCGCGAACACGGCGAGGAACGGCCCGACGAACAGCCATCCCCTGGTCTCTCGGTGCATCTGCCCACAGCCTCCATGTTTACGTCAACATTTCTGGCGAGGAAGCTAACGTGTTTACGTCAACATGTCTATAGTTCGGCGGAGACGACCGAGGGGGAGACGCCTGATGACCACAGACGAAACGCCGGTACGCCGCCGGCGCGGAGCCTCGATGGCCGACGTCGCCCGGCTGGCCGGTGTCTCGGGCCAGACGGTGTCCCGGGTAGCGAACGGCCGGCGCAACGTCGACGAGGCCACCCGGGACCGGGTGCTGGCCGCGATGCGCGAGGTCGGGTACCGCCCGAACAGCGCGGCGCGGGCCCTGCGCAACGGGCAGTTCCGCAGCATCGGCGTGATCGCGTTCGAGCTGTCCAGCTTCGGCAACACCCGGACCCTGGACGCCATCGCCGCGGCGGCCACGTCCAGCGGGTACGCCGTGAACCTGATCCCGGTGCTGCATGGCACCCCCCACGACTTGTCGGGGGCCTTCGACCGGCTCGGTGAGCAGGCGGTGGACGGGGTCATCATCCTGATCGAGGCGCACCGGCTGGACGAGGCCGATGTCCAGATGCCCGAGGGGATGCCGGTCGTGGTCATCGACTCGAACGCTGATCTCGACTACCCGGTCGTCGACACCGACCAGGCCCAGGGCTCCCGACTGGCGACTGAGCACCTGCTCGACCTCGGCCACCGTACGGTCTGGCATCTCGGCGGTCCCGAGGACTCGTACGCCGCCTCGCGCCGGCTCCGATCCTGGCGCCAGACCCTGATCGACCACGGCTGCCCGGTACCGCCCGTGCTGACCGGCGATTGGTCGGCCGGCTCCGGGTACGCGGCCGGCCGCAAACTCGCCGCCGACCCCGACGTCACCGCGGTCTTCGCGGCCAACGACCAGATGGCCCTCGGCCTGCTGCGCGCCTTGCACGAGGCCGGCCGGGCGGTTCCGGAAGACGTCAGCGTGGTGGGCTTCGACGACATGGAGGAAGCCGCCCAGTTCTGGCCGCCGCTGACGACGATCCGGCAGTTCTTCCCGGAGGTCGCGCGCCGCAGCGTCGACGCCCTGATCGAGGGGATCCGGACCGGCGAGCACCACCACCAGCCCGTCGCCGTCGGCACCGAACTGGTGGTACGGGCCAGCACGGCCCCGCCCCGCCGCTAACCAGCGGCGGGCCAGTACCGCCCCGCCCGTGATCGGGGGCGGGCGAGTACCGCCCCGCCTCGTGATCAGCGACCGGACAGTTGCTCTACCACCTTGAGTAGTGCGGAGTGGTCCAGCGAACCGTTGCCCTGGGCACGCGCCGCTGCGACCAGCTGAGCAACGATCCCGGTGACGGGCAAGGACACTCCCGCGGCGCGAGCCGATGCCAGGGCGATGCCCATGTCCTTGTGGTGCAAGTCGATCCGGAAGCCCGGTTCGAACTGGCGGGCAAGCATCGAGGCCGACTTCAGATCGAGGATCCGGTTGCCCGCGAGCCCACCGGCCAGTACTTCGAGCCCGCGCTCGCCGTCGACCCCCGAAGCCTCCAGCAGCACGATCGCCTCGCTGACCAGCGCGATGATGCCGGCCACCATCAACTGGTTGGCCGCCTTCACCGTCTGGCCGGCGCCGTGCCCGCCGACATGCACGATGGTCCGCCCGAGGTCCTCGAAGATCGGCCGCGCCGACGCGAAGTCCTCCGCCGACCCGCCGACCATGATCGACAGCGACGCCTTGATCGCGCCCTGCTCGCCACCACTCACCGGCGCATCCAGCACCCGTACTCCGCGCGCCGCGCCCTCGGCAGCAACAGCAAGCGACGTCTCCGGCGCGATCGAACTCATGTCGATCAGCAGAACTCCCGCTGCGACCGCCTCGAGCACCCCGCCCGGCCCGAGCACGACCTCCGAGACCTGCGGCGAATCCGGCAGCATCGTGATGACGACCTCCGCGCCCTCGACCGCCGAAGCGATGTCGGGCGCGGGCTTGCCACCGGCCTGCAGGAGTTTGTCGACGGACGCCGGTACGACGTCGTACCCGGTGACCTCATGGCCGGCCGTGATCAGGTTCGCGGCCATGTGCGAGCCCATGATGCCCAGCCCGATGAATCCGATCTTCGCCATCCCAGGGCTCCTTTGTCAGTGCACGAGCAGTTGGTCGAGGGCTTCGCGCATCAGCCGGGCCGTCTCGCTCGGCGTCTTGCCGACCTTCACACCGACCGCTTCGAGGGCTTCCTGCTTGGCGGCCGCGGTCCCGGACGAGCCCGACACGATCGCGCCCGCATGCCCCATCGTCTTGCCTTCGGGCGCGGTGAAGCCGGCCACATAACCAATGACGGGTTTCGTAACATATGAGCTGATGAACGCGGCCGCGCGTTCCTCCGCGTCGCCGCCGATCTCGCCGATCATCACGATCGCCTCGGTCTCGGGGTCGTCCTGGAAGGCCCGCAGCGCGTCGATGTGCGTGGTCCCGATGATCGGGTCGCCGCCGATCCCGATCGCCGTCGTGAAGCCGTACTCCCGCAGCTCGTACATCATCTGGTACGTCAGCGTGCCCGACTTCGACACCAACCCGATCCGGCCCGGCCCGGCGATGTCGGCCGGAATGATCCCGGCGTTCGCCTTGCCGGGACTGATCAGCCCGGGGGAGTTGGGGCCGATGATCCGGGTGGTCCCGGACGCCTCGGCGTGGGCGAAGAAGGCGGCCGTGTCATGCACCGGCACACCTTCGGTGATCACCACCACCAAAGGGATCCCGGCGTCGATCGCCTCGATCACCGCACCCTTCGTGAAGCGCGGCGGGACGAAAACGATCGACACATCCGCGCCGGTGGACTTCACCGCGTCGGCACACGACCCGTAGACGGGGATCGACCGCTTCGCGAAGTCGACCGACTGGCCGCCCTTGCCCGGCGTCACGCCGCCGACGATGTTGGTGCCTGCGGCAAGCATCCGCGAGGTGTGCTTCTGCCCCTCGGCGCCGGTCATGCCCTGCACGACGACCCTGCTGTTCTCGGTCAAGAAGATTGCCATCTCTCAAAGCCTCCTAGGCCTAAGCAGCCAGCTCGGCGGCGCGGTCCGCGGCGCCGTCCATGGTGTCGACCACCGTCACCAGTGGGTGGTTCGCCTGCGTGAGGATCCGCCGGCCCTCGTCCACGTTGTTGCCGTCGAGCCGGACGACGAGCGGTTTGTCCGCCTGGTCGCCGAGCAGCGCGAGCGCCTGCACGATGCCGTTCGAGACCGCGTCGCAAGCGGTGATCCCGCCGAACACGTTCACGAACACACTGCGCACCTGCGGGTCGCCGAGGATGATGCTCAGCCCGTTCTTCATCACCTCGGCCGACGCGCCGCCTCCGATGTCGAGGAAGTTCGCGGGCTTCACGCCGCCGTGTGCCTCACCGGCGTACGCGACGACGTCGAGGGTGGACATCACGAGCCCCGCTCCGTTGCCGATGATGCCGACGGAGCCGTCGAGCTTGACGTAGTTCAGCCCCTTCCCGGCCGCCGCGACCTCCAGTGGATCCCCGGCGGCCTTGTCCTCGAAGGCCGCGTGATCGCGATGCCGGTACGCCGCGTTCTCGTCCAGCGTCACCTTCCCGTCGAGCGCCTCCAGCGATCCATCGGCCAGCTTCACCAACGGATTCACCTCGACCAGCGACGCGTCCTCCTTGATGAACACGTCCCACAAGGCCCGTACTACGGAAGCCGCCTCCGCAGGGAATCCCGCCGCGGCCACGATCTCGGCCGCCTTCGCCTCATCGACCCCAGTGGCGGGATCGATCGACACCTTGGCAATCGCATCCGGGTTGGAGTTGGCGACCTCCTCGATCTCGACGCCGCCCTCGGTGCTCGCGATGCACAGGTAGCCGCGGTTCGCCCGATCCACCAGGAAGGAGAAGTAGTACTCCTCGGCGATGTCCGCGGCCGGCGCGAGCAGCACCCGCCGGACGGTGTGGCCCTTGATGCCCATGCCGAGGATGTCCTGGGCGCGTTCGGTCGCCTCGGCCGGCGTCGCGGCCAGCTTGACGCCACCCGCCTTGCCGCGGCCGCCGGCCTTCACCTGGGCCTTCACCACTACGCGGCCGCCGAGTTCTTCCGCGGCCGCGGCGGCGTCGGCCGCGTCCTCGATGACTCGCCCGAGAGTGACCGGAACGCCGTGCCGGGCGAAGAGTTCTTTGGCTTGGTACTCCATCAGGTCCATGCAGACGACTGTATTCTGTATGCACTCACGTCACAAGACCTTCTCAACTCTGGACAACCGCCACCGCAGAGGAGTACCAAGAACACATACGGTATGCAGTAGTCAGGAGGCGCTGATGAAGGCACGGGACGTAAGAGACGTGTACGGCCGCCAGTACCGGGTCGGTGAGGATCCGCGAGAACTCACCGGCCATCCGAGGCGGTGGCAGCTGTGGGCCGCCTGGGCTTGCATGGTGGCGATCAGCCCTCTGCAGTACTCCTTCGGTTCGGCGGCTCTCGACCTGCAGTCGAATCGCGGTTGGGGTTTCGTCCAGACGATGTGGCTGCTGGCGATCTTCGTCGCCTGCCAGGCGCTCGTCGCGATCCCGGCGGCGTGGCTCCAGCGAGTGCGACGGGTCTCGCCGACGCAACTCGTAGTACTAGGTGGTGTCTTTGCTGCAGCAGGTCTGGCGACGCTGGCACATGCGGGCAGCTACGCGGTCGTGGTGCTCGGCTATGCGTTGATCGGCGGGGTCGGGGCGGGTCTGGTGTACGCGGCCTGCATCACGACCGCCGGCCGGTGGTTCCCGGACAAGCGGGTGGCCACGATCGGCTTCGTCACCGGTGGCTTCGCCGTCGGCGCGGTACCGAGTATCGCGCTGCTGGCGGTCTTCAATTCGTCCAGCGGCCATCGCCTGGTCTTCGACCTCGCCGCGGCAATCGCTCTACTCACAGTGCTGACAGCTGGCGGCGTACTGAAGGATCCGCCTCGGCATTGGTGGCCTGCCGATCTCGAACCGCAGTCCTGGGCGATCGACCGCAAGCTCAATCGCAGCATCCCGAACAACATCCCCGCGGCCCGGCACTATCGCCCTGGTGAGGCGATGCGCACCGGCGCGCTGCCGTTGATGTGGTTGACCCTCGCGCTTTGTGCCGCGCTGTCGCTGTTCGGCATAGCGTTCGTCGTGAGCTATGCGATGCAGGCCGGGCTGGGCTTGGCGGTCGCCGGGTTCGCGGCCGGGTTGCTTGCCGCGGTCAACGGTCTCGGCAGGTCCTTCGCCGGTCACCTCTCGGAACAGTTCGGTCGTCGGCGGGTGCTGGCGGCGGTACTGATGATCGAAGGTCTCGCTCATGCCGGACTCGTGCTGGCGGGCGAGTCTGGCGTGGAGTGGGCGTTCGTGTTCTGCGCGATGTTCGCCGGCCTCGGCGGTGGCGCCTTCTACGCGATCATGGCGAACCTGGTGCTGGAGTTCTTCGGTGAGAACAGCCTGCTGCAGAACCACGCGATCCTCTACAGCGCCAAGGCGTTCGGGGGTCTGGTCGGGATCGGCGTGACGGCCAGTCTGGTGGAGGCGATCGGCTATCGGCCGGTCTTCCTGATCGCCGGCTTCCTCGGCCTCGGCACGGCGATGACGGTCCGGTTCCTCAAACAGCCTGGCCGACCGTCCCTGACTGTCCGGCGGCAGTTGGGGACTCCGGTCGCCGGAGTAGTCCGGCCAGGCGAGTGAGCCAGGCGGAGTACGGCCGGGTGATGCGGCCTGAGCCGTGCGTACTGGAGCTCGTCTCCAAGCTGGCCAGGGAACCCTGGACGGATCGGCCCGCCTGCGTCCACCCCGTCCTCGGTGCGGTTGCCCGAATGGTCCACGATCACAGCACGAAGGCGGGGCGACGAGCCCTGCTGCCGTTCGCGGCCGACTTCATCGACACGGCTCGAGTGGGCTTCGACGGCTCGGCCCGCCTGGTGGCGCTCTGTACGTCGACGGCCCTCGCGACCGCGGAGGAGTTGGCCGAGGATGAACGAAGACGCATGTCCAACGCGCGTCGTACGGCGCTCTATCTACTCGGTACTGCGGACGAACCGGCCGGCCCAGCAAAATGGTGGCTACCCGCGCTGAACCGGGTCGCGCTGGGCGAACCGTTCTACCGCACCTTCGTCGCCCCCGAACAAGCTGCCGAAGCCGTATCGGTCACCGCGCGAGCGGCGGACGACATACGACTCCGGCAGCTGTTGAAGCAGTGTCTGGCGGTTCAAGGGGCTCGGCGGCCTGGTGCGCCCAGCCCCTCATGGTCAGCGTCGCCCGTTGCCCAGAGATTGTGGTTGTAATCGTCGTCAGGGATGGCCACCAACTCCTGCAAGCGCGGCGGACCGACCTGTTCCTCGAGTCGCCGAAGGTCCGTCGAACACCTCGTCACGTCGTCGATCAGGCGCAGTACGTCGAGGTGCGCGCCGAGCTGATTCCGTAAGCCCGCAAGGGCTTTCTCAAGATTCTGTACCGCGCGACGGGTCTGGCCGAGTTCGTCATGGATCGACATCGCAACTCCCTGCTGAGCTCTGGACAAGGGGATCGGCAGTGCGGTATGACTACGACTACCAAATACTGTATGCAATCTACAGGCTGATAATCCAGCACGGCCTTCCTCTGAGGAGATGACTGCCAGATGGCCCAGACAGTGTCCGAAACGAACGCGGTTGCCCAGGTGACCGAGCCGGAGCCGAGCACCGCCACGATCTCGGGTGGGCATCTGGTCGCCAAGGCCCTCAAGGCCGAGGGCATCGACGTGATCTTCACCCTCTGCGGCGGCCACATCATCGACATCTACGACGGCTGTGTCGACGAGGGCATCGCCGTCGTCGACGTCCGGCACGAGCAGGTCGCGGCGCACGCCGCCGACGGCTACGCCCGGATGACCGGCAAGCCGGGTTGTGCCGTCGTCACCGCCGGCCCCGGTACCACCGACGCCGTCACCGGTGTCGCCAACGCCTTCCGTGCCGAGAGCCCGATGCTGCTGATCGGCGGCCAGGGCGCGCTGAACCAGCACAAGATGGGCTCACTGCAGGACCTGCCGCACGTCGACATGATGACGCCGATCACCAAGTTCGCCGCCACCGTGCCGCACACCGCGCGGGTCGCCGACATGGTCTCGATGGCGTTCCGCGAGTGCTACAACGGCGCTCCCGGCCCGTCCTTCCTGGAGATCCCGCGCGACATCCTGGACAACTCGGTCCCGGTCGAGTCGGCCACGATCCCCGAGGCGGGCCGGTACCGCGCGTCGACGAAGAGCATCGGCGACCCGGCCAGCATCGAGGCGCTGGCCGACCTGATCTCCCGGGCGGAGAAGCCGGTCGTCCTGCTCGGCACCCAGGTCTGGACCGCTCGCGGCAGCGACGCGGCGATCGACTTCGTCCGCCAGCTCAACATCCCGGCCTTCATGAACGGCTCGGCGCGCGGCACCCTGCCGCCCGGTGACCCGCACCACTTCCACCTGTCCCGCCGGTACGGCTTCAACAACGCCGACCTGATCCTGATCGTCGGCACCCCGTTCGACTTCCGGATGGGTTACGGCCGCCGGCTGCCGAAGGGCGCGACCGTGGTCCAGATCGACATGGACTACCGCACCGTCGGCAAGAACCGCGACATCGACCTCGGCCTGGTCGGCGACCCGGGCGCCATCCTGGCAGCCGTCACCCAGGCCTCCTCGGGCCGGATCGCGAAGGCCGGTGACCGCAAGGCCTGGTTCAGCGAACTGCGGGCCGAAGAGGACGCGGCGTACCAGAAGCGGCTGCCCCGGCAGCTCTTGGACGCCAACCCGATCCACCCGTTGCGGCTCGCGCACGAGATCAACGAGTTCCTCACCGAGGACTCGATCTACATCGGCGACGGCGGCGACATCGTCACCTTCTCCGGCGGCGTGGTGCAGCCGAAGTCGCCGGGCCACTGGATGGACCCGGGACCGCTCGGCACCATCGGCGTCGGCATCCCGTTCGTGATGGCGGCCAAGTACGCGCGGCCGGACAAGGAGGTCGTCGCGCTGTTCGGCGACGGCGCCTTCTCGCTGACCGGCTGGGACTTCGAGACGCTGGTCCGGTTCAAGCTGCCGTTCGTCGGCGTGGTCGGCAACAACTCCTCGATGAACCAGATCCGGTACGGCCAGGAGGCCAAGTACGGGCACGACCGCGGCCGGATCGGCAACACGCTGGGCGACGTCAAGTACGACCAGTTCGCCAAGATGCTCGGCGGGTACGGCGAGGAGGTCCGCGACCCCAAGGACATCGGGCCGGCCATGCAGCGCGCCCGCGAGTCGGGGCTGCCGTCGCTGATCAACGTCTGGGTCGATCCCGACGCCTACGCGCCCGGAACCATGAACCAAACCATGTACAAGTAGCCGGAGGACCGTTATGGGTAAGGCCCTTGAAGGTGTTCGTGTACTCGACATGACCCACGTGCAGTCAGGACCCTCCTGTACTCAGATCCTGGCCTGGCTGGGCGCCGACGTCATCAAGCTGGAGGCGCCGACGGGTGACATCACCCGCCAGCAGCTGCGCGATCTGCCCGACGTCGACAGCCTCTACTTCACGATGCTGAACTGCAACAAGCGCAGCATCACCTTGAACATGAAGTCCGAGCGGGGCAAGGAGATCTTCACCGACCTGGTGAAGAACTCCGACATCCTGGTGGAGAACTTCGCGCCCGGCGCGATCGACCGGATGGGCTTCACCTGGGACCGGCTCCAGAGCATCAACCCGGAGCTGATCTACGCCTCGATCAAGGGCTTCGGCCCGGGCCGGTACGAGGACTTCAAGGCCTACGAGGTGGTCGCCCAGGCGATGGGCGGCGCGATGAGCACGACCGGGTTCGAAGACGGCCCGCCGACCGCCACCGGAGCTCAGATCGGTGACTCCGGCACCGGCATCCACCTGGTCGCCGGCATCCTCGCCGCCCTGTACCAGCGGACGACCACCGGCAAGGGCCAGCGGGTCTCGGTGGCCATGCAGGAGGCGGTACTGAACCTCACGCGGGTCAAGCTGCGTGACCAGCAGCGGCTCGCGCACGGTCCGCTGAAGGAGTACCCGAACGACAACTTCGGGGACGAGGTACCGCGCTCAGGCAACGCGTCCGGCGGCGGACAGCCCGGGTGGGCGGTCCGTACCGCGCCCGGCGGCCCGAACGACTACATCTACGTGATCGTCCAGCCGCCCGGCTGGGCCCCGATCGCCAACCTGATCGGCAAGCCCGAGCTGGCCGACGACCCGGACTGGAACACGCCGGCCGCCCGGCTCGACAAGCTCGACAAGATGTTCGGGCTGATCGAGCAGTGGACCGAGCAGCACACCAAGTTCGAGGTGATGGAGAAGCTGAACGCGCTGAACGTGCCGTGCGGCCCGATCCTGTCCACCAAGGAACTGATCGAGGACGAGACGCTGGCCGAGCTCGGCGCCGTCGTCGAGGTGAAGCACCCGCAGCGCGGCACCTTCAAGACCGTCGGCTGCCCGATCAAGCTGTCCGACTCCCCGGTCCAGGTGGAGACCTCGCCCGGCCTGGGCGAACACAACTCCGCGATCTACGGCGGCCTGGGCATCGATACCGCCGAACTCGAAGAACTCAAGGCCGCCGGCGTCGTCTGAACGCCGTCCCACCCAACCGCTTCTGAGGAGCTTCAGGCATGACTTATGACAAGGCAGCTGTCCAGTCCGTCCTCGACCGGGCGCTGGCGGAGGGCCGGACCTCGCTGAGCGCACCGGAGGCCAAACAGGTCGCCGACGCGTACGGGATCCCGACGCCGGGTGAGGGGCTGGCCACCAGCCCCGAGGGGGCCGCCGCGCTGGCGGCCGAGATCGGGTTCCCGGTCGTGCTGAAGATCGTTTCGCCGGACATCCTGCACAAGACCGAGGCCGGTGGCGTGGTGGTCGGCGTCGACAGCGCGGAGGCCGCGGTCACGGCGTACGAGCGGATCATCGCGAACGCTCGTGCCTATGACGCTGAGGCCGAGCTCACCGGCGTACAGGTGCAGAAGATGCTGGTCACCGGGGGCGACGTGCAGGAGGTGATCGTCGGGTCCGTCACCGACGAGACCTTCGGCAAGATCGTCGCCTTCGGGCTGGGCGGCGTCCTGGTCGAGGTGCTCAAGGACGTCACCTTCCGGCTCGCGCCGACCTCTGCTTCTGAGGCGCGGTCGATGGTCGACGGCATCAGCGCTCACGAGATGCTGAACGGCGTCCGCGGGTCGAAGCCGGTCGACAAGGACGCGATCGCGGCCATCATCAGCAAGCTGTCCGACCTGGTCGAGGACTTCCCGCAGTTCGCGGAGGTCGACCTGAACCCGGTGCTGGCCGGTCCGGACGGCGCCACCGCGGTCGACTTCCGGATCATCGTGGACGCCGGGGCCGGCAAGCCGGTCGAGCGCTACACCCAGGACGAGATCCTGACCGCGATGACCCGGATCATGAAGCCGCGCGCGGTGGCCGTGATCGGCGCGTCCAACGAGGACGGCAAGATCGGCAACTCGGTGATGAAGAACCTGGTCAACGGGGGATACAAGGGTGACATCTACCCGATCAACCCTCGCGGCGGTGAGGTGCTGGGGCTGAAGGCGTTCCCGTCCATCACCGACGTGCCGGGGGACGTGGACGTCGCGGTGTTCGCCGTCCCGGCCAAGTTCGTCGGTGGCGCGCTCGAGCAGTGCGGGCAGAAGGGGGTCGCGGGCGCGATCCTGATCCCGTCCGGGTTCGCCGAGACCGGTGAGCAGGAGCTGCAGGACGAGGTCGTCGCGATCGCCCGCAAGCACGGCGTACGGATCCTCGGGCCGAACATCTACGGCTACTACTACCTGCCGGAGAACCTGTGCGCGACGTTCTGCACACCGTACGACGTGAAGGGCAGTGTCGCGCTCTCATCGCAGAGCGGCGGGATCGGGATGGCCATCCTCGGCTTCAGCCGGTCCAGCCGGATGGGCGTCTCGGCGATCGTTGGGGTAGGCAACAAGGCCGACATCGACGAGGATGACCTCCTGACGTTCTTCGAGACCGACGACAACACCAACCTGATCGCCATGCACCTAGAGGATCTCAAGGACGGCCGGGCCTTCGCCGAGACGGCCGCGCGGGTGTCGAAGAAGAAGCCGGTCGTCGTGCTGAAGGCCGGCCGGACGAGCGCGGGCGCCAAGGCGGCCAGCTCGCACACCGGCGCGCTGGCCGGCAACGACAAGGTCTACGACGACATCCTGCGGCAGAGCGGCGTGGTCCGGGCGCCGGGGCTGAACGAGATGCTCCAGTACGCCCGGGGGATCCCGCTGCTGCCGACGCCGAAGGGCGAGAACGTCGTCATCATCACCGGCGCCGGCGGCTCGGGTGTCCTGCTTTCGGACGCCTGCGTCGACAACGGGCTGCAGCTGATGACGATCCCGCCGGATCTGGACGCGGCGTTCAAGAAGTTCATCCCGCCGTTCGGGGCGGCCGGGAACCCGGTCGACATCACCGGTGGCGAGCCGCCGTCGACGTACCGGAACACGGTCGCGCTCGGGCTCGAGGACGACCGGATCCACGCCCTGATCCTGGGCTACTGGCACACGATCGTGACGCCGCCGATGGTGTTCGCGAAGCTGGTCGCCGAGGTGGTCGAGGAGTACCGGGCCAAGGGCATCGACAAGCCGGTCGTCGCCTCGTTGTCGGGTGACGTGGAGGTCGAGCAAGCAAGTCAGTACCTGTTCGAACACGGGGTAGTCGCATATCCGTACACCACCGAGACACCGGTCCAGGTGCTCGGTGCCAAGTACCGCTGGGCCCGGAACGCGGGCGCGCTGTAGCAAGTAGTCACCCCACCCCAGTTGGCGTCGATCTAAGGAGTCCGCCTTGGACGTCACAAGCAAGACCTCAGAAGTACCCGAAGAGCCCGCGGCAGCAGCGGTGACCGATCGGGTCTGGAAGGCCGGCCGGCTCGAACCGATGCCGATCCGGCCGCTACCGCCAGCACCGCCTTCTCTGCACATCCTCGGTCCGACCGTCTTCCTGGTCGCGCTGGGCGTCGGCATGGGTGAGTCCTACATGTGGCCCCGGCTCGTCCTGGTGTTCGGTCCGGACATCCGCTGGCTGTTCATGGTCGGTGTCACCCTGCAGGCGTTCGTGCTGCTGGAGATGGCGCGGTACGCGATGGCGACCGGAGAGAGCATCTTCTTCGGCGCCGCCCGGGTGTTCAAACCGCTGATGTGGTTCTTCTACGTCGCGGCGATCCTGATCTACATCTGGCCGGGCCACCTGTCGGCCGGCGCGGCGGCGTTCGAGGAGATCACGGGGATACCTTGGCAGGCGACCGCCTGTGTGGCCCTGGTGTTCGTGGGCGTGCTGTTCAGCATGCTGTCGGTGATCTACAACTTCCTCGAGAAGCTGCTCGGCTTGCTGATCGGCTTCCTGGTGGTCGGTACGTCGATCATCGCGGCGATCGTCGGCAGCTGGGACGACCTGGCCCAGACGCTGTCCGGCATGTTCGCGATCGGCTTCCTGCCGGACAAGGCGTTGACGGAGGCGTGGTTCCCGATCCTGGTCGGCTCGATCGCTTTCGCCGGCCCGTCGGGCATGCAGCAGATGTGGTACACGCTGCAGCTGCGGGACAGCGGTGCCGGTATGGGCGCGCACATCCCGAAGGTGCGTGGTCTGCGGACGTCCGGCGAGGCGGAGGCGATGCCGTCGCGCGGGTACATGTTCGACACCGAGGACCCCGAGGAGATGAAGAAGTGGAGGGGCTGGCGCAAGTGGGTCACCTTCGACGCGCTGCTGCTCTTCTGGGGTATCACGATGCTGGTCACGATCTCGTTCACCGTGCTGGCCATGTCGGCGGCGCGGCAGAATCCGAATGTGGCGTCGCTGATCGAGGGCGGTGACCGGGAGGCGGCGCTGAAGGCGATGTCCGACTCGTTCGCCTCGGCGGGCAGCCCGATCCTGGGTACCTTGTTCTTCGCCTTCATCGCGCTGATCGGCCTGAACGCGACGTTGGGTCTGTTCGACTCGTTCTCGCGGGGTCAGGCGGACATGACGTACTACTTCATCCCGGGCGCCAAACGGTTCTCGATGTCGAAGTTGTACGCCGGGTTCCTCTGGGGCGTGATCACGTTCGGCATCCTGATCCTGCTGTTCGGGCCGGCCGATGGTCCGGCGGGGATCCTCGATGTGCTGGCCTTCTTGTCGACCTTCGCGATGGGCGCGTACTGCATCGTGTTGCTCCTGGTGAACAACAAGTTGCTGCCCAAACCGATCCGGCCGGGACCGGTGCGCAACGTCATCATCGGGTTCGGCGCGATCTTCTATCTGGGCATGCTGTTCTACAGCCTGGTGCGCTTCGGCGTGGTCGTGGGCTGATCATGGACAGGTTGAAGATCCGGCAGCTCATGGAGTTCTCGTTGCCCGCGGCCACCGTGGGCGTAGCAGCCGGGTTCGTCGCCGGTGGGTTGGCCGCGTTTGTCGGCCGGCCCATCGGCTGGGCGATCGTCACCGGCCTGGGCCTGGCTGTTCCGTTGGTGCTCTTCGGTGTCGGGTACGCCGTACTGCTTGCCCTCGGCAAGCTTCCCGCCGGCGTATTCGCCCCGGCGGCGGTCTACTGGGTGATCGGCTTCCCACTCGCACTGCTGGTGCACGCCGTCGTCACCGAGTGGTCCGTGGTCGGTACTCCCGGCCTCCCCGCCGAACCCTGGAAGTTCCTGGCCTTCCGCGCCCTGCTCAGCATGGGCTTCGCCATCGGCTTCCTCTGGATGCACGAACAACTAGGCCGCCACTGGTGGCCCCGCATCCTCGACCACAACCCCTACGCCCGCCGGGTAGTAGGCGACTACATCCACCTAGCCGACTCCCTGGCAGCCCGCAAGGCCGCCACAACCCGCAACCGCAAGAACGCCAACGCGACAAAGTAACCAACCCCACCGCCCACCATCCCAGCGCCCACCATCCCGCCGCCCCACCGCCCCACCATCCCAGCGCCCACCATCCCAGCGCCCACCATCCCAGCGCCCACCGTCCCGCCGCCCACCATCTGAGGGGTTAACCCCTCAGATGGTGGGTTGCCTCACGAGATCCGGAGGGTGCAACCCACCATCTGGGGGGTTAACCCCCCAGATGTGGCGGCGCGGCGTCGGGTGGGCCGGGCGAGGGAGTGGGGTGAGCCGGGTGGGGCGGGGCGAGGGGCCCGGGTGGGGCGTCGGGTGGGGCGGGGGTGAGGGGAGCTGGGTGGGGTGGTTAGGTGGTGCGGCGGCGGGGCTTTTTGTCGGGGGTGGGGGAGTCTTCGGTGGGGGTGCCAGTTTGGAGGTCGTGGTAGGCCTTGCGGGTGTGTTCGGTGTGTTCTCGCATGATCTGGGCGGCTTTGTCTTCGTCGCCGTCGGCGATTGCTTTGACCAGGCGGGTGTGTTCACGCCAGGAGGCCGCGCCGCGGACGGGGGCTACGGGGGTGTAGTACCAGCGGACCCGGCGGTCGACCTGGCCGGCGAAGTCGACCAGGAAGCGGTTGCCGGACATTTCGGTGATCAGGCTGTGGAGCTCGGCGTTGGTGCGGACGGTGCCGTCGATGTCGCCGGTCTCCTGCAGTTGGGCGCCGATCTTGCAGAGCTCTTTGAGCTTGGCGACGGCGTCCTTGTCGGGGTTGCGCGCGGCCAGTCGCGCGGACTCGGATTCGAGCGCGGCGCGGGCGGCCAGCAACTGGTCCACCTCGTCCTCAGCAGGTACATGCACCATCGCGCCGAAGCCAGGCCGCAGATCCACCCAACCCTCGTTGTTCAGCCGCTGCAGCGCCTCGCGGACCGGCTGGCGGGAGACGCCGAGCATGCCGGCCAGCTCCACCTCGACCAGGTGCCGGCCACGCTCGAGCGTGCCGTCGATGATCATCTCGGTGAGGGCCTCGTAGACCGACTCCCGCAGTGGCGTCGGCCGCTTGACGTGCCGGACGCCAGGGGAGTCGGAGTTGGCTTCCGGGCCCGCGCTGGTTGTCGTCATGAGGTCCTTCCCCGCCGGTGATGATGGAGATACAAGTGGCACTTGGTAGACAGTCTACCAAGTGCCACGGTCGATCGTCCTGCTCCCGGTGCTCCGGATCCTTGCATTCTGCCCCGCGGGGAGTCCGCCGCCGCGGTGGTGACGCGTGTGTCCGGAGCACCGATCGGGCTGGTCCTCAGGCGGCAGTGGTGACGCGCTCCTGCTCGCCGCTCTCGGTGTGCTGGTTGTGCTGGATTTCGACGTCGACGTCCAGCTCCTGCTGCTGCAGCTCCGGTGCATCCGGGAACTGCGGCCGGGCCGCCAGAGCGCCGAACCTACGGGTGAAGATCATGGTGCCCTCTCATCTGGGTTGGAATTCTGCCTTCTGTATACATTCAACCAGGTGTGCCGGGCGGTTATGCCCGCGTCTCACGTGATCCCGGTTACGTGCGACGTGATCCCGGTTACGTTCAGGACCTGGTGGAGTACGAGTGCGCGCCGGTACCGGCCAGCCGGCCGCCGTCGACGATCAGGTACTCGTCGCGGATCGGCGTACCGGCGAAGAAGGACTCGAGGATCTCGCGGGTGCCGGCGGCGTACCTGGTCTGAGCGGACAGGGACGAGCCGGAGATGTGCGGGGTCATTCCGTGGTGCGGCATGGTCCGCCACGGGTGGCCGGCCGGGGCGGGTTGCGGGTACCAGACGTCACCGGCGTACCCAGCGAGCCGACCGCTCTCCAAGGCGCGGACGATGGCGTCGCGGTCGGCGATCTTCGCGCGGGCGGTGTTGATCAGGTAGGTGCCGCGCTTCATCGTGCCGATCAGCTTGTCGTTGAACAGGCCCTCGGTCTCGGGGTGCAGCGGCGCGTTGACGGTGACGACGTCGCAGTACGGCACCATGCTGGCGGCGTCGGGGTGGAAGGTCAGGTTGAGTTCGCGCTCGATCGACTCGGGCAGGCGGTGGCGGTCGGTGTAGTGCAGTTTGACGTCGAAGGGTGCGAGGCGGCGCAGTACCGCCGTGCCGATGCGGCCGGCGGCGACCGTACCGACATGCATGCCTTCGAGATCGTACGAGCGGGCGACGCAGTCGGCGATGTCCCAGCCGCCGTCGAGGACGACCTGGTGGGACGGGAGGTAGTTGCGGACCAGGCCGAGGATCATCATCACCACGTGCTCGGCGACGCTGATGCTGTTGCAATAGGTGACCTCGGCAACGGTGATCTTGCCGGCGATCGCGGCGTCCAGGTCGACGTGGTCCGAGCCGATGCCGGCGGTGATCGCGAGTTTGAGGTTGGGCGCCTTGGCGATCCGCTCGGCGGTCAGGTACGCGGGCCAGAACGGCTGTGAGATGACCACGTCGGCGTCGGGCAGTTCTTGGTCGAGTACCGAGTTCTCGCCTTCCTTGTCGGACGTGACGACGAGGGTGTGGCCCTGGCTCTCCAGGTACTCGCGAAGGCCGAGCTCGCCGGAGACGCTGCCGAGCAGGGCACCCGGGGTGAAGTCGATCGCCTTCGGGGTCGGCGCGGTCTGGCCGCCCGGGTAGGACGCGATGACCGGGATGTCGTCGCGCGCGTAGGTGGTCGGATAGCCGTCCTTCGGGTCGTCGTACAGCACGCACAAGACCTTGGCCATGATGGGCAACTCCTCAACGTCTGAAGGGGATTCGGTCCTTCAACAGTGCTTCTCGAGGGTGGCCGCGGTCCAAGACTTGCTTGCTATCCCGGGATAGGCGCGCGCTATCGGGTGAGCTGGCCACCCATCAGGTGGACGTCGAGGAGTTCGTCCAGTGCGGTGTGTACGCCGGCTTGGCGGGCGACGTCGAGGAGGGCGCGGGCGAGGACGGGTTCGGGGCTTCGTGCGGCGATCACCAGGCCGACGCGTGGGCCGTGGGCGGGGGATTTGAGCGGTACGACCTTCATACCGGCGGGTACGCCGAACATGTGGAGCCAGGCGTGGGAGATGACGGTGCTCCAGTGGTTGCCGCGCAAGTGGCTGTAGAGGCCGGAGACGGTGTCGCTCTCGATCGCGGGGGTGGCAGTGACGCCGTCGTCGGTGAAGTAGCCGTTCATGATCCGGCGGTTGCGCATCTGGGGTGAGAGCAGGCAGAGGGGTTGTTCGGAGACTTGGGCCCAGGTGGCGACGGGGAGTTCGGCGAGGTCGCTGGTTTCGGGGGTGAGGAGGAGGTAGCGCTCTTCGTACAGGGGTGTTTTGCGGACTTGGCCGAGGGTGTCGTCGTCGAGGTAGGTCATGGCGACGTCGAGTTCGAACTCGGCGAGTTTCTGGGTGATGTCGCGCGACGAGAGCGACTCGAGGGTGACGCGGGCCTGGGTGTGGCGGGCGCAGAACGGGGTGGTCAGGAGCGAGACGACGGGCATGGCGGTGGGGATGGCGCCGAGCCTGAGGGTGCCGGTGAGGCCGCCGCGCATGACGGACAGTTCGTGTCGCAGGGCGTCGCGTTCGGCCAGGATGCGCTGGGCCCAGAGCAGGACGCGTTCGCCTTCGGGTGTGAGGCCCTCGAAGCGGCGGCCGCGGCGGACGATCGGTACGTCGAGTTCTTGCTCGAGTTTGCGGATCGCGGCGGACAGCGACGGCTGCGAGACGTAGCAAGTGTCAGCCGCGCGGGCGAAGTGCCGCTCCCGGGCGAGTGCGACGAGGTACTCGAGCTGACGCAGCAACATCGCCCCTCAACCCCGCACCCGGCCGTAGCCAGCATACCGTTCACCTGTATACATAATCCAACACTACGCGCTCAGTCGTGCCCCGGGAAGACGCGGCCGTCGCCGAATTCCTTCAGCTGAACGGCACCCAGCGGGCGCGCAGTACGCCGTCGGCATCGGGAAGCACGGCTTGGGCCAGCGGGCGGTAGCCGTCAGAGGTCGACGAGACGACAAGCGCCCCGACCGCCTCGCCGGGAATCACCAGGCCGGCGGCTTCCTCGACGCGTTCGGTGTGGATGGCTCCGGTGCGGTCTACCCAGATCAGTTCGCAGCCGAGCTCCATCGACGCCGCCTGCGCACGGACGGTGTCGAAATCAGTCGAGCAGTCCGGCCAGATCTCGACGATCGCCCGCGGCGCCAACCGCCGGCGTACGGCGTGGAGGTGGCCGGGTTCGACCCGATGCCACCGGACGCCGTTCCGAACGAAATGCTCCGCCAGCAGCACGGCTCCATGCCCCTCGGCGAGCGAGGCGACCTCGGCCCAGAAGGCGTCGTCGGCGGGCTGGGCCGGACCATCGTCGTCCAGGTCGTCGTAGGGAGACCGGTCGATCCGAACCGGGAACAGGCCGGCTTGCACGGTGACTTCCAGGGCGCGTTCGCAGTACGTCGTGCTGCCGATGTACAGGTATTGGTCATAGCCGACCTGGACGCAGAAGCGGTCCTCCACCTCGAGTTGGCACCACGCGCCATGATCGCGAAGCATCGCGCGAACCAAGGCGAGTCCCACCTCGATCGACACGACGGCGCCGTCGAAATAGTCACTCAGGTCGGGCGCGAACAGCCCCGCCAGACCGTGTCCCTCGATCGGAGGCTCGAGCCCGAAGGAGACGAAGGCGGGGATGTGTGGATCGCGGACGGTCAGTTCGGTGACACCGCTCTCGGCGGCGAACGAGGTGACTGCCGACAGATAGGCGCTTTCCTGGGGTCCGTGGTCGCTGGTCGTCACCTCGGCGCCGACGTACCGGCCCTGGTCGTCGCGGTCGGCTGGGTCGTACTTGGTGACCTGGTAGACGTACGGCAGATTCGGCATTTGCCGATGGTTGCAGGGCTTGTGAGTCGCCGCCTCTGGTTTTGCCGTCCGTTTCGTCAGCGGTCGTCGTAGGCGTCGCGGGCTGCCAGGACCTCGGGGATGTGTTCTTCGGCCCAGCGGCAGAGGGCGGTCAGGGGGCCTTGGAGGGTGCGGCCGAGGGGGGTCAGTTCGTATTCGACCCGCGGCGGGACTTCGGAGTACGAGCGCCTGGTCACCATGCCGTCGCGTTCGAGGTCGCGCAGGGTGTCGGTGAGGACCTTGCCGCTGATCCCGTCGAGGGCGGTGCGGATGTCGCCGAACCGCAGCGGGCCGTCGTCGAGCACGACCACGGTCATCGCGGTCCACTTGTTGGCGATCCGGGCCAGTGAGGTCCGCGACGGGCACTGGCTGGACAGCACGTCCCAGTTGCGTCCCGCCGGTGGAGCGTAAGTCTTCGGCATCAGGCCCCATTAGTTACGTTGAAGTTAATGGTCACCAATAGTAAGTATTGGCCACTGCAAGGGCAAACAACCGATCTGGAGGATCTCATGAGTGACCCGGTGGCAGTGGTCCAGCAGTACTTCGACGCGCTCGCGGCGAAGGATTTCGCGACGGTGGCGGGCTTCCTCGCCGACGACATCGTCTGGCACCAGCCCGGCGCCAACCAGTTCTCCGGCGTACGGAGCGGCGCGGGCGCCGTGAACGCGATGATCGGCGGGATGATGGAGATCAGCGAGGGGACCTTCGAGCTGTCGCTGACCGCACCCCCGATGCTCAACGGCGATCTCGTCGCCGCGCCCATCCACTTCACCGCCAAGCGCGCGGGCGCCGACCTGGCCCAGGACGGCGTAGACCTCCTGAAGGTCACCAACGGCAAGATCGTCGAGGCCTGGCTCTTCTCAGCGGACCAGCCGGGCGAGGACACCTTCTGGGGCTGATCAGCCACCCGCGGGCCGGATCAGTGCGGGGTACTGATCCGAAACCCTGCGGTATGCCTCTTCTACTGCGGCCGGCGCGTCCACGTGGTCGATGAAGTCCCGGCCGCGTGGACCGTAGCCGTCCTCGTCGTCGCGGAGCCGCCGGATCTCGCCCAGCACCAGCGACGCGAACCGCTCACGCTCCCAGATCACCGGCCCGCCGGCCGCGGCCGCGACGCCGTACGGGGTAATCGTCGGGATCACCGGGGCGAAGCTGATCAGCTGGGTGCCGGGGAGGTCGCGGAACGAGCGGACGAACGACGCGTGCGTCCGCCGCTGCATGGTCGGGTCCTGCACGAGCAGGATCCGCTGCGCCCGGTCGACGAACGGCCGGGTGAACTCCGCGTTCTCCCCACAGTTCGTCGACCGCTCCTCGACCTCGATCACGTCGGCCGATACGCCGTACTCGCCCGTCAGTAGCTCGCTGAAGATCTGCGACTCGGGCCGCAGCACCTCCTGGCCGACCTTCGCCAGCAGGTGCTGCGTCGAGTGCCCGATCCCACCGCTGACCACGATCCGCGGCACCAACCCATGTCGCCAAACCCGCGCAGCCAGCTCCACCGACTCCAGCACGGCGCTGCCCATCAGGACCAGCAGGTCAGCGTCAACCGGCTCAGCAACATCCCGCCGGGCCAGGTAGCCGGCAATCAAGGTCAGCTCCGCGTCGAGGTCCACGGCGTCAAGTCTGGGCTAGTCGGAGGGGATGGCGTCGAGGGTGGCTAGGTCGGCGGGGGTGAGGTGGATGCGGCCTGCGGCGATGTTCTCGGCCAGGTGGATGGGGTTGCCGGTGCCGGGGATGGCCAGGACGTGGGGGCCTTTGGCCAGGGTCCAGGCGATCCGGATCTGGGCGGGGGTGGCGTCGTGGGCGCGGGCGATGGTGGCGACCGGGTCGGAGTGGGCTACTCCGCCTTGTTCGCGGCCGGTGGCGGTGACGGCGAAGAAGGGGACGAAGGCGATGCCCTGGGCGCCGCAGGTTTCCAGCATCGTGTCGTTGACGCGGCCGAAGCCGACGCCGTAGCGGTTCTGTACTGCGACCACGGGCGCGATCTCCTGCGCCTGGGCAAGGTGCTCGAGCCGGACGTTGGACAGCCCGAGGTGCTTGATCAGACCAGCTGTCTGCAACTCGGCCAGTACGCCGTAATGCTCCGCGACCGAATCGAGCCCGGTCTGGCGGAGGTATACCAGGTCCAGCGTCTCCAGCCCGAGTTGGCGGAGATCGTGCTCGACCAGCGCGCGCAGCTGGTCCGGCCGGGCCAGTCCGTGCTCCGTCGGGCCGACCTTGGTGGCGATCGTGAGCTCGCCGGAGTACGGCGAGAGCGCCCGCCGGACCGCGTCGTTGGCCCACTCGAGGCTGTCGAAGCCGTGCTGCTCGCCGGCCCGGCCGACCGACGGATAGAAGCCGGCCGTGTCGAGGTGATCGACGCCGAGGGCAACGGCCTGGCGCAGCAGCTCGATCGCCTGCTCGGGGCTGCTGCCGAGGCGTTTGGTGCCGAAGCCGATCCGGTTGACGGCTTGCCCGCCGAGCCGCCAGACTCCGGCCTCGTTCGGGGACTTGCGCTCTGCTTCATCAGATGCTAGGGTTGAGACGAGATCTGTGTTCACATCTGTTCTATGCATGTGGATAGGATAAGGCCCCGCTCGCTTCCGGTCTAGTGCCGTTTGCTTGCCAGGGGCATATTTTTTTTGGGCCGAGCGCCGGAAACCATGGTCTCGATCGCCCCTCTGCATGGGATTCTTCGGCAATGAATTCGGAGATGGTCGCGGCCGACCCGGGCCGCCACATGCTCAGTACTTATCGGCACGGCTGGGACGAGCAGGGGCAAGCCGTCCAGGCGCCGGTCGAGTTCCGGGAGCAGGCCGCTGGCTCGCGTGAGTCGCTACGGCCGCCGCAAGACGAGGACGCAGCTCGTACGGTCGAGTTGGGCGGTACCGAAGTACTGGTTGCCGCATCCCTGCTCCGGGAGCTCTCCGCGCGTCTGCGCGATGAGGCTGCCCGTGGCCTGATCAGCCCGGACGCCGAGCAGTTGGCGGCTGTGTCCGACGAGCTGGTCGAGCGCTTCTACACCGCCGCCGGCCTGCGCGGCTGATCGAGAACACCGGAGGAACGAAACAGCATGTCCGATCCCTTCGAGGGTCTACCGAACACCGGCCGTCCGTTGCGAGTACTGGCTCTCGCTGACAAGTGGTACGGCGGTGGGCCGTTCGCGGTGAACCGTGAGGTCGCCCAGTCGCTTGCCCGGATGGGCCACCAGGTCACCGCCCGCGTCACCACCCCGACCGACCTGCACCGGCTGGTCGACATCCAGGTGCTCAAGCCTGTCCCGGGTATCACCGACACCCGGGCGCAGTTGCTGCGCGCCGACGGTCTGCCGCCGGACATCGACGTGATCCTCGGCCACGGGCGGTTCTCCGGTGGCGCGGCGGGCTACCTGCGGGACAACTTCTACCCGAACGCCAAAGTCATCCACTTCATGCACGTCACGGCTGACCAGATGGACCGTGGCCGCGGCAACCCCCAGCAGTCCAACGAGCACACCATCACCGAGCGGGCGCTGGTCGAGCGGGCCGACCTGGTGGTCGGTGTCGGGCCGCTGCTGACAGAGGAGGGTCGCCGGCTGGCGCGGATGTGCGAGAAGCCGCCGCCGGTCGTCGAGCTGAAGCCCGGCATGGTGATGGAGTCCCCGGCCTTCCACGACCCGAACCAGCGGATCAAGAACCTGCTGGTGTTCACTCGGACCGACGACCCGCTGAAGGGCGCGGACATCGCGGCGCGGGCAGCGGCCGAGTTGCGGGCCCGGGGCCTGCAGGTCCAGCTAACGATGCTCGGCGCGCGGTCGGCCGAAGTAGCGGAGCAGGAACGGATGCTGTCCGACATCGCCGGGTTCCCGGTCCGGGTGCGCGCCTACACCAAGGATCTCGAGATCATGCGGGGCGAGATCCGGAGCGCGGACCTCGTCATGCACACGGCTCGCTGGGGCGACTACGAACTGGCCCCGCTGGAGGTAGCCGGCTACCGGGTGCCAGTGATCGTCGGCAACCACACAGGCGTCGGTATGGACCTCAGTGACCCGAACAGCGTGCCGCAGGGCATCGGCGACCCGGCAGTGGTCGACACCACCGGCCTGTCGCAGGACAAGTACCACCTGGCCTTCGCGGACAAGGCGGAGTGGCACCTGCGCAACCCGGAGGAGTCCAAGGCGTCGGCCGTCCGGCTGGGCGACTACTTCGAGCAGAACCGGAGCTGGGACCACGGGACCGCCGGGCTGGTGAGGGAGATGGACAAGCTCGGCATGATGCCGGAGCCGGAGCCCGGCCAGCCGATCAAGGGCCCGGCCGACATGAGCCGCTTCCTTGGTACCGGCGGTGCGGTCGACTTGTCGAAGGGTGATGGCGCCCGCGAGAAGCCGGCGACCGTCACCTCCATCAGCCGGCCGACCGTGGAGCGTTGATGGCGGGCAGACCCTGGGTGCTGGTCGACATCGACGGGGTGCTGAACCCGGAGAAGAACCAGGCCGAGCGGGGCTTCACGCCGTACCGGCTGAAGGGTGAGGAGTACCTGGTCTGGCTGCATCCCGAGCACGGGCGGATGCTGAACGAGCTGGATCGCGAAGGGCTGGTCGACCTGCGCTGGGGGACCACCTGGAACGACGCCGCCAACCGGATGGTCGGTCCGGCGATCGGGCTCGACCGGCGCTGGGAGTTCGTCAACATCGACCGGGCCGCGGCCGGGCCGGTGCGGTTCGGCCACAACTGGAAGGCGGTCAGCGTTCGGGAGGGGGTCGGCGATCAGGCGTTCGCCTGGCTGGACGACGCGATCACCGAGCCTGATCGGCTGTGGGCCGAGGATCGGGTCCTCGACGAGGGCATCCCGACGCTGCTGATGCCGATCGACCGGAATGTCGGGCTGCAGCCTGCGCATCTGGATGAGGTGCGGCATTGGGCTCAGAGTGTCTCTGAGCCGTCGCCGGTGAGTGCTGAGCAGTTGCTGCGGCGTACGCCGGACCTGGCGGCGGATCCGGTGGCAGTGGCACGGGCGGAGTGGCTGGCGCGGACGGTGGCGGCTCTGCCGGACACGGTTGCTGCTGGCAACGGTGTGGTGAGTCGTAGCGAGTTGGCGTTGTCCGTGTGGGATCGGACGGGGCATGCGGTCACTGCGGAGTACAAGGCTTCTGGCGGCGGTAGGCCCGTGGATGACTTTGTGCGGCAGTCTCTGCGCCGGTATGGCCGGGGCCAGGGGGATGCGGCGGTGGCATGGGCGGATAGGGCGGCCTTGCGGGCGTCTGCTCCGCATGCCGGGCATGTCCGGCCGGTGGGACCGCATGAGCACCGGCTGGTGTTGCCGGCTCAACCTGGTCGGGAGCACGGGTACCAGGTGCAGGCGTTGATCGACTCGGCCGCTGCGGTGATCGGGACGAATCCGGAGTGGCAGCGGGTGCAGAAGTCCGTCCAGGTCGGTGCGGACGGGCCGACGATGCTGGTCAATCTGCGGGCGGATCGGAAGACCACGTCGACCGGGTTGACCCTTGCCTTCGGCAACGCTGGGGCTGTCGAGCGACCGTACGAGGAGTTGCTGCGCGGTGGGCCGGAGGCTGCGCTGGAGGCTGTGCGGACGGCCACCGACTATGAGATCGAGCCGCTTCAGCAGGTCGTACAGGGCGCGCAGGCAGATGCGCAGGGGTTGCGGCTGTCGCCGTTGACTGACCCTGCGTTGCTGCCGCCTGGAGCCGCCCGGCCTGGAACTACAGTGCGAGCCGAGAACAGCCGCTGGACCGGTACGACCGGCCAGCAGAACACGACGAGGACGATGGAATGACTTTCGACCAGCCTGAGCGCAAGAGCCTGGCGCAGCAGTCCGTGGACGACTGGGAGGCGCTGCGCAGCGTGGGGGAGCTGTTCCCCGGAACCCCTCTGGCGGACAGCGCCTCGGAGCTGCCCGCCTGGCCGGAGAACCTGCAGGGCACGCCTGTGGTGCTCGCTGTTGGTGCCGCTGGCTTGGTACTGCGTATCGCGGCGTCCACCGCGCGGGACCTCGCCCTGGTCGTCACCGACGACGTTGCGGCGGCGCGCGCGGTACTGGACTCGCTGGGACGCGAGGACGTGAATGTAACTGCGGAGGCCTCAGCGGTTGCTGAAGTACCGGGTGAAGGCCAGGTGCGCTGGATCGGCGCGGGGCGGGACACCAGTGCACTCGCAAGTCTCATCGACTCGGAGGTCGTCGGCCGGCTGCGAGTTACGCAGCTGCAGGTTGACGGGGGAGCGGGACCGGTACTGGAGGCCGCGGCGGCTGGACGGTTGAAACTCGATCTTGTAAGCCCGAACCCGGACGATGGGGAGCTGGGGCCGGCAGTGGTCGTCGCTGGTGGGCTGGCGCTGCCGTTCGTCGACTTCAGGCAGGTACCGGTCGGGGTGGACGCGCTGGGACGGTTCCAGCCGCAGCAGGGCGGTGTCGTCCTGTGGTGGGGCGTTAGCACCGAGGCTGGGGCGTTGCAGGCCTGGCTCGACCGCGTCGACGGCGGTAGGTGACCGTGGCGATCGAACGAGAGCTCCCGCCGCTGGCGGCGATCAGCGATGCGTACGGGCTGAAGGACCAGGCGGACCGGGATGCGGTGGAGCGGATCTACAACGCGTTCCGGGCCCACCACGCGCGCTTCGTCACGTCGATCGCGCGGGACATGCTGCGCGACCTGCGCCGAGAGGTGGCGGCCAACCCGCACACCAGGGTGGTGTTCCTCGGCCGGGACGGCTACAGCCTGTCCGTGGCGACTCGGACGCTGGACCCCGAGTTCTTCTCGGCGCACTGCCATGACGCTGTCCTGTCCCGGGCGGTGGCGGAGGCCGCAGTGCAGGACCTGGAACAGAACGGCGGCAAGTCCTTCCCGGAGATCAGCGGGTACCGGGAGAACACCGCCAGTGTGTCCGCAGAGGACGTTGCTGGGTCTTACCAGCAGCTCACCCGCTACCTGCGCGGTGCAGGCGTCCCGGTCGGTACGCCGGGCAGCCGGGTCGTACTGATGGACAGCTGTCTCAAGGGGACGGTGCAGGAGCTGCTGTCGTCGGCGTACCCGGAGACGCACTTCGAGGGCCGGTACATGTTCTACGACGGCATCGCGTCGGATCCGCACCCCGGGACGAAGCGGGGGTACGTGCTGCACCGTGACGAGGGCATCGGAGGCGGTATGAAGGAGCTGCCGCGTGATCCCGGGCTGACGTTCGGCAGCCTCGCCGCGATCCGCACGATCGAGAACTCCCTCCAGGGCCCGCTGAGCAGCCCCAAAGCCCTGGACGAGTCAGGGCCGGTCCAGCGTCGCCTCACCGAGGAGCAGGACCGCACCTTCGGCGTCAACCCGATCCTGGTGGACCCGCCGTACCTGAACCCGGTGGTCCGCGAGGCCTGCAAGGTAGCCGGCCTCCGAGCCGTCATGGACGCCGCAGCCGAAGTCCGCGACGGCGCTCCCCTCGACACCACGGCCGTCCAGCAACAGTTCACCAACGACGTCCGAGCCTGGCTCACCCACGCCCCAGCCCAGGACCCTGAACTCAAGCTCCTCCTGGACAGCTTCGTCCACCGCGACGACCACCGAATGATCCGCCAGGTCGACAAAATGCTCCACGAAAGCACCCTGACCCCAGAAGCCCACCACCAGGTCTGGCAAAGCTTCGAGGTAGCCCAAACCCTCCAGGAAAAACAGGCCGTACTAGCCAACGTCCAAGCCATAACCCAACAAACCAAGCCGCCAACCGCTCAGACCGCCGCCACCGACACCTCAGCAGCCCAACACCCCGGCCGCACCACCCGCCACCCCAACCAGTCCTTCGAAGTCGGCTGACAGCCGGTGCCGGGCCGCCAGATCGATGCCTGACCAGCGGGTCCAGGAGGCGCGCCCGGCAGGATTCGAACCTGCGACCAACTTCAGTTCGCACCACGAATAGCCCCACGTCCGTGGCCCAGCCGGCCACGCCCGGCGCTAAGGCGGGGGTGGGAGCGCGCGTAGCGACGGCGGCTCGGACTCGGCACCTTCTCCCACCCGTGAGTTATCAGCGCTCATCGAGTGGTTTCACGTACCGCCCGCTCGATGAAGGAGACGGTCGTGTCCGGGTGTGAGACGAACACCATGTGGGAGGCGCCTTTGACCGTCTGTACCGTCGATCCCGCGCGCTTGGACATGTACCGCTGGGCCGCGGGCGGGATGATCTTGTCGGCGCCGCTGATCAGGGCATAGCTCCGGATCGTGTGCCACGCCTGCTCCCCCAGGATCGGCTCGGTGAGTGCCACGTTGGTGGCGGGGCGCTGGGTAATCGAGTAGAGCGCGGCGTCCTTGGCCGGCAGGTCGGGCGCGAAATTCGCACGGAACACAGCGGGATCGATGTAGAGATCGACCACTCCGTCCGGCAGCGGCACCGCCTTGAGGGACGCGTCCACCGTGCTGCCGGGGAACTTGTCGGTCAGCTGCGCCACAGTCTCTCCGGTCTCGGGGATGTACGCCGCCACGTAGACCAGCGCCTTGACGTTCTTGTTCCCGGTGGCGGCCGTGGACATGACGACCCCACCGTAGGAGTGGCCGACCAGCACGATCGGACCCTTGATGCTGTCGAGCAGGGCAGAGAGTTGCGCGGCGTCGGACGGGACCGCTCGCAGCGGGTTGGCCGCGGCGACGACCGGGTAACCGTCCTTCGTCAGCCGCTGGATCACCGCGTTGAAGCCGCTGCTGTCGGCGAACGCGCCGTGGACCAGGACGATCGTGGGCTTGTCCGCCGGAGCGTGGCCTTGGCCGCCCGGGCGGGCGTCGGCCGTCGTGACGGCGAGCATGCTGACGCACGCGGCAACAACTGCTACCGAGGCCCCGACGAGGGCCGTGAGTCTCTTGCTGATCATGATTGCGCTCCCTCTGGTCTAGTCCTGCATCCGGAGCCCGCTGGAGCCCCGGGGACGACGCTAGGGATCGCCAGTGGACGGGTTGTGGACAGACGCGGCGCGGTCGGTGTTCCCGATGGAGCCGTACTGGAGGGACGCCGGCGAGCCGATCAACTAGCTGTCCACTGGAACTGATCCGTCGCGCCGCTGGATGCTCGAGGAACTCCGGATCAGCCTGTTCGCGCAGACCCTCGGCACGCCGTACCCGGTCTCGGAGGAGCGGATCCGGAAGGCGCTGGCCGAGCGCTAGGCCTTCAGGATCACCGAAGGATCACCGACGCGACCCGCTCGGTGAGCCAGCGGGTCGTGCGTTCGGCACCCCAGCCGAACTCGTCCGCGGCGAGCGCGAACTGCGGGTACCGGAAGTGGAAGAAGATGACCTGGACGGCCTCGTCCACCGTGATCCCGTCGGCGAGGCCGCCGGCGTCCCGCATGCCGGTGACGATGTCCCGGAGCGCGTTCTGCTGGCGTTCGTCGGCCACCTCTAGGTACGCCTCCGCGACGGGCGAGGCGGCCGCGGCCCGGGTCACGATCTGGATGATGTCGCCGAACTCCGCGTAGATCGCGACGTACCCCCTCGCCAGCGCGTCCAGTTTGGCGTGTGCCGACTCGGCGGCCAGGCATTCGGCGATGGTGCTCGGTACCAGGTCGCTCGTGGTCCACAAGTCCATCAGCGCTCGGAGGAGGCCCTCCTTTCCGCCGCACTGCGCGTAGATCGTCGCCGGGGACACCCCGGCATCCCGGGCGATGCTCTCGACAGTGGTCTGCGAGTACCCGATCTGGCCGAACAACTTCCGTGCCGAGCGCAGGACCTCTCGCTTGGTCATGTCCGCGTACAGATCGCGCCGGGTCTGTCCGTTCTCTGGCACCCGCACCCACCTTCGATCTCCGACGATCCCGGCACCGCGCGAGCGCGGCCGGTTCCGCGGCGAATCTATCCGAGCGGGACCGGCGGCGCCGTGCTGCCCTCAGGACTCGACGAACTCGAGGATGTCCGCGTTGATGACGTCGGCGTTCGTGGTCGGGATGCCGTGCGGCCAGCCGGGGTAGGTCTTGAGCGTGCCGTTCGCGAGGATCTCGACGGCCCGCGGCGCGGTGCTGCGGTAGGGAACGATCTGGTCGTCGTCGCCTTGCATGACCAGGACCGGCACGCTGATCTTCTTCAGGTCGTCGGTGTAGTCCTCCTGGGCGAACGCGTCGACGCAGTCGAACTGGGCCTTCGCCGAGCCCATCATGCCCTGGCGCCACCAGTTCTCGATGACTGCCTCGTTCGGTTCGGCACCCGGCCGGTTGTACCCGTAGAAGGGCCCGGCGGCCACCTCACGGTAGAACGCCGACCGGTTCGTCGCGATGCCTTGCTTCAGACCCGCGAAGACCTCCGGCGGCTGGCCGTCAGGATTCGCATCGGTCAACTGCTGCGACGGTACGACGGAGCTGATCAGCACGAGCTTCGCCACGCGGCTCTCGCCGTGCCGCCCGAGGTAGCGCACCAGTTCGCCGCCGCCGGCCGAGTGCCCCACGAGCACGGCGCCGCGGAGATCGAGGTGGTCGAGGAGCGCCGCGAGGTCGTCGGCGTAGTGGTTCATGTCGTGGCCGTCGGACACCTGGGCGGACCGTCCGTGTCCCCGGCGGTCGTGCGCGATCACCCGGAAGCCATGGCCGAGGAAGAACAGCATCTGGTTGTCCCAGTCGTCGGCCGACAGCGGCCAGCCGTGACTGAACACGATCGGGCGGCCGGATCCCCAGTCCTTGTAGAACAGCTCCACCCCGTCGGGGGTCGTCATCGTTGCCATGGTGTTCTCGCCTTTCTCGTTCGAGGTGGTCCGCGGGCAGTCGCTCCGGGGCCGGGAGCGTGCACGCCACCGTCGACGGTAGGGAGCCGCAGTTGACGGTCAGTGGATTTGCAGTGGAATCGCTGGCTGGAGCGGGACTCCAGCCTCTAGAGTGCAACTTGACCGAAGCGCGTGAGGACAGATGCCGCGGCGGCCGGACCATCGACGAGGGGGCCGGACATGACGGAGACGCTCGTACCTCGAAGCGTCGACGGACAGCCTTGGGGTGACGTCGGCTCGCTGAGGCTGCAGGTGCTCGGGCCGCTGCGGGTGTGGCACGGCGGTGTCGAGGTCGATCCCGGTCCACGCCAGCAGACCTATCTGCTCGCGCTGTTGCTTGCGCACGTCGGGAGACCGATCGGCCCCGGCGAGCTGATCGAGCTGATCTGGGGCGGGAACGAGCCGGCCAGTGCACTGAACGTCATCCACAAGTACGTCGGTGCACTCCGCCGCCTCCTCGAGCCCGCCCTGCCACCGCGGCAACCGGGTGCCTACCTCGCGCGGAGCACCAACGGATATCTGTGTACCGCCGGCCCGGACGTCCTGGACCTCGCGCGCTTCCGGCAACTCGTCACCGCGGCTCGGGCGGCTGTCGACAACAGCCGCGAAGCAGCCGCGCTCGACCAGTACGCCGCCGCGCTGGAGCTGTGGAGCGGCCCGGCCGGAGGCGGCGCCGCGCACAGCCCCGCCGCTGTCGCGATCTTCGCCGGACTCGACGACGAGTTCTTCGTTGCTTGTGTCGAGGGTGCGGAGCTCGCGATCTCGCTGAACCGGCCCCATCGGATGCTGCCGGCCCTGCACCTCGCCTCAACCATGGCCGCTCTGAACGAACCGGTGCACGCCGGCCTGATCCGCTCATTGTGCGCCGCCGGGCAGCAGGCGGAGGCGCTGACGGCGTACGACGTGATCCGGCGCCGGCTCGCGGACGACCTCGGGATCGAACCCGGCGCGGCATTGCGTTCCGCCCAGCGGCAGGTACTCGAACAGACTGCCGTGGCTGCGCCGCCTTCTCCCCGGACCGCGCCGGCCGCCACCCTCAACGGCGAGTTGGTGGGCCGAGCCGAGGAGTTCGGCCTGCTCCGCAGCGCCGTCGAGCCGGCGCTCGCGGCCGGGACGGCTGTCGTCCTGCTCGAAGGCGAGCCCGGCATCGGCAAGACCCGTCTCCTTCAGGAGACCGCCCGGCACGCCCAGGATCGGGCCGCGCGCGTTGTCTGGGGGCATGGTCTCCAGGGCGGCGGCGCTCCCGCGATGTGGCCGTGGGTGGAGGTCGTCCGGAGTCTGCTCCAGAGCCGGTCGGCGACTCGTCGCGCGGAGTGGCTCAGCGGCGATCTGAGCCGCCTCACCGAGACTCGGGACCCCGCCGGATCAGCACCGGCCGTCCCGGATGACGGCGCCCAGTTCCGGCTGTTCGAAGAGGTCGTCGGGGTGATCTCCGAATCCGCAGCCGAGCATCCCCTGGTGATCGTCCTCGACGACCTCCACTGGGCGGATCCCGCGTCGTTGCACCTGTTCGACCATGTCGTCGCCCGGCTCCCCGCCGGTACTGCCGTGGTCGCGGCGCTGCGGAACCGGGACCCGTCGCTCGGCCTCGAGCTGGCCCGGACTCTTGCCGCCACGAGCCGGATCCGTGGCCATCGCCGGCTCCTCGTCGGACCGCTCGCCCAGTCGGGCGTTGCCGAGCTGATGCGCCGCGAGACGGGCGACCTGCCCGCTGCGGAGGTCTCCCGTGCGGTGCATGCGCGAACCGCCGGCAATCCGTTCTTCGTCCAAGAGGTGGCGCGGCTCCTCGCCGACGGCAAGACCGTCACCGAGGAGTCTGTGCTGCGCAGTGGTGTCCCGCTGACCGTCCGGGACGTGGTTCGCGACCGCATGGCCGCGCTGGACCCCGGCGCTCAGGAGCTTCTGCAGGCGGCCGCGCTCGCCGGCCGGAGTGTTGACCTGGTGCTGCTCGCACGGATCGCGACCGCGGACGTGGCGACCTGTCTCGAGCAGCTGGAACCGGTCCGCGACCTCGGTCTCGCCGGTCCCGCGCCGGGAGATCCCTTCAGTTACTGCTTCGCCCACGATCTCGTCCGCGAGGCAGTCTGCGAGACCGTCCCGCCCGGACGCGCCGCGTCGCTGCACCGAGCGATCGCCGACGCGATCGAGGCCGTCGGCTCGACGGACGACTCGCTCGCAGAGCGGGCGGCGCACCATCTGTGGGAGGCCGGTCCGTTCATCGACCCGGCCCGCACTGTCTCGGCCCTGCTTCGCGCCGGGGCGCGGGCGACCGCGAAGACCGCACTCCGGGACGCCGAGCGTCACCTCGTCCGCGCCGTCGAGCGCGCCCGCGGAGCGGCCCTGCCCGAGCTCGAACTGGAGGCGCTGTCCCGCTTGATCGCGGTCGCCGGGATGCGCTCCATGTACGGCACCGCGTCCGTCGACCTGCTGGAACGAGCGGAAACAGTGGCGAAGACACTCGGCCGGGAGCGTCAGGCCGCGAGCTTTCTGTTCTCCCGGTGGACCGCGCACGTGCAAGGCCTTGAGCACGAACGCAGCGGCATCCTGGCGGACCGCCTGCTGGAGCAGGGATCGACCTCCAGCGATCCGGTCGTCCGCAGCTACGGGGACGCCGCGTGGGGAATTCAGCAGTGGCACCTCGGGCGTCTCGGAGCGTCGTACCGCCACCTGACCGCGACGGCCTCCCAAGGGCTGCCTGGCGATCACGGCCCCGACCCGGTGTGGGACGGGCTCCGGCTGCTGATCGTGGCAACGCTGGCCGAGATCTCCGCGTACCACGGGAAGACCGCTCGCGCCCGGGCGGCCCTGGACGAGCTCGTCGCGGGCGCCGGGGACGATGCCTACGCGACCGCCGTCGCGACGTGCATGGCTGCCCGGGCCGCCTCGGTCGTCGGCGACCCGGACTGGGCGCTGCAGGTCGCGGACCGTGGGATCGCGGCGGATCCGCAGTTCTCGTTCGTCTTTCTCGGCACCTACCTCCGCCTGGCGCGATACTGGGCGCTGGCGATGACCGGTCGCGATCCTGGTACGGCCGCGGATGCGGCGGAGCGGCTGATCGTGGCCAACCTGACGAACCCCGTCCGATCCAGCGTCTCCACCTGGTACGCGCTCCTCGCGGAGATGCGGCTGGCAGCCGGTGACCCGGACGCCGCCGCCGTTGCGCTCGACCAGGCCGACACCTTCCGCGACCGCTACGGGCAGCGGTCGGCGGACGGCCTGCACCTGCTCGTCGGGGCTCAGCTGGCGAACAAGCTCGGCGACCGGGGCAGCGCCGTACGTCTGGCCGAGCAGGCACGGGTTGTGGCTGAGCGGCAGGAGGCGTACCTGTTCGTGCAGCGCGCCGAGCTGCTCCTCGGCGACCTCATCGATCGAGAGCTAGGAGTTCAGTAGGCGGCGGGCGTGCTCGTGGACGGCGGCTCGGAGTTCGGGTGGGTCGAGGATTTCGAACGGCCAGTAGATCCGGACCACACCGGAGACGAGCGGTCCCAGGTCGTTGGCGGCGAAGCGGACCTCGCAGGTGGTGGCGTCGACTGCTTCGACCACGCCCTGGCTCGGCGGGATCAGCTTCTTCACCGTCTCAGCCGGGGCCTGGACGCGGACTCGGCCGACGATGTCCCACGGAGCGACTCCGGTGCCTTCGGCAACCAGCTCGACCGGGTCCGGGGGTTCTCGTAGCGGGAACCGGTCAGCTCCGGGAGGGTGATGCGGTCGACGCGGAACGTCCGCCAGGCCTGACGGTCGCTGGCGACCAGGTACCAGCGGCGGCCGGTGTGGACGATCCGCAACGGTTCGACGCTGCGCTCGGATTCGGTGCCGTCGTGGGTGCGGTACCGGAACCGGATGCCTTCGGTGTGCCGGCACCCCGCGGCGAGCGTGACGAGCACGCCGCCGTCGACCTGCGGCAGCTCGCCCTGCGGTAGCTGCGTGGTGTGGGCGCTGATCGCGTCGACCTACTGCGGATGCACCACCCGCGAAGGCATGGCGATCGCCCGCGCCAAAGGACAGCTCAAGGGCCGAGCGCCGAAGCTGTCAGCCGCCCGGCAGGCCCACCTGCTGAACTGCACACCGCCGGCGCCTAAGAGGGTCTCAACGAAGGATACGAACTGCTACAGACCTCGCTGACTCCAGACGACGGGAGTAGCTTCTAGTTCGCACCATGAATGGCCCCACGCGGGCGTTGTCATCACGGTCTGCATGTCGGCCAACTGCCGCCTGATCAGCGGGTTCAGGTGGCGCGCCCGGCAGGATTCGAACCTGCGACCAACGGATTAGAAGTCCGACGCTCTATCCAGCTGAGCTACGGGCGCTCGGCCGGATCGGTGTCCGGCACGGATCAGAGTCTCTCAGATGGTGGGCCGATCATGCTCGTGGGTTCCTCCGGCGGGGCGGGGACGGGTTACGGCCGCCGGGGCTACTGCGAAGTACAGGGTTGTCGTTCCATCCCGGTAACGCCGAGTGGCCGGTCCTGCCGTGTGGATGGCTCTACAACTAGGCTGCGTGCATGAGTTACCCCTCAGGAGGCCCGCCCGAGTCGCCGCAACCCGCGGTGGCGGCGGTCGGCGTGCCCGGCCCACCCGGCTCGCAGCAACCGGAGCCCAACCGGCTCGGGACCCACCCGGTGCCCGGCCAGCGGCGCAACCAGAGCATCCTGATCGGGGTCGTCGTCGCGGTCGCCTTCGCGATCGCCGGGCTGGGCATCTTCGCGATCGTGGCGAAGTCGACCGGCGCCAGCGGGTTCATGTGGGGTCTGGTCTTCGCGTTCATCCCGGTGGTACCGGTGATCGCCCTGTACCTGTGGCTGGACCGTTACGAACCGGAGCCGGCCAAATACATCCTGACCGCGCTGTGCTGGGGCGCCTTCATCGCGACCCTGGCCGCCATCTTCATCAACACCCAGGCGTCCGAGTGGCTGCACGAGACCGGCAGCGGTGGCAGCCGGGCCGCGGTCTTCGTGGCGCCGCCGGTGGAGGAGTTCGCCAAGGGCTCGATCATCGCGTTGCTGGCGCTGCTGCGGCGCAAGGAGTTCGACGGGATCATCGACGCGCTCGTCTACGCCGGCATGGTCGGCGTCGGCTTCGCCTTCACCGAGAACATCCTGTACTACGGCCGGCTGTTCCATCAGCTGTCCGAGGAGTCCGGCAGTGACGCCGGTCTGCGCGGGACCTTCTTCCTGTTCGTGTTCCGCGGCGGGATCTCGCCGTTCGCGCATCCACTCTTCACGTCGTTCACCGCGATCGGGATCGGGATCGCCGTGCGGCACCGCAGTACCGTCGTGCGGTATCTGGCGCCGATCGTCGGGTATCTGGCCGCGGTGCTGGCACACGCGTCCTGGAACGGTGGGGCGAGCCTGTCCGGTGGTGGCGGGTTCCTGATCGTGTACCTGTTCCTGATGTTCCCGATCTTCATCGCGATGTTCATCTTCGCGCTGGTGATGCGGTCGCGGGAGGGGCAGATGATCGCGTCCCGGCTGTATGACTACGTGCGGTTCGGGTGGCTGGCGCCGCAGGATGTGCCGCTGATCGCGACGCTGCGCGGGCGCAAGGCGCTCCGGCAGAACGCGAAGCGGTACGGACCGCAGGCGGCCGCCGCGGCCAAGGCGTTCCAGCAGACGGCGACGGAGCTGGCCTACCTGCGAGACAAGATCGTCCGCCAGGTGATCGGCCCGGACGCGCTGGTGACGGAGAAGGAGCTGCTGGACGAGCTCCGGGCACGGAGGCCTAGCGTGCCGTTCCCGCCGATGCCGGCCTTTGCCCAGGCTGTCGTGCCGCAGTACCCGGTTGGAGCGCCGCAGGGGATGGCCGGTGGGCCGCAGTTCCCCGGGGGTGGGCCGCAGTACCCGGGGAGTGGACCGCAGGGCCAGCCGATGCCGGCCGGTGGGGCGCCGTACCCGGGCTCGCCGGGGCAGCCGTATCCGGCCGGTGGGGCGCAGTACCCGGGTGGCGGGCCGCAGAGCCCGGCGGGTGGGTCCCAGGGGGCGCAGTACCCGGGTGGTGGTCCGCAGGACCCGCAGTACCAGGGGAGTGCCCCGCAGGGGGCGCAGTACCCGGGTGGCGGGGCGCAGGGGGCGCCGTACCCGGGAGGGCCTGGATATCCACCGGGACAGGCGGGTTATCCGCCGCCTCAGCCGGGGTATCCCTCCGGGCAACCCGGCTACTCAGCGGGCCAGCCCGGTTACCCACCGGGACCCCCTGGACCGTCCGGAACGCCGGGAGGATACGGTCCGTATCCACCGTCGCAGTGACTGCCACCCGTCCACGCCGCCAAACGGGGATGAAGATGACTTTGCTTCTGCGCTGTCCGACCGGGCACTCTGTGCTCGTGGGCGGTAGCCGTGGCTGACACCAGGCCAGCTGGTGAGGGTTCGGAGCGTTCGGGAGAGCCGAAGGTTCCGGCCCAGGATCAGCCTGTCTCCGAACTGGCCCGGCTGATCGCCGAATCCGATGCCAAAGGCAAAGGTTTCTGGCGCCGCCGCAAACGCAAGTCAGCCAGTACGCCGACCGCTGTGCCGACCCTCCAGACGGAGCCGGCCGCACCCTCTGTGGCGACCAAGCCCGCCGCTACGCCGACAGCCGGCCAGGCGACGGATGGCCAGGCGATGGGCGGCAAGCTGACGGGCGACGACGCATCCGAGGCCGAGAAGTCGACGGTCGAGAAGGCGACGAGCGCCGATCCTGTGGTGGCGACCTCGACCGAGCAGCCTGCGGTCGAGACCCCGGCTGAGCCGGCAGCCGACCAGTCCGAGGCCGAGAAGCCTGCCGACAAGCCTGTCGAGTCCGCCGCCGAGGCGACCGACGTGACTGCTGACGCGACCGCCGCCGACGCTGCTTCTCCCGCCGACGCGGACACCTCACCCGCAGACAAGAACAAGGCAACGGAAGCCGAGCCGGCCACCGAAGTGACGACCGATCCCACGGGTACCGACTCAACCGACGCCGAGGCAACTGACACCCAGGCAGCTGAGGTAGCTGACGCGCAGGCAACAGACGATCAGGTCGCCGATGCCCAGCCGGCCGACGGCGAGCAGCCGACCGCTGCCGAGAAGGCGGGCGACGAGCAGGCTGCAGAGCAGTCGCCAACCGAGGTACCGGCCGCTGATGCGTCCAGTGCCTCGACCACCGAGGAATCAACCGATGGACACCCCGAGCCCGAATCCGTCACCCCGGCCAGCGCGGTGACTCTGACGGCAGAGGAAGAGGCGGCGCGCCCGAAGGTCGGCGTCGTCTACGAGCCGGACGAGTCGGCCGAGGGCTTCCCCCTCGAGTACGGCGACATCATCATCGGCCTCCCCAAGCAACCGGGCGCCTCCGAAGAGCCCACAGCCCTCCGCGACGAAGCAGACGCCGAACTAGAAGCCGTCTCCGCCGCCGAAGCCGAAGCCGAGGCCCAGGCAGCAACCGAAGCCGCCACAACCCAGGCAACGGAACCAACAACCGAAGCTCCCTCCGACTCCGCTACACCGCACGATGCGGAGCCAACTGCCGAGGCTTCACCTGGCTCCGACCCCGAGACGGCCGCACCGCAGGACGGCGACCCCACCGACGAGTCAGCGGCTGGGTCCGAGTCCGAAGCTCCCACAGACTCCGATGCCGGCGCCGAGCATGCCGACGGCAACGCCGAAACAGCTGCCGGGGCGACAGCGGACGCCGAGGTCGAGCAGACTGCGGAAACTGAGGTCGACCAAACCGCAGAGACCGACTCGGCTGCACCTGCAGAGTCGGACGAGGCGAAGGATGACGCACCCTCCGAGGCGGGTGAACAGCAAGACGATGTACCTGTCGAGGCGGGTGGGGAGCAGGGCGGCGTGGCTGCCGAGGAGGTGGCTGGAGGGGGAGAGGCAGCCGTAGCCGCAGCGGTGGAGGGTGGGTTGAGCGCGCCTGCGGAAGGCGAGTCGACCCCGGACGCGGATGGCGAGAGTGCTGAAGCCGGCTCCGGTGACAGTGCAGCTGGGGCAGAGGCAGACGTTGACGCATCCGCGCCTGCGGAGGGTGAATCGACCGCAGTCGCGGACGGCGAGAGTGCCGACGGCGGCACCGACTCCGACGCGGACGCAGGGCCAGACGCAGAGCCGGACTCCGACGTCAGCGAAGCGGACACAGAGCCAGACGCAGAGCCGGACTCCGACGTCAGCGAAGCGGGCGCGGCGGATTCCTTGGCGGAGGGCGGGGAGCCCGCTGGGGATGCCGAGGCGGCGTCTGATGGCGAGCAGAGCGCTGAGGTTGAGTCGGCTGTGACCGCCGAAGACGGTGGCGTGCAGGCAGAGGATGCAGCGGGTGCTGAGGCGCCCACAGGTGCGGAGGCTGAGGTATCCGCGTCTGCGGTAGGTGGACTGGCTGCAGTCGCGGACGACGGGAGTGCCGAGAGCGACTCCGACGACAATGCGCAGGGTGGTACCGACTCTGAGGCAAACGACTCCGCCGCGGGTGCTGTCGCCGACTCCGGTGCGGACAGCGCCGAGTCCGGTGCGGACGGCGCCGAGTCCGGTGAGGATGCGGTCGACGGTGGCTCCGGTGCTGATGCTCCTGCGGAGGTTGTGCGGGAGAAGTCTGCTGAGGAGGTGGCTACTGAGCAGGCGGCTATGGCGTTGATCACGGCGTTGATGAAGCTGCGGGGCGCGTTGGCCGCCAGTCGGTTGCCTATTGATGTGGTGGGGGCTGATGAGGCCCGCCAGCAGCAGAAGGCGATGTTGGATCAGCTGGACGACTACGTGCTGCCGCGGCTGGTGCAGCTCGAGGCGCCGGTACTTGCGGTGGTTGGCGGGTCGACCGGGGCGGGCAAGTCGACGCTCGTGAACAGCATCATCGGGCAGGTCGTCAGCGAGCCCGGCGTACTGCGCCCAACAACCCGTTCCCCAGTACTGATCCACAACCCGGCCGACGCCGACTGGTTCACCAATGACCGCGTACTGCCCGACATGGCGCGCTCCAGCGGTGACAGCCCGGGCGGGATGGAGGACCCCGGGCAGATCCGCCTGGTCGCCGCCGACACCATCCCGCAGGGCCTGGCCATCCTCGACGCCCCCGACATCGACTCGGTCGTCGAGGCCAACCGTGACCTCGCCACCCAGTTGCTGGCGGCCGCCGACCTCTGGCTGTTCGTCACCACTGCCGCCCGGTACGCCGACGCGGTCCCGTGGGAGTTCCTGCAGAGCGCGTCAGACCGCAGTACTGCGGTAGCTGTCGTCCTCGACCGAGCCCCGTCCGACACGATCGACGACATCACCGGCCACCTGGCCCAGATGCTGCTCGAGCGTGGACTCGGCGACTCGCCGCTGTTCAGCATCAAGGAGACCGTTGTCGACGGCAACGGAATGCTGGCCAGCGAGGTCGTTGCCTCGATCAAGGACTGGCTGATCGACCTGGCCGCCGATGCCGAGGCGCGTTCAGGTGTTGTACGGCGTACGCTCCAAGGCGCCGTCACTGCGATGACCAAGAAGACCCCGGCCTTCGCCAAGGCGGTCAGGGCGCAGGCGGACACGGTCGTCGAGCTACGGTCGACTGCCGAATCGGCGTACGACCAGGCTGTCCAGGACATCGCCAAGGCGACCACGGACGGCACCATGCTGCGCGGCGAGGTGCTGGCCCGCTGGCAGGAGTTCGTCGGCACGGGTGAGCTGCTCAAGGGCCTGCAGACCAACGTCGGCCGACTGCGCGACAAGGTCCGTACTGCGGTAGTCGGCAACCCGCCGCCGACGCGTGACCTCAAGGACGCCATCGAGTCCGGCCTGGAGTCGTTGCTGCGTGAGCACGCCGCCGCCGGTGCTGAGCGCGCCGAGGCGGCCTGGCAGGCGTCGGCCCCCGGTCGCCAGTTGCTCGCGGCCGGCGACCCCGCGATGGGTGGGATGTCCGAGGAGTTCCCGGACGCGGCGGGTCGCGCGGTGCGGGAGTGGCAGGAGGGCGTGTTCGAGCTGATTCGCCAGGAGGGCGCCGACAAGCGCAGTACGGCGAAGATCCTTGCCTACGGCGAGAACGGCCTCGGCCTGGCCCTGATGATCTCCATCTTCGCCAGTACTGCGAGCGTCCCGACCGGCTCGAAGGCCGCGACGGGAGTCGGTACGGCCGTGGTCGGACAGCGGCTGCTGGATGCCGTCTTCGGCGAAGAGGCGGTTCGCGGGCTGGCCGCCAAGGCCCGGGACGATCTTGACGCTAGAGTTCATGCTTTGATGGATGCCGAATTCGCCCGCTACCTGGCTGTGCTCGACCAGCATCCGGTCGATCCCGATGCACCCAGGCAACTGACGGAGGCCGCGCGCGCGGTGGAGGACTGCACGTGACGGGAACTGTGGATACGGTCAAGGGCCTGACGCGAGGCGCTACCGATGTCCTGACGAAGATCGAGGCCGTCGAGGACGCTGCCGAGGCCGGCCGGGGACGGCTGGACCAGGTGGTCCTGAGTGAGGCGTCGCAGATCGTGGACCGGGCCAGCCAACGGCTCAGGATGTCCGGCGATCTGACAGTCGTGGCGCTGGCCGGTGCGACCGGTTCGGGCAAGTCGTCGCTGTTCAACGCGCTGACCGGGCTGGACCTGGCCGCGATCGGCACCCGGCGGCCGACCAGCTCGATGCCGCTGGCCTGTGTGTGGGGCGAGGAGCCGGCCGGCGAGCTGTTGAACTGGCTGGGCATCCCGCGCCGGCACCAGGTGCAGCACCGCAGCTCGCTCGAGGACGCGCACTCCGAGGACCTCGACGGGCTGGTCCTGCTCGACCTGCCTGACCACGATTCCACCGAGGTCGAGCACCGGCTCATCGTCGACCGGCTGGTCGAGCTGGTCGACGTACTGGTCTGGGTGGTCGATCCGCAGAAGTACGCCGATGCGGCACTGCACAACCGGTACATCAAGCCGTTCGCGTCGCACTCGTCGGTGATGGTGTTCGCGCTGAACCACGCCGACAAGCTCACCGACGAGCAACGCGAGAGCTGCCTCGCCGACCTGACCCGGCTGCTCAAGTCGGACGGTCTGAAGAACCCGCAGCTTGTGGCGACATCTGCCATGAGCGGCGACGGGCTGGACGACCTGCGGGACCTGCTGGTCAAGCGAGTCAGCGCCAAGCGGGCTGCCCGCGAGCGACTTGCTGCCGACGTGGATCGCGTCGCAGACCGGATGGCCAGCCAGTGCGGCACGGCGAAGACCCCGGAGATCGCCCAAGCGGACATCACCGAGCTAGTGGATGCATTGTCGGACGCTAGCGGGCTACCTGTCGTTGTAGAGGCCGTGCGCCGGTCTTACTTGCAGCGGGCAACTGCTGCGACTGGATGGCCGGTCACCAAGTGGCTTGCTCGCTTCCGGCCGGATCCGTTGCGGCGTTTGCATCTGGACCAGGTTCCCCGCCAGCAAGGGAAGGCGCTGCGCAAGTCGGCCTCCAACGAGGTATCGATCGCACGGTCTACGTTGCCTGCGGCAACTCCAGTGCAGCGCGCCCGGATGGATACTGCCGTCCGGACCATCACCAACAAGGCCGCGGCCGGGTTGTCCCGGCCCTGGGCCGATTCAGTCCGTACTGCGATCCGCAAGCGCGAGGAGTCCCTCGGCGACGAGCTGGACCAGGCAGTGGCTCGTACGGATCTCGGCACCAACAACAACCCGGGCTGGTGGGCGGCGGCGCGGTTCCTGCAGTGGTTGCTGTTCCTGGTGGCGCTGGGTGGGGCCGTCTGGCTCGTACTGGCCGCCTTCCTCGATGGTGTGACGCTGCCGGAGTGGGAGGGCATTCCGTACGCGACGATGATGCTAGTCGGCGGAGCTGTCCTCGGGGTGGCTCTCTCGATCGCCTGCCGTCTCTTCGCGACCAGCGGCGCCAACCGCCGGGCTCGCTTGGTGGCCAAGGCGCTTCGTACGGAGCTGGAGAAGGTCGCCGACAGCCATGTCGTCGCGCCGGCTCGCGAGGAGCTCGACGCCTACACCGTCTGCCGCGACAAGCTGGCCATCGCTCGCGGTTAGTCGGTGGTCTTGGGCTCGCAGCTGTCTGCTGCGGATGGCCTGGGCCGCCAAGACGGCGGCCAAGCGCGCTCTGGGTAGCTAGCTTGTGCGGTTGGCCGGCGTCTCGTAGTACGGGTCAGAGGTAGTCGTCTGCTGAGGAACCTGGGGCGAATTGGGCGGCTGAGGCCTCGGTGGCGGCGCGCAGTTCTTCCTCGGAGACCAGGCCGGAGTCGCGGAGTGCCTTGACCCAGGCGTGGATCGACGCCGTGTTGAACTCGATCACCTCGGGGGAGTTGGCCATCTCCTGCGGGTCGTGGTGCTCCTCGAGCTTGCCCTCGACGTACAGGGCGAGTCCGAGCAGGGCGCCGTCCCAGCCGGGGCCGACGTAGAGCGCTCCGCTGGCGCCGCCGAAGTCGGCGGGGACCGAGTGGTCCATCTGGAGCTCGGTGGAGTCACCGTCCTGGCTCAGGCTGATCTCGACCAGGCTGGCCGGGCCGCCGAAGCTGACCTTGAACCGCTTCGGTGGTTCGCATTCGAGGATCTCGCCGCCGGCGTTGCCTTCCAGCTGGAAGCTGCCGCCGACCTTCAGCTCGCCGGTGATCGGCATCATCCAGCGGCGGATCCGGTCCGGGTCGGTCAGCGCGTCCCAGACGTCCTCGACCCCTGCCTGATAGGTACGCCGCAGCGTCACGCGGACCTCTTCGCCGGTCTGGCTCACCTGGCGCTGGATCGCGGCGATGTGCTCGAGGATGTCGATCACGGGGGTTCCCTCTCGGTGGTTGTCGTCTTCGGCTGCACCAGAGTGCCGGGTTCGGCTTATATAAGTCAAGACTGAAATATAGTTTTCCCCAGGCTGGAAAGTCGTTCCCGGAATCGGGGCGTGGGCGGGCACCTTCTCTGGTGACAGCACAGATGCGACCTCAGGAAGGCGGAGGACATGAGCTTCAGCGAGACCTATGTGGCGGTGCAGGGGTGGATCGGCAGCGACATCCGGTACCGGGAGGTGTCGGAGGGGGTGCCGGTGGTGACGTTCCGGCTGGCCACCACGCCGCGCCAGTTCGACCGGGGTACCGGCGGCTGGGTCGACCGGCCGACGAACTGGTTCACCGTCGAGTGCTGGCGCGCACTCGCGACGAACGTCAAGCAGTCGATGGAGCGCGGTCATCCGGTGGTGGTGAGCGGCCGCTTCCGCACGAACGAGTGGCAGGACGAGGAAGGTGCGCCGAGATCGAAACTGGTCCTCGAAGCCTTCGGCGTCGGCCACGACCTCTCCAGGGGCACGGCCACCTTCGTCAAAACCCCTCCACGTGCCCAACTCCAGGAGCCCCCTCTCCTCGACGAGGAAATGCCCGAGCCCCAAGCCGCCTAGTAGACAAAGATGTGGTGACGTCGTAGTCACTCTGGAACCCGAGGGGAATCTCGATGGTGGATGCACAGATCCTGGCGATGGGTGGTGGCGGCTTCTCGATGGAGCCCGACAACCCCTTGCTCGACGACTACTTGCTCTCGCTCGCGCCGGCGGGCCGCAAGCCACGGGTCTGTTTCGTGCCGACGGCCAGCGGTGATTCCGACGGCTACAGCGAGAAGTTCCTCGCCGCCTTTGGCCCGGACCGGGCCGAAGCGACGGTGCTGTCCCTCTTCAATCGCACCGTCACCGACCTCGACGCGTTCGTCCTGGAGCAGGACATCATCTACGTCGGCGGCGGCAACACCGCGAACCTCCTGGCGGTCTGGCGCGTCCACGGCCTCGACGTCGCCCTCACGAAGGCCTACCGAGAAGGCGTGATCCTCGCCGGAATCAGCGCCGGCATGAACTGCTGGTTCGAAGCCTCCGTGACCGACTCCTTCAACTCAAACGGCCTAGCCCCACTACCCGACGGCCTAGGCCTGCTCCCCGGCAGCGCCTGCCCCCACTACGACGGCGAGCCCCTCCGCCGCGGCACTTACCGAGCCCTCATCCAATCTGGCTTCCCCACCGGCTACGCAGCCGAAGACGGCGCAGCCCTCCACTTCACCAACGGCGACCTGACGGCCGTAGTAACCTCCCGCCCCCAAGCCACCGCCTACAAACTCACCCCAGGCCCCACCATCCCCACAGAACAACCCCTACCAACCACCTACCTAGGCACCCCTGAGTAGCCCACCCGTCCCCACCACCAACTCGCGAGGCGAACGCTTCCGAGTACCCGCAGTTCGGTATGTCGGAGTAGTCACGAGCCCGACGCACCCCAAGTCGCCCCTACCCGGCGTACCGGCGTACGGGCGTACGGGCGAATCCGAGCACCCGCATGCCGGAGTTGCTGTTGTGCCTGGTGTGCCTGCGAGACCGAGTACTTGAGTTCGCGGGGCCGGGTGCGAATCACCGGAATGCGGGCGCCTCACCCGCGAGCGATGCTGCTGAGGCGCCCACCGGCGTCATCTGTCCGGCGGTCGTCTCAACCGCGGGAACCCGCAGTCCACCTCCCGCAAGCGCGAGCACCTCAGCTACTGCGGTGCACGCCTCCACCGAGCCGATCGTCGTACCGGGTGGAGAGATCCACCTCAGCCCCCCTTCGCTAAACACCACTGACTCCTCGACCCCCGGCGGATGTGAGCACCCGACCGTTGGAGCACGCGACCGTTCGAGCACCCGAGTACTGGAATACCTGCGTGCAGCCGGAGCACCACGGAGCCGGAGTACTTGCGAAACTCGAGCAGGGCGGGCCGGCGTACCGGAGTGTGTCCGGCGGAGCGGAGTACTCGCGGGCCGGGAGCTGTCAGCCGTTCCGATCCGGGTGTCCGCAAAGCTGGCCTGTCCGAGTACTCCGAACACCAATGGACCCGGCGCAGCCGAGCCCGGCGTACCCGTGCGGGTTCGGATTCGGTGTACCGGAGTGCTTGTCGGCTGGACGCATCCGAGTGCCGGCGAATCGCCGCACCCGGCGTACCGGCGTACGTGCGGATCCGAGTACCTGTCATGCCGGAGTTGTCTGCTGTGCCTGGCGTGCCCGTGAGACCGAATGCCTGAGTTCGCGGTGGCGGGCCGCGAATCACCTGAACCGGGTGTCGCTCACCCGCGATCGATCGATGCTGCTGAAGCGCGTGCGACTGGGCGGCACCTGCTCGGCGGTCGTCTCAACCGCAGCAACCTGCAGTCCACCTCCGGCAAACGCCAGTGCGTCCGCTCCTCCGGCGTACGTCGCTGCCGCGCCAATCGTCGTATCGGTGGGGGAGATCCAGCTCACAGTCCACCCGCCGTTCTCCAATCCTCACTGACTCCTTCACTGCGGCGCATGTGAGCACCCGACCGTCCGAGCACCTGACTGTTCGAGCATGCGAGCAGGCGAGCACGCGGCGTTCGAGCACGCGGGCAGCGAAGTACCTGCGAACGCCGGAGTGCCTCGTGCTGGTGTGGGGTGGGTGGTGGCGATTGGGGGTGGGTGGGGGTTGGGACATAGGCTCTGGGGTATGGCGGAATTCATCTATACCCTTCGCAACGTCCGGAAGGCGCATGGGGACAAGGTCGTGCTCGACGATGTCACCCTGAACTTTCTGACCGGGGCGAAGATCGGCGTGGTCGGGCCGAACGGTACCGGCAAGTCCTCGTTGTTCAAGATCATGGCGGGGCTGGATCAGCCCAACAACGGTGAGGGGCGGCTGGCCGAGGGCGCGACGGTGGGGATCCTGTTGCAGGAGCCGCCGTTGACCGAGGGCAAGACCGTGCTGGAGAACGTCGAGGAAGGGGTCGGCGACACCAAGAAGAAGCTCGACCGCTTCAACGAGATCTCCGCGGAGCTGGCCGACCCGGACGCCGACTACGACACGCTGCTGACCGAGATGGGCGACCTGCAGACCGAGCTCGACCACCGCAACGCGTGGGACGTCGACGCTCAGCTGGAGCAGGCGATGGACGCGCTGCGCTGTCCGCCACCGGACGCGCTCGTCGACAACCTGTCCGGTGGTGAGCGCCGCCGGGTAGCGCTGTGCAAGCTGCTGCTGCAGGCGCCCGACCTGCTGCTGCTCGACGAGCCCACCAACCACCTGGACGCCGAGTCGGTGCTGTGGCTCGAGCAGCACCTGCAGAAGTACGCGGGCGCCGTCCTGGCGATCACCCACGACCGGTACTTCCTGGACAACGTGGCCGAGTGGATCCTCGAGCTCGACCGCGGCAAGACCTACGGGTACGAGGGCAACTACTCGAAGTACCTGGAGACCAAGCAGCAGCGGCTGGTCGTCGAGGGCCAGAAGGACGCGAAGCGGGCGAAGATCCTGGAGCGCGAGCTCGAGTGGGTCCGGTCGAACGCGAAGGCCCGGCAGACCAAGAGCAAGTCCCGGCTGGCTCGGTACGAGGAGCTCGCGGCCGAGGCCGAGCGCTCCAAGCCGCGCGACATCGACGAGATCAACATCCCGGCGGGTCCGCGCCTCGGCAGCACGGTGCTGGAGGCCGACAAGCTGGTGAAGGGGTTCGGCGATCGCGTTCTGATCAACGGGCTGAGCTTCTCGCTGCCCCGGGCCGGCATCGTCGGCGTCGTCGGCCCGAACGGTGTCGGCAAGTCGACGCTGTTCCGGATGATCGTCGGCGAGGAAACGCCCGACAACGGCAGCCTCAAGCTCGGTGAGACGGTCCGGATCTCGTACGTCGACCAGTCGCGCGGCGGTCTGGACCCGAAGAAGACGGTCTGGCAGCAGGTCTCCGACGAGCTCGACTACATCAAGGTCGCGAACTTCGAGATGCCGAGCCGCGCGTACGTCGCGTCGTTCGGGTTCAAGGGGCCGGACCAGCAGAAGCCGACCGGCGTACTGTCCGGCGGTGAGCGCAACCGGCTGAACCTGGCGCTGACGCTGAAGATGGGCGGCAACCTGCTGCTGCTCGACGAGCCGACCAACGACCTGGACGTCGAGACGCTGCAGTCGCTCGAGGACGCGCTGCTCGAGTTCCCGGGTTGTGCCGTGGTGATCTCCCACGACCGGTGGTTCCTCGACCGCGTCGCGACCCACATCCTCGCCTGGGAAGGTACCGACGAGGACCCGTCGAAGTGGTTCTGGTTCGAGGGCAACTTCGCGGCCTACGAGGCGAACAAGGTCGACCGCCTCGGCGCGGAGGCGGCTCGCCCGCACCGCGTCACCTACCGCAAGCTCACCCGCGACTGACAGCAGAAGACACAGAAAGGCTCGTCCGGCAGGCGCCGGGCGGGCCTTTCTCTTTGTCAGTGGGTGTTGGGGCGGGTCAGTTCCAGGGCGGCGGCGCTAACCGTAGTACCGGAGCCTGATTTCCTGGCGGGCCGTGGTGCCCGGTACTACCCGCGGCTAGGCGATGTCGAGCGGCTGCTGGTTGGCGATCGAGTCGCGGAAGAAGTCGGAGATCACTCGCAGGTCGGCGTCGGAGCGGCCAGCCAGGACCTCGTGCATGCGGCGGCCTTGTTCGGCGTACAGGGGAGCGAGCTTTTCCTGGATCGCCTCGGAGGACGGGGTGACCAGGACCTTGCGGCGGTCGTTGGGGTCGGGCTCGCGGGTGATCAGGCCGATGCCCTCCAAGCGGTCGATCACGCCGGTGACCGTACCGGAGGTGAGGCCGGTGTGTTCGGACAGTTGCCGTGGGGTCAGCGGGCCGTACGACTGCAGCAGAGTCATGAACTGGGAGTCGCTGCCGCCCAGGCCGACCTTGGCCGACACGGCGTGGTTGAACAGGATCACGTCCGCGATGAAGCGGACCATCCGCTCCTGCAGTTCGGCGGCCAGCTCTTCCCGGGTACTCATCACAAACCTCCACGACGACGGGCTTGCATTTCTCTCGGATCTCCAAGATACTCGGCTTATCGAGATACTTGAATAACCGAGATACTTGTAGATCCGAGACAATCGTAGTGGAGGCGGGACCGATGAAGGTGTTGGTGATCGGTGGCGGGACCGGCGGGCTGGCGCTCGCCCACGGGCTGAAGCGGGCCGGCGTCGAGGTGCGCGTGTTCGAGCGGGACGTCCTGCGGACCGACGGGCTGCACGGCTACCGGGTCGGGATCGACCCCGACGGCAGCCGGGCGCTCAGCGTGTTGCTGCCCAAGGAGCTGTTCGCCACGTTCGTCGCGACGAAGGCGCGCGATCCCAGGTACTTCAATATGGTCACCGAGGACCTCAAGGAGGTTCTCTCGATGGAGCTGCCGCCGGCCACCGACCCGATCGAGAGCGAGAAGTCGATCAGCCGGATGACGCTGCGGCAGGTGCTGCTGACCGGGCTGGACGACGTGGTTGAGTTCGGCAAGGAGTTCGTCCGGTTCGAGCAGCAGGGTGAGGCTGTCACGGCGTACTTCGCCGACGGCTCGTCCGAGACCGGTGATCTGCTGGTCGCCGCCGACGGTTCGGGCTCCCGGGTACGCCGGCAGTACCTGCCGCAGGCGAAGACCGAGCCGACCGGGATCATCGCGCTGGCCGGCAAGCTGCCGATCACCGAGGAGAGCGCGAAACTCGTCTCGCCCAAGGTGTTCGGGGGCATCACGATGCTGCAGGCGCCGCACGGATTCGGCTGCATCCTGCACGTGATGGAGTTCCAGTGGGACCGTGACGGCAACGTCAAGGAGGGGATCGGCGGCAACACCGAGGATCTGATCCGCCGCTGGCCGGGACTGCAGTTCGACAACACCCGCGACTACATCAACTGGGGTCTGTGGGCAGCCGCCGACAAGCTGCCGGCCAACGTCATGGACCTTCGCGGCCAGGAGTTGGTCGACGTCGCGCTGGCGGTGACGGCGGGCTGGAGTCCGAAGCTGCGGCGGCTGTTCGAGCTGACCGATCCGGGGACGTGCTTCCCGGTGAACATCTGGACGTCGGTCCCGCTGGATGCCTGGCCGACGACCAACGTGACGCTGCTGGGTGACGCGATCCACACGATGACGCCGGGGCGTGGGGTCGGCGCCAACACCGCGCTTCGCGATGCGCTGCAGCTGTGCAAGAAGCTCATTGACGTCAGGGACGGACGAAGCGGGCTGATCGAGGCGGTCGCGGACTACGAGAAGGCGATGATCGAGTACGGCTTCGACGCGGTACTGAAGTCACGGGCTCAGATGACGTCGGCCGACCCGATGCACAAACCGGTGATCGGCCGGGTGGCGCTGGCGGGCATGCGGACGGTGATGCGCGTCATCAACCACCTACCGCCGCTGAAGCGCCGGATGCAGCAGTCGATGATGGCCTACCGCGGCGCCGACCGCGATGAGGCCGCCTTCGAGATCACGCCGCCGGTGAAGTGATCGCGGCGATCCAGGCGTCGGCGAGCACTCGCTGGCCGGCGTACGTCGGATGGATGCCGTCCCAGATCCAGTGCTCGGCGGGCGCGCGCAGTACTGCGCTGTCGAAGGCGGCCTGGTTGGGCACGAGGACGGCGTCGAAGGAGGTGGCCAGCTCTCGTACGATCTCGGCTCGTTGCCTCACAGCAGACGCCCAATCGGCGTGGAGCCCGGGATCCGGGCTGGTCGGCAGGTAGAACGGCTCGCCCAGCACCAAGCGCACGTCCGGCAGTGCGACGCGGGTCCGGTCCAGCAACAACCGGTACTCCGCTGCGAAAGCGGAACCGTCGACGTCGTCCGACTTGCCGCCGAGCAGCGCGTCGACGTCGTTGACCCCGACGAGGATGCTGAGCACGTCCGGGCGCAGGTCGATCGCGTCCTGCTGCCAGCGGGCGGCGAGATCGGCCAGTGTGTCTCCGCTCACGCCCCGGTTGACGAAACGCCAGCCGCGCTCCGGCAGCGCGGCGGCCGCTGCCGAGGCGATCAGGAACGGGTACGAGTGGCCGAGGATGTGGTTCGGGTCCTCGGTGGATCCGCGGCCCCCGTGGGTGATCGAGTCGCCCTGGAAGACGATCTGAGCACCCGTCGGGAGGCCGAGATCAACGCTCAGCGCTGGCCGATGTGTTCGGAGACGGCGTCGAAGACGCGGCCGAGGGCGGCGAAGTCCTCGGGGGAGACGAGGTCGACGAGGTTCTCCCGGACGCCCTCCACGTGGTACGGCGCGGCGTGCTCCAGGAGGGAGAAGCCTGCCTCGGTCAGCTCGGCCCAGACGCCGCGCTTGTCGCTCTTGCACGAGGTGCGGCGGACCAGTTCGGCTGCCTCCAGGCGGCCGACCGTGTGGGTCAGGCGGGAGCGGCTCTGGTGCAGCCGGTCGGCCAGTTCGGCCATCCGGAGGCGGCGCTCGGGCGCCTCGGAGAGCCGGACCAGGATCTCGTAGTCGTTGATGCCCAGGCCGAACTGTCGGAGATCGTCGTCGAGTTTGGCCATCAGGCGTGCAGTGCCCAGCAGGTAGGCGCGCCACGCCACCTGCTGCTCGGAGTCAAGCCACCGGGTCCCAGTCGTCATCGTCACCGGATCAGTGTACCGGGAATGTAGTTGACTTTTAAATAGTTCATATCTACTGTCGACGTCGTTGGTTGAAGTTTTAACGAACCTCGACTGCGACGCCCCCATAGCTCCCCGGTTTGTGAAAGGACCCCCACACATGAGCACCGCCACCACCACGATTCCCGGCCTCGTGTCCGGAACCTACGCCCTCGACGTCGCGCACTCCGAGATCGGCTTCACCGTCCGGCACCTGATGACCAAGGTCCGCGGCACCTTCCAGGAGTTCTCCGGCGACATCATCGTCAAGGACTCGATCGAGGAGTCGACGACCACCGTCGCCGTCGAGTTGGCCTCCGTGCACACCCGGAGCGAGCAGCGCGACGGTCACCTGCGCTCCGGTGACTTCTTCGACGCCGAGAACAGCCCGAAGATGACCTTCGTCAGCACCGGCATCAAGCCCGAGGGTGACGACTACATCCTGGCCGGCGAGCTGACCATCAAGGACGTCACCAAGCCGATCGAGTTCGCCGTCGAGTTCCTCGGCGTGGACCAGAACGCCTACGGCCAGACCATCATCGGCTTCGAGGGCTCGACCTCGATCAGCCGCAAGGACTGGGGTATCGACTTCAACGTCCCGCTGGAGGGCGGCAAGCTCCTCATCGGCGACAAGGTCGACATCCACCTCGACGTACAGGCCGCTCTGCAGGTCTGATCTTCGTAGACAAAGCCCCGCACCTCTTCTGAGGGAGCGGGGCTTTTCTACGCCTGGACCATGCGGAGGGCGAGGTCCGCGTACGTCGCGCCCAATGCCTCGGGGGAGGGGCGGCGGGTGGGGTCGTACCAGCGGGCTACGTCTATGGAGAGGGAGAGGACTGCGAGGGTGGTACCGGGGAGGTCGGGGACTGTGAAGGTGCCGTTGCTCACGCCGTCGGCGAGGACCTTTTCGATCAGGGACGAGATGGCTCGGCGGATGGTGGCTACCTCGGTGAAGTGTTCGGGGGAGAGGGCCGCCAACTCGTACTGGACCACGCGGGCGATGGTGTGGTGTTCGGCGTGCCAGGCGGTGAAGGCGGCGACCATGGCGCGGAGGCGGTCCGCGGGGGTGTCGGCGGTGTCGGCCGCGGTCAGGATCTCCAGGGCGGCGCGGTGACCGTACAGGCTGATCTCGAAGAGCAGGCGTTCCTTCGAGGGGTAGTGCACGTAGAGCGCTGCCGGTGACATGTCGGCCCGGGAGGCGATGTCGCGGGTGGTGGTGGCCTGGAAGCCACGCTCGGCGAACGCCTCGATGGCGCCCGTGAGCAGGCGGCGGGCGGCGGCGGGCTGGACGTGCTCCCACGCGAGGGGGCTGGTGACTGCGGACACGTTGACACCATGCCCTAAGTTCGCGAAGCTAAGCAAGCGCTTAGCCATCAGGTGGCGACAGCGGCGACGCAGCGTGATCACGCGGACATCTCGGGAGGACAGCGATGGAACGGATCATCTTCAACGAGGACCACCACGCCTTCCGGGCCAGTGCCAAGGAGTACTGCGACCGCTCGCTGGTGCCGCGGATGGAGCAGTTCCTCGAGGAGAAGACGATCGAGCGGGCCGCCTGGCTGGAGGCCGGCAAGCAGGGCTTCCTCGGCCTCGACGTACCGGAGGAGTACGGCGGCTCGTCAGTCGGCGACTACCGGTTCAACCAGGTGTTCGCCGAGGAGGTCTCGAAGGTCTCCGCCTCGCTGTCGAGCTGTTTCGGCATCCACTACGACTGTGCCGCGCCGTACTTCGTCGACCTCGGCACCGAGGAGCAGAAGCAGCGCTGGCTGCCGAAGTTCTGCTCCGGCGAGTACATCGCCGCGATCGGGATGACCGAGCCGTCCGGCGGCTCCGACCTGGCCGCGCTGAAGACGACCGCGAAGAAGGCCGACGGCGGCTGGGTGCTGAACGGGTCGAAGACCTTCATCACCAACGGCGACATGGCCGACCTCGTCATCGTCGCCGCCCGGACCACCCCCGAGAAGGGCGCGAAGGGCATCACGCTGTTCGTGGTCGAGGAGGGCATGACGGGGTTCGCCCGCGGCCGCAAGCTCGACAAGGTCGGGCAGACCGAGTCCGGCACGTCGGAGCTGTTCTTCGAGGACCTGTTCGTCCCGGACGAGAACGTGCTCGGGGAGCTCGACCGTGGCTTCATCCACATGATGGAGCGACTGGCCCAGGAGCGGATCGGCGCCGCGGTGTCGAACATCGCGCACGCGACCCAGATCCTGAACGAGACGATCGAGTACGTGAAGCAGCGCAAGGCGTTCGGCCAGCCGGTCGGCTCGTTCCAGTACAACAAGTTCCTGATCGCCGAGCTCGTCACCAAGGCCGAGGTGACCCAGGCCTACGTCGACAACGCGGTGGTCGCGCACGACGAGGACCGGCTGTCGGCTGTGGACGCAGCCAAGGCGAAGTGGTGGAGTGCACAGGTACAGAACGAGATCCTCGACGCCTGCGTCCAGCTGCACGGCGGCTACGGCTACATGAACGAGTACCGGGTCGCCCGCGCCTGGCGGGACGCGCGCGTCACCAAGATCTGGGCCGGCTCGAACGAGATCATGAAGGAACTCATCGGCCGCGATCTGGGCCTCTGAAAGGAATCGGTATGCCTGAAGCAGTCATCGTCTCCACCGCGCGGTCGCCGATCGGCCGGGCCAACAAGGGGTCGCTGACCTCGATCCGGCCGGACGATCTGGCCGTCCAGATGATCAAGGCGGCCGTCGACAAGGCCGGCCTGACCGGGGACCAGATCGAGGACCTGATGCTCGGGTGCGCCGAGCCGCACGACGAGCACGGCGGCAACATGGCCCGCCGGGTCGCCGTCCAGCTGGGCTGGGACAACACGCCCGCGACGACGATCAACCGGTTCTGCGCGTCGTCGACGCAGACCGCGCGGATGGCCTTCCACGCGATCAAGTCCGGTGAGGGCGACATCTTCATCAGCGCCGGGGTCGAGTGCGTCTCGCGGTACAAGAACTTCGGCTCGGCCGGGGTCGGCGACCCGAGCTCGTTCAACGAGGTCTTCGCGGACGCCGTCCAGCGCACGGTGAAGTACGCCGAGACCAACGAGACCTGGCACGACCCGCGCGAGGACGGGCTGATCCCGGACGTCTACATCTCGATGGGGCAGACCGCGGAGAACGTCGCGACGCTGCGCGGGATCAGCCGGGAAGACCAGGACGCGTTCGGCGTACGGTCGCAGAACCTGGCCGAGAAGGCGATCAACAACGGCTTCTTCGAGCGCGAGATCGTCCCGGTGACGCTGCCCGACGGCACGGTGGTCAGTGCGGACGACGGTCCGCGGGCCGGTACGACGCTGGAGAAGGTCAGCCAGCTCAAGCCGGTGTTCCGTCCGGACGGTACGGTCACCGCCGGCAACTGCTGCCCGCTGAACGACGGCGCCGCGGCCGTGGTGATCATGAGCGACACCAAGGCGCGCGAGCTCGGCCTGACCCCGCTGGCCCGGATCGTCTCGACCGGCGTGAGCGGCTTGTCGCCGGAGATCATGGGCCTCGGCCCGGTCGACGCGACCAAGCAGGCGCTGGCCCGGGCCGGGATGAGCATCGGCGACATCGACCTGGTCGAGATCAACGAGGCGTTCGCCGTCCAGGTGATCGGCTCGGCGCGTGAGCTCGGTATCGACGAGGACCGGCTGAACGTGCACGGCGGCGCGATCGCGCTCGGCCACCCGTTCGGCTCGACCGGCGCGCGGATCATGACCACGCTGGTCAACGGCCTGCAGTTCGAGGACAAGCAGTTCGGCCTGGAGACGATGTGCGTCGGCGGCGGGCAGGGCATGGCTGTGATCCTGGAGCGCCTGAGCTGATGACGCTGAAAGGCAAGACGGCGATCGTCACCGGTGCCTCCCGCGGCATCGGGCTGGCGATCGCCAAGCGGCTGGTGGCCGACGGTGCCCATGTGATCATCACGGGGCGCAAGCAGGAGGCGCTGGACGAGGCGATCGCCGGCCTGGGCGGTCGCGACAACGCGATGGCGGTCGCCGGCAACGCGGCCGATCCGGCTCACCGCGCGAGTGTGGTGGCGGCGGCGGTCGCGACGTACGGATCGGTCGATCTGCTGGTCAACAACACCGGCATCAACCCGATCTACGGCTCGCTGCTCGACGTGGACAGCGCGGTCGCGGCCAAGATGGTCGACACCAACGTGCTGGCGACCATCGCCTGGGTCAAGGCGTGCAGCGATGCGTGGATGCGCGCTCACGGCGGCTCGGTCGTCAACCTGTCCTCGGTGGCCGGCTTGTCGCCGTCACCGGGAATCGGCTGGTACGGCGCCACGAAGGCGATGCTGTCGCGCGTGACGGCAGAGCTGGCGGTGGAGCTCGCCCCGGCGATCCGGGTCAACGCGGTCGCCCCCGCCGTGGTGAAGACCCGATTCGCCGGCGCTCTCTACGAAGGCCGCGAGGAGAAGGTCGCCGCGGCGTACCCCCTGAAGCGCCTGGGCACGCCCGAGGACGTCGCGTCCCTGGTGTGGTTCCTGCTCTCCGACGAAGCCTCCTGGATCACCGGCCAGACCATCACCATCGACGGCGGCCTGACCCTCAACGGCGGCATCACCGGCTGACCGGTACTACGAGACGCCGTACTCCGCGTCCGTGACGTGCTCGCCCCACTCGGACTCGGGCACGTCCGGCTCGCCGGCCTCCCAGATGGCCGTATGGACCATGAAGTTGTCCGGTGATCCACCGTGCCAGTGCCACTCGCCCGGCGGCGTGTAGATCACGTCGCCCGGGCGGATCGTGATGACCTCGCCGCCGCGGGCCTGGATGAGCCCGACCCCGTCGGTGACGTGCAGCGTCTGGCCCTGCGCGTGCCTGTGCCAGGCCGTCCGGGCGCCCGGAGCGAAGCGGACGGTGTTGACCCGCACGCGGGACGGCTCCTCGCCGCGGATGATCACGTCGAACCAGACATCGCCGGTGAACATCTCGGCCGGTCCCTTGGTGCTCGGCGTTCTGGGTAGCAGGTGCACTGACTACTCCTTGCTGTGGGCAACTGATTCGGTGGCGGCCCAGCTCGCGAGCAGCGTCAGGGCATCCGCGGTGGGGGTGCCCGGTGCGGCTGTGTAGACGAGCAGGGTCAGGCCGGGGGAGGAGGGGAACTCCATGGCCTCGAAGTCGAGGTCCAGGAGGCCTACGACGGGGTGATGGAGTTGCTTCTTGCCGGTGCGGTGGAAGCGGACGTTGTGGGTCGCCCAGCGGGTGCGGAAGTCCTCGCTGCGGGTGGAGAGTTCGCCGATCAGCTCGGTGAGCGCCTTGTCGTGTGGGTTGCGGCCGGCGTGGCTGCGCAGGATCGCGGCGATGTCGTCGGCTGTTCTGTCCCAGTGCGGGAAGAAGTCCTTGGATGCGGGGTCCAGGTAGACGAAGCGCGCAGTGTTCGCCGGGCGGCGCGGGTCGGCGAGCATCGGGGCGTACAAGGCCGACGCCATCTGGTTGGCGGCCAGCATGTCGTGGCGGTCGTTGCGGACCCAGGCCGGTGCGTCGGTGATCGCGTCGAGGATCTGTTGGATGGCCGGCTTCACGGCTTGCGTAGTACTGCGGCGGCGCCGGGCCGGGCTTGCTGTGCTCTGCCGGGCCAGGGCGAACAGGTGGGACTGTTCGGCCTCGTCGAGTTGCAGTGCTCGGGCTACTGACTCCAGCACGCTCTCGGAGGCTCCGCTGAGGTTCCCGCGCTCCAGGCGGATGTAGTAGTCCACGGACACTCCGGCGAGCAGGGCGACCTCCTCCCGGCGCAGTCCCTTCACCCGGCGGTTGCCTCCGTACGCGGGTAGCCCGGCGCGCTCAGGGGTGATCCGCGCACGCCGAGAGCTGAGGAACTCCCGGATCTCGGCTCTGTGGTCCATGCCCCCACGCTACGTCGCTGTTCGGGCCTGAAGGAGGTACTGCCGTTACCTGGAACGACAGACACTGCCGGGTCGGAGTGCGAGCGCCTTCACTGGGGACATCCAAGCCAGTTGAGAGGAAGCTATGCGAGCGACATACCTGTACGGCGCCGGCGACGTCCGAGTGATCGACGTACCGGACCCAGTCATCCAGCAGCCCACCGACGCGGTACTGCGGGTCATCCGCTCCTGCGTTTGCGGGAGTGATCTCCACCCGTACCACGGTGCGCCCGTCCCGCCTGGCGGCAAGCCGATGGGCCACGAGTTCATCGGAGTCGTCGAGGAGATCGGTAGTGAGGTGGCGACCGTCAAGCGCGGTGATGTGGTCATCACCCCGTTCGCCTGGTCGGACGGGACCTGCGACTTCTGCCGCGAAGGACTCCAGACATCCTGCCGGCATGGCGGGTTCTGGGGCAGCAACGGCATCGGTGGCGGCCAGGCCGAGGCGGTCCGCGTACCGCTGGCGGACGGAACGCTGGTGAAGGTACCGGTTGGCGAGGACTCCGAGTTGCTGCCATCGCTGCTCACGCTGTCGGATGTCTACGGCACGGGCTACCACGCGGCGGTGAAGGGTGGCGTCAGCGAGCGCACGGCGGTGACCGTCATCGGCGACGGGGCAGTCGGTCTGCTGGCAGTGCTTTCGGCCAAGCAGTTGGGAGCGTCGAGGATTGTGTTGATGGGGCGGCACAAGGAGCGTACGGAGCTTGGGGTCGAGTTCGGCGCTACGGATGTTGTTGCCGAGCGGGGTGACGAGGGTGTCGCGAAGGTCCGCGAGCTGACCGGCGGCGACGGCACCCACGTGGTAATCGACGCGGTCGGCTTCCGCGAGGCCTACGACCAGGCGCTCGGCATCGTCAGGCCAGGCGGCGTGATCAGCCGGGTCGGCGTTCCGCAGTACGCCGACGCACCCGCGAGCTTCGCCGGCTTCTTCGTCCCCAACATCACCCTCACCGGCGGCGCCGCCCCCGCTCGCGCCTACATCGAACGGCTGCTCCCGGATGTACTGGCCGGCAAAGTTGCCCCCGGCAAGGTCTTCGACCAGACCGTCACCCTGGAAGACATCCCGGCCGGCTACCGCGCGATGCACGAGCGGACGGCACTGAAGGTACTCGTCCGCCCGTGATCGCCAGGCTGGTCCAGCCACGCTGGTCCGGCCAGGCCGGTTCAGCGAGGCCGGTTCAGCCAGGCCGGTTCGGTCAGGGCTGGCGGCCTTGCCAGGCGGCTAGGCGGTCGTAGGGGGAGGCGTCTTCGGGGACCTCGACCACCGGGCCGAACGGGATGTGGCCGCCTCGGGGTGTGGCGGGGAGGAACTGTTGGGAGAGGGGGAGGCAGTAGGTGGCGATGGTGTCATCCAGTAGGTCGGTGCGGCCGGTGGCCTTGGCGAGGTCCCAGGCGTGGGTGGCCAGTTCGCTTGTGTAGGAGGCGATTGCGGCGGCGCCGGGGATGGTTCCCCACGGCACTGTGCAGGTCATGGTGAGGACGGCCGGGTTGGCGAGGGTTTCGTCGGCGGCGGCGCGGCGTTCCTTCCAGGTGGCGGCGAAGTCCTTGACGCCGGGCGTCACGGTCGGGATCGACAGCGGGTTGTTGCCGGTCAGCGCTAGGTCGATCCGGGCGATGACAGTCATCAGGTGGCCGAGCAGCGTCTCGACGTCGTACTCCGGGCAGGGCGTCGGCAGGGCCAGGTCGTCGGCGCCGATGGTGTCGATCATCGCCTGGGTCTGGTCCAGAGCGCGGGCGAGCATCGGGCGTGGGTCGGTCACGGTTCCTCCAGTGATTGCGTTGTCGGAACCACTCTCGCCGGGTAAGTACGACATCTTCTGTCGTATATTCGAGAAGTGCGAGCTGACCGGTTGCTGCAGATCATCCTGCTGCTGCAGCGCCATCCCCGGTTGAGCGCGCGGGAGCTGTCCGAGCGGCTGGAGGTGTCGACCCGGACGGTGATGCGCGACATGGAGGCGTTGTCGGCTGCCGGCGTACCGGTCTACACGGAGCGCGGGCGCAACGGCGGTTGTGTGTTGCTGCCGGGCTACCGGGCCGATGTGAGCGGGCTGACTCCGCGGGAGGCGCAGGCGTTGTTTGCCTGGAGCGGTAGGGCGTCTCTGTCGCAGGAGCTCGGCCTGCATGACGCACTGCAGTCTGCGATGGGCAAGCTGTCCTCCACGCTTCCGCTGCAGTTGCAGGACGACGCAGAGGCTCTGTCCGACGCCATAGTCGTCGACCGGCGCCGGTGGTTCGCCGATGCCGAGGACACCGGTGCACTGCCGGTACTACGCCAGGCCGTGGTCACCCGTCGTCGGGTAGCCATCCGCTACGCCTCAGCCAGCGAGGGCAGGTCGGTACGCCGTACCGTCGACCCCTGGGGCCTCGTCGAACAGGCGGGTCGCTGGTACTTGGTGGCAGCCCATCGCGGGGTCGCCCGGATGTACAGGGTGTCGCGGGTCGAGCAGGTCGACGTACTGGACGTAGCAGCGGTTAGGCCGGAAAACCTCGACCTGCAAGAGGAATGGGACCGCCTGCGGTCAGGCCTGGAGCGGACGCTGCCGGCCAAAGGAGTGTATGTACTACTCCGGGTGCGGCCGGATCGGGCGGAGCAGGTCAGACGGATCTCCGCGCCGATGCTGGCCCGGGGTGAGCGCGTGCACGACGTACCAGCCGAGGATGACGAGTGGCCGCGACTGTCGATGCGCTTCCGCATCCGCGAGGCCGCCTGCGGCATCCTGCTCGGCTTCGGCGATGTCGTGGAGGTACTCGAACCAAGCGACCTCCGCGACGAACTCCTACGCCTGGCGGAAGCCGTCGTCGAGGTCTACAGCGCGGGTACCTGAGAAGCGTTGCCGTACGAAGATCCTGCCGTCGGCGTCCTCGTCCTCGTTGCGCCACTGGAAGCTCGTCGCGGTGATGTCGGTGAAGATCCACCGCGTCTTGGCCAGGTCCGAGTCGCGGGCCTCGAGCGTGATGCTGCCCGGCCCGGCATGCCCGATGAAGGTCTTCACCAGCGCAGCGCGAGGCCCCATCCAGGTCGACCGGAATGCGTCCAGCTCAGGATCGTAGATCCGGATGCTGAGCCCCCATTCACCGTCCTCCGGCGAGGTGCGAACCGCTCGGCTCGGCGTGATCCAGATGTCAGCCACCGCGCTTCCATCGAGCGCCCAGGCGAAATGCCATTCACCCTTGGTCTCGCGGGTCAGCTGCCCCTCGTCGTCGTACCAGCTGACATCCAGATCCCAGCTACCGATCAACGGCGCGTACGGCTGGAAGGCCTGCTCGAACTCCGGTCGCGGTGACTCGGAGACGAACAGGCCGGCCAGCATCGAAGCCGGTGACACTGCCGTCATGCCCGGCACGTTACAACATCAGATCAGGAGGGGAAGACCCGCTGCGAGACGAGGAACTTCTCGACACCGCTGTGCAGGTCAACGGCCATCAGGCTCACTCGGACCGAGGCCGCGCCGCCGATGACGTCGGCAGGCAGGTTGGTGGTCGCCAGGACGCTACCTTCACAGGCAATGTTGGAATCATCGACCGAATCGGGGCTGAGCTGGTGGCCGGCCGGATTGAGTGCCTGAACCCGGATGAAGCGACAGTCGGTCAAGCTCACCGACTTGACTGTACCGTCGGTCGCCACTCCGCGATTGAAGAAGGTCACGGTGCCCACCGCGTAAGTGTTTCCGTACCTCACGTCGAACGGAGCCGTCGGATACGCGGTGGTTGCCGCCTGGCTGGCAAGCGGGGCGGCCAGGCAGGCCAACCCGGCCGCGACAGCCACTCCAGCGGAAACAGACCTTCTGATCATTGTTGAAACCCTTCGTCGTCGCACTCGGATGTCCAGCGGTCACAGCCTGCAGCAGCGAAAGGCCAGGACAGAAGCCTTTTGCAGCAACGTGCAACGAGGATCCGGCGAAGCGGGGAAAGGGTTACGGTTTCACTCGGCGGTCGAGAGGATCAGGCTGCGGAGGCGGGTGATCGCGAGGGTTAGGCCGATGACGGTGACGGCCAGCAGGAGGATGGTGGCGAGGGGGAGTTTGACGGCGGAGTCGACGTCGGGGTGGTCGGTGAGTTTGTTGATGACGGCCAGGGACCACTGCTGGACACTGAGAGTTTTGGCGCCGTCGACGTACTGGCCCATCACGCCTTCCCAGAGCAGGGCGTAGATCAGGCCGATGGTGACCGCGTTGCCCGAGATCACCGACAGGGCGAGGAAGATGGCGGTGTAGGCGATTCCGGCGACCAGGGAACCGATGCCGAAGGCAACGGCTGTCTGGATGTCGTGGACGTCCAGGATCAGGCCGGCGACGAACATCGGCACGGCACCGAGCACGAAGATCACCGCGATCGCTACCAGGGCCTTGGTCAGGATGATCGTGGAGCGCTTGATCGGCTTGCTCAGCAGGTAGACGATCGAGCCGTCGTCGATCTCCGACGACAGCGCGCCGGTCGCCGCGATCAGTGAGACCAGCGGCACGATCACCGCGAGGCCGAACAGCTGCAGCAGGCTGATGCTGAAGTCGGACGAATCGTCCAGCGTCAGCGCCAACAGCACGCACAGGGCCAGCAGAACGCCGGGCAGGATGAACAGCAGCAGGCCGCGCCGGTGGCCGAACAGCGTGGCCATTGTCAGCCGGGCGATCGTCATGTTCATCTCAGCGCCTCCCGACGAGGTAGGAGAAGACGCTCTCGAGGGACTCGTCGGTCGGAGCGACTTCCAGCAGGCGGATGCCGAGGTCGCGCGCCAGCGACGGCACGATCCGGCTGAACCGCTCGAAGTCGACGACCTGCACCTGCAGCGCGCCACCATCGAGATCCGCGCCGGACGTACAGGCATCGCCGATCAGCGCGGACGCGAGCCGGCGATCATCCGAGGAGCGCAGCCGGTACAGCACCGGCCGGTCCGTCATCAGCGTGCGGATGGCGCGATAGTCGCCTGAGGCCGCGTGCCGCCCGGACACGACGACCTCGATGTGCGTCGCGACCTGCTGCACCTCTTCGAGGATGTGCGAGCTGAAGAGCACCGTACGTCCGTCCGCACCCATCTTGCGGAGCAGGTCCATCAGGTGGAGCCGTTGCCGCGGATCCATCCCGTTGAACGGCTCGTCGAGCAGCAGTACCGACGGATCGTGGACGAGTGCCGCGGCCATCTTGATCCGCTGCTTCATGCCCTTCGAGTACGTCGAGATGCGCCGCCCCGCCGCTTCCTCCATCGCTACCGTCGCGATCGCGGCGGCCCCGGCCGCGCCCGGATTCGGCAGGCCCTGCAACTCCGCATTCGCCACAACGAAAGCCGAGCCGGTCAACGTGTCGTACACAGCCTCGGTCTCGGGCACCAGCCCGATGTGCCGGTAGGAGCTCTCGTTCCGCCAGACCGGTACGCCGTCCAGCGTGACCTCACCCGTCGACGGCGGCAGGAAGCCCGCCATCATCGTGATGAGCGTCGACTTGCCCGCACCGTTCGGCCCGAGCAACCCGGTCACGCCAGGACCGATCGTCATCGTCACGTCGTTGACCGCGACGACGTTGCCGTACCAGCGGGAGACCTTCTGGATCTCGATCACGCTCATCCGCGGGCCACCTTCGCGTAGCGCGAGTTGACGCCCCAGACGCAGAGCGCGACGAGGGCGACGTAGACGGCTGTGAAGACCAGACCCTCGGCCAGCGTCGGTTCGAAGTCGCCGCCGCCGCGGAGGATGAAGCTCTGCAGCACCTGGACGAGCGTGAAAGGCGAACCCAGGTTGGTGTAGTGGGCCGCCGTGCTGTCCTGGTCGGCCTGCGAGTTGAGGATCGCGGTCGTGGTGACGACGGCGGTGAAGGAGACGATCAGGACCGCGATGATCGCCGCGACGGCGAAGCCCCGGCGCGGGGTCGCGGCGGAGATGAGTCCGCCGATCGCGGCCAGCAGGATCGAGAGCAGCAGGGCCGCGACGAGTCCGCTGAGGAACTGCTTGGTCATGTCGGTGAAGTCGAACTTGGCCAGCAGCGCACCGGCGTACAGGATCACCAGCGGCAGGCCGGTGAGGATCATCAGCGCGAGGGTGAGTGCCGTCAGCTTGGCCAGCGCGTAGTCGGTCCGCCGCAACGGCCGGGCGAGGTAGAGCACGATCGAGCGGTACCGGAGATCCCGCGAGAACAGCTGCGGCGCCTGCGAGGCCAGGTAGAGCGCGATGACGGCCTGGAGCAAGAAGATGTAGTCCACCTGGTTCACCGGTGGCTTGTCGAACTGCAGTGCGCTCTCGATGCCGACGATGATCGCCACCGGGACCACCATCACGGCGAGCAGCAGGATCGGCATCACCTTCGACTTGCCGGACCGGCCGAGCCCGTACGCATGCCGCAGGCTCGACACCACCAGCGCCTGCCAGATCGCGAACCGGCCGAGCCGCGGACCGTCGTAGTGCCGGTAACCGATGTCATGGATGACACCAGCCCTCTGCTGCAACCCGGGCTGCTGGTCAGACACTGAAAACCTCTTCCAGCCGATGGCGGTGCTGCTCGACTCTCACCAGTCCGAGGCCGAGCTCGGCGATCGAGTCGCGGACCAGGTCGTACGTCTCCTCGCCGCTGATCTCGACGAGAACCAGAGGACCGTCGGTCCGCGCGCGTCCGCCGGCTCGCTCCAGCGCGGCGGCCAGTCGGTCGCGTCCGCTGAGATCCCGTACTTCGACCGCCAGTACTCCGGTCTCGCCGGTCAGCGCGGCCTTCGACTCCGACCTCAGAAGACGACCGCCGTCGAGTACGACGATGTGGTCGCAGACGTGTTCGAGCTCGCCGAGCAGGTGCGACGTGATCAGTACGGGGATGCCGAACTCGGTGCCGATCCGGCGTACCAGCTCGAGCATCTCGTCGCGGCCGGCCGGGTCGAGCCCGTTGGTCGGTTCGTCGAGCAGGACGAGCTTGGGGTCGTGCACGAGGGCCTGGGCCAGCTTGACCCGTTGCTTCATGCCGGTGGAGTAGCCGCCCATCGGGCGGTAGCGCGCTTCGTCGAGGCCGACGTGGCGCAGCACGTCGGCGGCGCGCTCCCGGGCGGCGGTCGCGGGCAGGCCGGACATCTGGGCGAGGTGCACCGCGAACTCGGTCGCGGAGACGTCGGGAGGCAGGCAGTCGTGCTCCGGCATGTAGCCGACGAGAGCACGGACCGCCTCGCCGCCGGTGACCACGTCGTGTCCCAGCACGATGGCGCTTCCGGCGGTCGGGGCGATCAGTCCGAGCAGAATTTTCAGCAGGGTCGACTTGCCGGCACCGTTGGCTCCGACCAGTCCGGTCACGCCGGACCCCACCTCGACAGTCAGCTCGTCCAGGGCCGTCACACGCGGGTATCGCTTGGTCAACGATGTGGTCGCGATAACGGGCACCGGCCAACCCTAATGCCCACCAGGCCCACGGCAGAATCACAGCCGCCGCACAGCTGTTGCGATCGCGTGCCAACTAAGAGGGCGGCTAATCCGCTGGCGGCCTGGAGACGCTCTGGCTAGGGTCCGGAGATGCGAATCAGGGTGATGACGGCCGACGACGCCGAGGTGGTTTCGCGGTTGCGGCGGGAGGTCTATTCGTACTCCGTGATGTCGCCGGCCTACATCGCGCACCAGTTCGCGACGCGGTCGGCGGCGGAGCGGCAGCTCGGGCTGATCGCGGAGGACGGCGGTCAGGTCGTCGGGATGGGAACCGCTGGGCTGAACGTCTGGACCAGTGAGCCGGGTCAGAGCGAGGTGGCGATCCAGGTCCATCCGTCGCATCGCCGTCGTGGCATCGGTGGCGCGCTGGCCGAGCGGTTGCATGGTCATCTGGGTGAGGTCGGCGCGTTGCGGATCCGTACCTTCGCAACGCCGGCTGGGCTGTCTTTTGCAGTCGCGCTTGGGTATGAGCCGTCGCGCGAGATGCATTACTCGGGCGTCGATCCACGGGTACTTCCGGAGCAGCCTGCCGTGCCCGACGGGATCCGGATCGCGACGCTGGACACTTTGGAGCCACGGCAGATCTTCCTCGCCGACACGATCGCCACCCTGGACGAGCCGAGCGATTCGCCGATGGATTCGGTGGACTACGACGACTGGGTCAAGGAGATCTGGGAGTCGCCGGCTTCGGACAAGACGTTGAGCGTCGCCGCGCTCGCCGGCGATGAGGTGGTTTGCTTCACGGCGGTCGCGGCCGACGGCGACCGGGCCTGGTCGGACATGACGGGGACCGTTCCGGGGTACCGGGGCCGAGGACTCGCGAAGCTGGTGAAGTCCGTCGCTCTCCGGCGCTGCGCCGAGGCCGGCATCACCGGCGCGTTCACCTCGAACGACGACACGAATTCGCCGATGCTCGCCATCAACGACTGGCTCGGCTATCGCCGGATCGAGACCCAGACAAGCCTGCTCAGGACGCTTGGAGTTCGATAACTATTGCAGCAGTCCAGACCAGTTCGGTTCTGACCGCGGGTATGTTCCCGTTGACTCTTCGCCCCTGAAGGAGTTCCGATGGATATCAGGCCAGCTGTACCGGATGATGCCGCGGGCGCCGCGGCGCTCTACGAGATCGTCGAGCCGTGGTCGGTGACCACTGCCGAGTCGATGCGGGCCGGGCTCGAGGAGGGCAGTGGGTCGCGGGCTCGGGCCGCCTTTGCCGCGTTCGAGGGCGACCAGCTGATCGGCTGGGGGAGTTGTGCGGTGATTCCGGGGTCCAACCCGCTCAGTAGTCAGTTGCGGGTGCTGGTGCATCCGGAGTACCGCAGCCGTGGTGCGGGGACCGGGCTGGTGGAGTGGACGCATGCGCATCTGAAGGCGGCGGGGGCGGTGAACGTTCGCGTGTTCGCCGACCCGGCGTCGCGGGAGTGGGCGTCGCAGTGGGGGTATCAGCAGACGCGGCAGGTGCATTACGCGGGGATCGATCCGCGAGAGGCGCCGGCGCTTCCCGTAGTACCGGCTGGGGTTCGGCTGGCGCGGTTGGCCGAGGTGGATCCGCGGCTGGTCTATGCGGCCGATGAAGTTGCCCAGCGCATCAAACCGGGCGATGCGAAGATCGAGAGCCGGCCGTACGAGGACTGGCTGGCCGACGTGTGGCAGTCCCGGGGCATGATGCTCGACCTGAGCGTCGCGGCGCTGCAGGACGACGAGGTCATCGGGTTCACGCTCGGTACCGGGAGCTATCACAAGATCTGGTCGCAGATGACGGCGACGATGCCCGGGCACCAAGGGCGCGGGCTGGCGAAGCTGGTGAAGTGCGCGGCGCTGCACAGGGCTGCCGACGCTGGGGTAGTCGGTGCGTACACCGCCAACTACGACGGCAACGAGCCGATGCTTGCCGTCAACAACTGGTTGGGCTACCGCCGGGCGGCAACCCACTCAGTCCTGGTCTGCCCGCTCTAGGGAACGAGCAGTACTACGGTCTCGGCGACGCAGGCCGGCTTGGTGGAGTCCTCGAGCTCGATGACCCACTGCAGCGAGACCTGTACGCCGGCCGGTGTCTTCTGCGCGCCCGCGATCGAGGCGCTCGCGCGGACCCGGCTGCCGACCGGGACCGGGCTGGGGAAGCGGACCTTGTTGACGCCGTAGTTCAGCTTGGCCGTGACGCCCTCGACCGAGAACAGCTCCTCGCCGAACCGGGCGATCAGGCTCAGCGTCAGGTAGCCGTGCGCGATCGTGCCGCCGTACGGGCCCTTCGCCGCGCGGTCGACGTCGACGTGGATCCACTGGTGGTCACCGGTCGCCTCGGCGAACTGGTTCACCTGCTCCTGGGTGATCTCCAGCCACGCGGTCTCGCCCAGCTGGGTACCGACGGCGTGGACGACCTCGTCGACGCCGGTGAAGGTCTGCATTCTGTCCGACTCCTAGTTGCGGGGTCCGCCGGCGACGTACAGGACCTGACCGGAGACGAAGCCGGCCTCCTCGCTGCAGAAGAACGACGCGGCGGCGGCGATGTCCTCCGGCTTGCCCGTCCGGTTCACCGGGATGGTGGCCGCGGTGGCCTTCTTGAACTCCTCGAAGTCGACGCCGACCCGGGCCGCGGTGGCCGCCGTCATGTCGGTCTCGATGAAGCCCGGCGCGATCGCGTTCGCGGTGATGCCGAACTTGCCCAGCTCGATCGCGAGCGTCTTGGCCAGGCCTTGCAGACCGGCCTTGGCGGAGGCGTAGTTCGCCTGGCCGCGGTTACCCAGCGCGGAGGTGGAGGAGAGGAAGACCATCCGGCCGTAGCCGGCCTCGACCATGTGAGCCTGGCAGGCCTTCGACATCAGGAAGCTGCCGCGCAGGTGCACCGACATGACGGTGTCCCAGTCGTCCTCGGACATCTTGAAGAGCAGGTTGTCGCGCAGGACGCCGGCGTTGTTCACCAGGATCGTCGGCGGGCCGAGCTCGGCGAGCACCCGCCCGACGGCCGCGGTCACCTGGTCGGCCTTGCTCACGTCACAGCCGATCGCGACGGCCTTGCCGCCGGCCTCGGTGATCGCCTCGACGGTCGCGGCACAGGCCGCCTCGTCCAGGTCGAGTACTGCGACGGCGTTGCCGTCGGCGGCGAGCCGCTGCGCCACGGCGGCGCCGATTCCCCGGGCCGACCCGGTCACGATCGCCACGCGCTGCTCGCTCATACCGCCTGCTCCCTACTGATCGGTTCGCATCCGGGGATGACATTACCCACGTTCGGTGATTGCCGGTGCGGTCAGGATGCGATGATCGCCGTGTGGATCATCACAACCGGCACGTTTACCACTGTCCGCTCCGCTGGGGGGACATGGACGCGCTGGGCCACGTCAACAACGGCCGGTACGTCGACTACCTGCAGGACGCGCGTGTCGACTTCCTGTTCCGGACCGCCAAGGAGCTGGGCGCCGACGACCTGGAGACCGGGCTGCTGGTGGCCCGGCACGAGGTGGAGTACCGGCGGCCGCTGGTCTTCCGGCCCGAACCGGTCCGGATCGAGCTGTGGATCAGCGAGATCAAGGCGGCGTCGTTCGTGGTCGACTACGAGATCCTGGACGCTGCTCCCGAGGGCCGGATCACCTATGTCGAGGCGCGGACCCGGCTCGTCCCGTTCGATTTCGCCGCCAATCGGCTGCGCCGGATCACCCCGGTGGAGCGGGCGGCGCTGGAGAAGCTGGTGGGCTCGTGACGTTCAGTCATCCCGTACTGGTCCGCTGGTCCGACATCGACTCCTACGACCACGTGAACAACGTCCGGTACTTCGACTACTTCCAGGAGGCCCGGATCCTGTTCCTGGCCCAGCTGGTGGGTGTCGAGGGCGACTACTTCGCGCACTATCCGGTCGTACTGGTGAGTCAGACCGTCGATTACCTGCGGCCGATCCTGCTGCGGCATCCGCCCTACGACGTGGACGTCTGGGTCGAGGCGGTCGGGCGTACGTCGTACACGCTGGGCTCCCGGATCGTCGACCGGGCGGGTGAGACGGAGGACCTCTACGCGCGGGCGACGTCGGTTCTGGTCGCCGTGGACGGCGAGACGCACGCCAAGCGGGAGCTCACGGACGCCGAACGGGACGCCCTCGTGCGGCACGTTTCGGTGGCTTGAGACACTGATGACGATGAGCGAGCCGATGAGTTTCTACGACGCCGTGGGCGGGGCCGACACGTTCCACCGCTTGGTGGCCGCCTTCTACCGCGGCGTCGCCGCCGATCCGGAGCTGCGCGCGCTGTACCCGGAGGAGGATCTCGGCCCGGCTGAGGTGCGCTTCCGGATGTTCCTCGAGCAGTACTGGGGCGGGCCGCGGACGTACTCCGAGCAGCGCGGGCATCCCCGGCTGCGGATGCGGCACAACCCGTTCGCCGTCACCCCGAGCGCCCGGGACAGCTGGCTGCGGCACATGCGGGCAGCGCTCGACGAGATCAAGCTCGAGCCGGAGCGCGACGACGAGATCTGGAAGTACATGGTGATGGCCGCGCACAGCATGGTGAACACCGACGAACCGCACTATCCGGGCGCGATCGACGTGGCCGGGAACTGACTTCTTAGGAGTGACAAAGAGCATGGCTGCTATTCGCACCGCCAAGGCCCACTGGGAAGGTTCGCTGCTGGAGGGGGCCGGCAAGGTCAACCTCGAGTCGTCGAAGCTCGGCTCCTTCGACGTGACCTGGGCCGCCCGGTCCAACGACAAGGCCGAAGGCATCACCAGCCCCGAAGAGCTGATCGCCGCCGCCCACTCGACCTGCTTCTCGATGGCGCTGTCCCACGCCCTGGCCGGCGCCGGCAACGCGCCGGAGTCGATCGACACCACCGCCGACGTCACCTTCGTCCCCGGTGAGGGCATCACCGGCATCAAGCTCTCCGTCAACGGCAAGGTCCCCGGCCTGACCGCCGACGAGTTCGCCCAGTTCGCCGAAGAAGCCAAGAAGAACTGCCCGGTCTCCCAGGCCCTCTCCGGCACCACCATCACTCTGGACGTCACCTTCACCGCCTGACCTTCTTCAACACCTCCCGGCGCCGCTCTCCCTCCACGGAGACCGGCGCCGGAGCTGTTCACGCCGCCTGGGTCGGCGCATGGTCGCCGCCCGGATCTCGACCTAAGCTGCGGTCGGAGGTGGGGGCGATGTCTCCTGAGGACGTCACCGAGACCTGGGACTTCGACGAGCGGGCCGTCCAGATCTCTGCGCTGGTACGACGTAGGCCGACCCTGGATGGCGGGATCTCGGTGGATGCCGCCACGCGCTCCGTGGTGGTTCGTCTGGTCGGGTCGGTCGACGAGCCGTCGCGTTCGGTACGGCGGCTGATGGAGTCCGTGCTCGCGGCAGCCGGCGACCTGACCGTGGAGTTCAGGTCGGTGCGGTACTCGCGGACCAAACTGTCGCGGTTGGCCGACAAGCTCTTCCACGACCCGGAACTCCGCGGCATCAGCGGTGGCTGGAACACCGACGCGAACCAGATCGAGGTCATGGTCCGGCTCGACCTGGACAATTCGCAGTACCTGCTCGATCGGCTTCGCGGGCTCGAGGACGAGCGGATCCGGATCGTCGCCTTCACACCGACCCCGCACGACTGGGGACGGCGTCCGCGAGCCCGGCCCGCGGCCGATCGCGTCGATGAGGCAACCGCGCCGGTGGAGTTGCCGGGCCTGTCGGTGCAGCGCTTGATCGCCGTCGAGGCGATGCAGGCGCTGCTGACCGGGACTCTGGAGATCGACGAGTCGACGAACTGCTTGATGCTCCGGCGTGGCGGGACCTTGGTGGAGGTCGCCTGGCCGTGGCGATGGAGCGTGGAGATCCGCTCGGGTGAGGTCGCTCTCCTCGACGAGCGGGGGGAGACGGTCTGCTGGGTGGGGGAGGAGATCGCCATCGGCGGAGGCACCGTGGACGCCGGCCCTGCAGACATCGAGTCCTGCGCTGGGTACCAGTGGGTGTTTCTGGCGAGCGGTTCGGTCGAGGTCGTGGAGTGAACGAGGAAGGCGCCGCGATCCCGCCCCCGGGGTCTCGGCGCCTTCCGGTCGGGGTTAGCGGAGTTGTTCGTTCATGATCAGGAAGGCGCCCAGGCCGTGGCGGTCGTTGGTGGCTCGGTCCCGGGCGATGTAGTACGCGTAGTCGCCTACGTTGGTGCCGATGGAGATGTCCTTGAGGTTGGTACGGCCGTCACTTCCTAGAGAGAGTTTGGCGAGGACGCCTTGATACCCGCGTTGGGCGACCGTGCTGTAGGAGGCGTCCACGTAGCCGCGCTGGACGGCTCGGGAGATGACGAAGGTGTACATGCTGGAGCAGGAGGTCTCGGTCCAGTTGTCGGAGCGGCCGCCTTTGTCGACCACCTGGAACCAGCGGCCGGTGGCGGGGTCCTGGTAGGTCTTGTAGGCCGCGATGAGCTTCTGCAGCACTTGGAGTAGTTCGGCCCGGCGGGGTTGGCTGGCGGGGATCACCTCCAGTACGTCGATCGCGGCCATCCCGTACCAGCCCTCAGCCCGGCACCAGACCTCGGGGGACTGGCCGGTGCTGGGGTCGGCCCAGGACTGGGTGTGCGATTCGTCGTACGCGTGCCGCAGCAACCCCGTGGACCGCTGCAGGTGACTCGCATACGTCAGGAGCTGGTCGACCGTCTCCTTGTTCGTGTACGCCGAATCGCCGAACTCCCGCCCGTACTCCGCCAGGAACGGGTTCACCATGAAGACCCCGTCGCCCCACAGCTGGTGCTGCCGGCTGGTCGCGTGCCAGAAGCCGCCGTCGGCCGTGCGGGGATAGGTCTTCAACCGGTTGCGGATCTTCGTCGCGGCGATCTTGTACCGGTCCTGCCCGGTCTCGTGATGCAGGATCACCAGCAGCCGCCCCGACAGCATGCTGTCCAGGTTGCCGAAGCTGTTGTCGATGTTCCCGCTGCTGTCGACGAACCGGTCGACCCAGGACTTGATGTACGCCAGGTACTTCGGGTTGTGCGTCCGCTGATAGACCAGGTACTGCCCGTACAGATAGAGCCCGTTCGTGTACGACCAGCCGCCGAGCGAACTGGGCGTGTACCGGGCCATCGTCGAGTCCACCATTGCCACCGACCAGTCGGTACTCCGAGCGGCCGGCGCGCTAAAACCCGTCGGCAACCTGTACTGAGCGATGACCTTCGTGAAGTCGTACGCCTTCTGCGAAACCCCACTGCACTCGTCCCCGGCGCCACCACCCGAGCAGGCCCGATCCCGGTTGACCGACCAGAACGTGAAGCGGGCCAGGTGATGCTGCTGCGCGTACGCGAGCAACGTCTTGAAATCAGCCAGCCGAACCGTCTCACTGGAGTCGTCAGTCTTGCCGTTCATCGACGAGATGCCCATCCGCCGGTACGCCTGGTCGTCGCTGTAGCCGTAGGCGCTCTTCAGCTTCGCCTTCAGCCCCTCGGACGCCTTCACCGACAGCGTCGCCATGTTGGTGCTGCCGCCACCGAAGTCGAACGGCATCAGGACCCAGCCGTCGTTCGCCAACCCGGCCGCGGCGCCCTTGCTGATCAGCCCGCTGCCCCACGAGTCCGGGCCGCCCTGGTCGGTGCCCATCGTGATGTAGGTCTTGAGACCGGGGTTGTTCGTCTTGATGATCTTCAGCGCGTCGATCACCCGCTTCTGCACGGTGTTGTTCTGGAACTCGGTGTTCTCGATGTCGATGTCGATCGCCTTCAGCGCATAGGCGTTGATCACCTTCTGGTAGGCGCCGGCCAGCGCCGAGGCGCTCGTGCACGCCTGGCCGAGTTTCTTGCCGGACCAGCCGCCGAAGGACGGGATGACGTCGCCGCCGGCCGCGCGGATGCTGTTGATCGCGGCCTGGTCGCTGCCGCCGGTGAGGGCGCGGCTGCCATCCCACTTCGGGTTGCAGCCGCCGTCGGACAGGATGAAGGCGAGCGTGAACCACTTGTTGCCGGCCGCCTTCATCACGTCGGTGGGCTTCTGCGGATTGCCCCAACCGAGATAGAGATAGGGAGCCGCCGGCATCGCCGCTGGGTCTGCTGCAACAGCTTTCGCCGTTGAGATTGTTTTCCCGGTGGTGAGGTTGGAGCGCAGGACCTTGTCGGAGCCGTCCGGCTGGCCGCCGTTGTTGTCGGCGTTCGTGGTGGTGAACCAGATCGCGTTCTCGCCCGGCACCTTCGCGACCGCGCGCAGCCGTCCGTACGTCCCGCTCCAGTGCGACGTGACCGTCCCGACGTTCTCGCCGTTGAGCGGTATCCGCCACATCCGCTGACCCCGCAACGCCGCCATGAACAGCGCTCCGTTGGCATAAGCGAGCCCGCTCGGCGAGGCCGACGACACCGACCACGTCTTCTTCGGGTTCGTCATACCGGCCGTGCTGCAACTGCCTTCGCAGGTTGGCCAGCCGTAGTTCTTGCCCGGCTGGATCAGGTTGAGCTCGTCCGACGTCGAGTCGCCGAGTTCGGACGACCAGAGCCGTCCGGCCGAGTCCCAGGCCAGCCCCTGCGGATTGCGGTGACCGTAGCTGTAGACCGCAGTACCGAACGGGTTGCCCGGAGCCGCCGCGCCCGTCTTGGTGATGCGCAGGATCTTGCCGTTGAGCGCGTTCTTGTCCTGCGCCAGGTTGCCTTGCTGCGAGTCGCCGATCGCGACGTACAGGAAGCCGTCCGGACCGAACCGGATCCGGCCGCCGTTGTGGTAGCGGCTCTTCCGCATCCCGCTCAGGATCGTGCCGTAGCCGGACAGCGCCGTCCCGTTGAAGTTCATCTTCGCGACGCGGTTGCCCTCGGACGCGGTGTGCATGAAGAACACCTGCTGGTCTGAGCCGCCGTTCCAGGTCGGCGAGAACGCGACCCCCATCAGGCCGCCTTCGCCGTCGGTGGTGACGGCGTTCGGTACGGTCCCGACCTGGGTCTTGCCCGAGCCGTTCCTGTTGATCTTGAAGACCTTGAACGAGTCCCGCTCGGTGACCAGCGCGAAGCTGCCGTCCGGCGCCCAGGCGATGTCCCACGGGATCGACCAGCCGGTCGAGACCTGCGTCGGCGTCGCCGGGTTGTTGCCGCCCTCGCAAGCCCCAGTGGTGAAGGTCGCCGTCGGACTCTTCGCAGAGGTGTTGCCCGCGGCATCCTTCGCCACGACATGGATCGTGTACGCCGTATTGCAAGCGAGCGTGCTCAGCGTCTTCGACGTCGCGGGCGGCGTACCGGTCACGGAGTCGAGTACTGCGTTGCTGGCATTCCTGACGTCGTACTGCGTAACGCCCCGATCATCCGTAGACGCGCCCCACGACACGGTGGCCCCAGTCTGGTTGACCCCGGTAACCGTGGGCTGCCCCGGAGCGGATGGCGGCGTCGGGTCACCCGGATCAGCCGTCGTCGTGCAGATCGCCTCCGGGCTGGTCGCCGACACATTGCCGGCCGCATCCCGCCCGAACACCGACAACTCGTACTGTGCGTTCGGCCGCAACCCGGTCAACCGATACGGCGACCCCGGCGGATTCGGGGCCTCCGCGATCTTCTGCCCCTGGTTGTAGATGTCGTACGCGACGACCCCCACGTTGTCCGTCGACGCCGGGAAGCTCAGGGTCAGCGCGTTGAAGGTGATGTCGCTGCAGACCGGTTGCCCCGGCGCTGTCGGGTGCTCGGTGTCCGACGGCGCACCGACCTGCAGCCGATCCAGGTTCGGACCGCCGTTCGCGGTGGTCGCGGTGGCCCGGATCGTGTTGCTTCCAGCAACCAAAGTGGTGTTGACGACCGCGTCCTGCCAGGTCGTCCAAGCACCCGTCCCCGGGAACGATCGCGCGGTCGCGACGGTCGTTCCGTTCACCGTGATCGTCATCGGCCGGTCGGTGGTCGTCCCATTGGCGAACCGGAAGGTGAGGCCCGCAGGCCCCGCCGAAGCCGCGGATACGGCGAACTGCACGTAGCTACCGGTGACGTTGTCGTAGTTGACGAACCCGGTCCCCGTGTAGCCGGCGTGGTTGGACTCCACCACGCCCTTGGAGATCGTCGCGTTCTCTGCTTGGTAGTCGGTTGCCGCTGGAGCAGCGGACGCGGGTGTCGGTATCAGTAGCAGCGCGGAGAGCACTGCCAGCCAGCGAGCCTTCATCGAGCGACCTCCAGGTAGTCGAGGTTGGGCGTGCCGCCGGTGCTGGTGGCGGTCGCGCGGATCACGTTCTGGCCGGCGGCGAGATTCACCGTCGTCACGTTGTCGCGCCACAGCGTCCAGGCCCCGGTGTTCGGGAAACTGACGTTCTTCTTGACCACGACGCCGTTGACGGAGATGTCCATCGGGCGGTCGGTGGTGGTGCCGTTGGCGTGGTCGAACACGAGAGTGGCGGCGCCGGCCTGCGGCTGCGCGACCGTCCACTCGACATAGCTGCCGACGGCGTTGGGCGTGTTGACGAAGCCAGTACCGGAGTACCCGGAGTGGTCCTTGTCCACTGTGCTTCCGGGGGTGGAGCTGGCCAGCTCGGCTTCGTAGCGGGTCGTAGTACCGACCCGGGAGACGCGGTAGATGACAGTGCCGTGCGCTGGGACGGATGCGCTGATACTGCTGCTGGTACTACGGGTTGTCTTGCTCCACAGGTCCTTCAGCTCATACGACGAGGATCCGCCGAGCCCTAGCGCAGCGGCCGTAGTACTGATCGTGGCTGCAGCCGTGGTCTCGTTGGAGAGGGCTACTGCGCGGTCGCCGTTGGCCAGGGTCTTGCCGTAGACGACCTGGCCGCCGCTGGAGCTGACTACCGTCGCCTGGCGGCCGAGCCGGTCCTGGTCGACAGCGATGACGTCCTGGTTGGTGAGGATGCTGTACGTCTCGTCAGAGGCCTTGCGGAGGTCAGTACCGATCAGCAGCGGGGCAGACATCATCGCCCAGAGACTGAGGTGCGTCTTGTACTCCGCAGCGGTCATCCCGCCGTTGCCGACCTCGAGCATGTCCGGGTCGTTCCAGTGCCCAGGACCCGCGTACTGCGCCAGGACTCGGTTGGCCTGGGCCTTGCTGATCATGCTCGACCAGTTGTCGCTGATGTCGCCCGTGGTACGCCAGAGGTTGCCGACGTCGCCGCCCCATTCCCACACGCGCGGCGGGCCGGTCCGGCCCCACTCGCAGATCGAGTAGGTGATCGGGCGACCGGTGTCGCGTAGGGCGTCCCGCATGGCCTTGTAGCGCTGCTGGGCGTCGACGTTCTGGTTGTTGCAGTTGTCGTACTTGAGGTAGTCGACGCCCCAGGAGGCGAACAGGTTGGCGTCCTGCTTCTCATGCCCTAGCCCACCAGGGAACCCGGCCTTGTCGCAGGTCTTGGTGCCGGCGCTCGTGTAGAGGCCGAACTTGAGCCCTTTGCCGTGCACGTAGTCGGCCAGCGACTTGATGCCGTTGGGGAAGCGGGCGGGGTCGGGTACGAGGTTGCCCTGGGCGTTGCGCTGGGGGAGTGCCCAGCAGTCGTCGATGTTGACGTACTGGTATCCGGCCGCCTTCAGGCCCTTGCTGACGAACAGGTCCGCGATGCCCTTGATCATCGCTTCGTTGAACTCCGCCCGGCACTTGGTCGAGTTCCAGTTGTTGAACCCCATCGGTGGCGTCCGCGCCAGGCCGTTCTCGAGCGCAACCGCCATCGCTGGCCGGGCCGTCGTCTCCAAGTAGTCGATGTTCGGTCCACCGAGTGCTGTGGTCGCACTGAGCCGCACGGTGTTCGTGCCGGCCTGCAGGGCGGCAGTGACCGGCACTGTCTGCCAGGTGGTCCAGGCGCCGGTACCAGGGAACGCCTGAGCGGCTGCGACGACTGCGCCGTTGACAGTCACACTCATCGGCCGGTTGACCGTGGTGCCGTTGGCATGGCGGATGCCCAGCGTGTAGCTGCCTGCGGTGGGCGCATTGACCGTCCACTCGACGCTGGCGCCGACTGCGTTGGTGGTGTTGCAGAAGCCGGTACCGGAGTACCCGGCGTGGTCGCTGTCGACAGTGCCTTGGCACACGGCGTTCTCGGCCTCTAGCCGGGTGCTGCTGGGAGGTGTGCAGTTGCCGCTGGATCCCGTGGCGTTGACTCGCAGTGCGCCGCCGGTGGTGTTCTGGCCTGTTGCGCAGTACCCGGTGACGGTCTGGAACCCGATGTCATGTGGGCTGTTGGTGCCGCGCTCGGCGGTGAAGCCGTCCAGCCGGACGTTGTTGCTCTCGTTCGCGATCACGGCCGGCCGGCCGTCGTTGGACGCGAACTCGACCGAGCTGTTGGTGAACTTCACGCCGTCGACCCGGCGGAGGTACCAGCCGTAGGCGGGCCGGGTGCCGATGCTGTTCGGGTTGTAGTTGGTCGGATCGTTGCTCGGTACGCCCGTGCTCATCGTGCCGTTGCCGCCGGGGACGGTGAGCTTGACGTTGTCGAAGCTGACGTTGCGGATCCGGTTGGCGGCGGCCGCTTCGCCCCAGAGCGTCGAGCTGTAGGCGGTACCGGCTGAGCCGTTGTAGGTACCGGTGACGTTCTGGTAGGTGACGTCGCTGATGCCACCGATCCCCGGGCTGTCGCCGCAGCGCCGGCGGGTGCCGATCTTCTGCATGATGTGGCCGCGGGTGCCGGACATCGTGATGTCGCGGTAGTGCACGTCGGAGATCTTGCTGCCGTCCATCGAGACCAGGCCGAGCCCGGACTTGCCGGCGCCGGTGATGGTGATCCGCTCGAAGACGTAGTCGGTGAAGTCGCCGCAGGTCTCCGAGCCGAACATCAGCGCGTTGCAGCAGCCGGCGGACAGCTTGGAGTCGCTCACCCGGACGTGGCCGTTGTCGATCGTCTGTCCGAGGGCCCAGTCGCTCTTGAAGACCAGGGCGTCGTCGTTGGCCGCGATGTTCGCGTTGGTGACGGTGACGTTCTTGGCGTTGATCACGTTCCAGCCGTCGCGGTCGCCGGCGGTCTCGATCCTCAGGTTGTTGGAGGTGATGTTGTCGCAGCCGTTGCTGAGGATCGCGAAGTGGCCGCCCTGGCGGAGCCTGATGCCGTCGATCTTCAGGCCGTTGCAGCGGGTCAGCGAGATGATCTTGTCGGCCTGGCCGGCCTTGGGGTTGCCGGTGATCAGGTGGTCGTCGCCGTCGATCGTGCCGGTGCCGGTGAAGGTGACGTTGGTCAGCCGGTCGCCGTACATCATCGCGTTGTGGAAGTGACTGTGGCCGTAGTCCTGGTACTCGTCGTTCGGGTTCGGCTCGGCGGCGTCGTAGGTGTCGTTGCCGGCGCCGAGGATGGTCGAGCCGGCGTCGAGCTGGATGGTGAGGTTGCTCTTCAGATGGATCGTGTTCGCCGAGCGGTAGTTGCCGGCGGTGAACCGGACGGTGCCGCCGCCGGCCGCGCTGGCGGCGTTGATCGCCTTGTTGATGGCCGCTGTGTCGTTGGTGGTGCCGTCGCCTTTGGCGCCGTAGTCACGGACGTCGAAGGTGGCGGCGTGGGCTGGTGAGGTTGGCAGGATGAACAAGGTCAGCACTGCAAGGACCATGAAGATCCATCGAGTTCGCACAACTGCCTCCTGGGGCGGGCGGAGAGATGTGACGGACTAGCTGGTGCGGCGAGCACGCCGGTCGGGGGCGCTCGCGGTCAGGATGGTCGCCCGGGCTAGGGCGGTGGCGGTCGAGGCTGTCGCCGGGGTGCGGCGTCAGCGGTCGAGGTAGTCGAGGTTGGGGCCGCCGGTGGCTGTGGTCGCCGTGAGGGTGATGGTGTTGGGGCCGGACTGGAGGGTGGCGGCGACCGGGGCGGTCTGCCAGGTGGTCCAGGCGCCGGTGGGGGCGAATTGCTGGGTACCTGCCGCTACGCCGTTGACGGTGACGGTCATGGGGCGGGCGGCCGTGGTGCCGTTGGCATAGCCGATGGAGAGGTTCGCTGGGCCGGCAGTGGTCGCGTTGACCGTCCACTGGAGGCTGGCGCCGATGGCGTTGTCGGTGTTGCAGAAGCCGGTACCGGAGTACCCGGCGTGGTCGCTGTCGACGGTGCCTTGGCAGGTGGCGTTCTCGGCCTCATACCGGGTCGAGGGGGTGCCTGCGCCCGCGTACGACGTAGCGACCCAGGCCTCGTCGATGCGGAGGCGCTTGTAGCGGGTGGTGTCGCTGGACGCCGCGTAGGTGTTGAGCACCTCGAGCCGTACGTGCCGCGCGGTCTGAGCGGGGAGGTCGATGAACGCTACCGCTCTGTGGCTCGGCAGGGTGCCGGTCTTGATCGGGTTGCCCCAGTTGGTGCCGTCGCTGCTGACGTAGACCTTGTAGTCCCGGATGCGGGCGGATTGCTCGGTTGCCGAGCGGGCGTAGCTGACCGAGTCCTCGCGCTGGTTGATACCGAGGTACTGGATCCGCTTCGGTGCTTTGAGGTCGAAGCGCAGGGAGACGGGGGTGGTCTTGTTGCTGTCCCAGTACGTCAGGTAGCTACCGTCCGTGGCGTTGCCGGGATTGCTGCCGGCCGAGGCGGTCGTCGTATACGTGGTGGGCGGGATGATCCCCTCGCGGCCGTCGGTCTCGACGCGGAAGACCGTGTCGTACGGGTCCCAGGTGGTGAGGCCGGTCAGGGTGAGGGTGCCGTTGGCCTGGCTGCTGGCGATGGTGGCGCCGGTGCGGAGGTTGGTGACTCTGGTGACGCGGTAGCCGTTGTCGCGGATCTTGAGGGTGCTGCCCGAGGGCTTGGTGAGGACGTGGACGTAGTGCAGGTCCGGGTTGGTGGAGCTCACGGTGGTGACGCCGTGGGCGCCGTCGTTCCAGTAGCCGGGTTGCAGGCCGCCGCGGTCGTAGCCGCCTCCCGTCGTACCGGTGACGGACGGCCAGATCGGGTCGAGATATTTGTCAAGAAGGTTGTTGAATTGCTCCTGCTTGGCCGGGAAGCGGCCGTTGACCATCGCCGTCTCGGCCATCAGCGACTTCACCGACGAGCCGGTGTTGCTGATCAGCCGGCCGATGTTGAGCCCGGTGTCGACGGCGGGGTCGCCACCGCCGTACCACCAGGAACCGGTGCTCGGGAGCTTGAAGTCGGCCTCGATCAGGCGCGGTGCCGCGGTGTAGATCGCCTGCGGGTAGTCGTAGGCGGGGGACATGCCGGTCTTCTGCTCGTTGCTGATCATGTCCATGATCGGCGTGTCCTCGTTGTTGTTGCTGAGGGTGAAGCTGGGCCGGTCCTGGCGGATCTTCTCGTACAGCCCGTGGGTCTCCCAGTAGGCGTTGTCGTTGTCGATCCAGAAGCCGCCGAGCGCCGGGTACCGCTGCATCACCTCGACGAAGTTGTCGTAGCTGAACTCGCCGAATCCGTCGCGGGTGGTCAGGTCGACGGACTTGCCCTTGTACTGCGAGTAGGCAGCCGAGTCGAGCCAGCTTTTCCCTGCCGGCAGGCCTTCCGCGTGCCATTGCGGGTCGTCGGTCATGTAGAGGATGACCTTCAGGCCCTTGGCGGTCGCCGCGTCGATGGTCTCCTTGAGGATGTCGCGCTTGGAGTGGCAACTGCCGGGGATGGCTGACGGCCAGGGTCGTGCGTAGCCGAGGCGGCTGTGGAAGGTGGCGAGTACGAGGTACTGGGCGTGGAGCTTCTGCGCCTCGCGGACCCAGTACGCCGGATCCCAGTTGCCCGACGTGACCGCGCTCTCCCACGCGTTGCAGCTGGTGTAGCCGGGGGAGGTGCGCATCCCCCAGTGCAGGAAGAGCCCGCCGGTCGCCTGGCGGAGAAACTCCTGTCTGGGATGCTGCAACTCGGCGTTGGCCGGTGTCGCTGGGGTGGCGGTGAGAAGCGCGGCGAACAGAGCGCTGACAAGCAGCACTCCCAGAGCGCGCAGCCGGGACGGACTCAGCATGACAAGCTCCAACCTGGGGGCGAACAGGTTTTGGTTAGGAAGGTTTCCTAATCAATGGCTCGTCCGATCATGACCCCGAGTACCAACCCGGTCAAGATCTGTGCCGGTGAATTTTGGGGCGCGGCCCTGAGTGGCGGGTTTTTGTGTTGCCGGCGGCCTGCGTCACGCCAGTGCTATGAAAACCTGCTAGCGCTGAGTCAGTGGAGCTGGGGTGGGCAGGGCGGTCGGGCGGCAGGCGCCAGCTGAGGTCGAAGGGGGTGGGGCGGCTAGGCGGTGGGTTCGTGGCCGCCGCTGGTGTGGTGGGCGGGGGTGGAGCGGGGCGGGGGCTCGTCGGCGGGGGCTTCTAGGGGTGCTAGGCCGTCGGCGGCTTCGGCGGCGCTGCCTACGCCGGTGGTGGAGGTGGCGGGGGCGTCTGGGTCTCGGGTGGTCAGGTTGCCTACGCGGAGGACCTCGCCGTTGCGGACGTACCAGGTGGTGCCGTCTTCGCCGCGGAGGCGGGTGACCCGGAGGCCTACCGCCTCTACTACGCCGGTGGCTTTCTCCATGTCGACCAGGTCGCCTACGCCGTACTGGTCCTCGAAGATCATGAAGATGCCGGCCAGGAAGTCCTTGACCAGGGTCTGGGCGCCGAAGCCGAGGGCTACGCCGATGATGCTGGCGGAGGCGACGACCGGGAGGATGTTGAAGCCGAGTTCGGCCAGGACCATGACGACCAGGACGGCGGTCAGGATGATCGTCACCGAGCTGCACAGGAGCGACGCGATGGTCTCGGCGCGCTGGGTGCGGCGTTCGCTCATCAGGGTCTGTTCGACGAACTCCTGGCCGCGCTTGGAGCGGGCCAGCACGCCGGCCACCGCGCCGTTGCCGGTACGCCGGGCGAAGCGGCGGATCGCCTTGTGCAGCAGCCAGCGGACGATGAAGAACGCGAGGACCAGGCCGACGATCCGGGCCGGGACGGTGATGATCTGGTCGGTCACCTCCAGCTTGCCGTCGTTGCCTCGCCGGAAGAACGTCGGGAAGGTGTCCGGTACGGAAAACAGGGGGTGACTGAGCAGGGACACGGGGTAACTGAGCAGAATAGGCATCTCGCCGCCCTACTGTAGTGATCGCCGCCAGGATCTCTGCAATCCCCGACCGGAGATTTCGCGAGGAGGAACGAACGGATATGCCGAGCCGGCTGCAGGACGAGCTGACCAGGCTGGTGTCTGCGGGCGTCCTGCGCCCCCACCAGGCCGAGGCCCTCCGCGCAGCCGCCGAAGCAGACGCCGCCGCGCCTCGCGCCGCCTCCAGTGCCGCTCGCTCGGGCGAGGGGTTGGAGGGCGGCCGCCCCGGCGACCCGCCTCGCGCCGCCTCCGGTGTCGCTCGCTCCGCGGACGGGCGGGGCAGCTCAGCAGGTTCCGGGGATGGGCGCAGCGGTGCAGCAGGTCAGTCCGGTAGTGCCCGGGGCTGGGAGCGGCGACCGCCTCCTACGGCTGTGCATTCGTCTGCGCTCACTGAGGTCTTGGGGTATATCGGGGGTGCGTTGCTGCTGGGGGCGGTGGCGCTTCTTACGCTGGCCAACTGGGGCGAGATGGGGCGGGCTGCCCGGATCAGTACTGGGGCCAGTGCGGCGATCATCTTGCTGGGCACGGCGGGGGTGCTGGCCCTGTTGCGGCGCCGGGAGCAGTTGAGTTCGGCGTTGGCGTCGCTGGGGTGTTGTGTGGCGGGCTTCGCTACCTATGTCGCGATCGAGGGGGAGACCGGCCGGGTCGTCGGAGTCGCCGTGGCGCTTGCGCTGGCGGTGCTCGGGGTGTGGTGGCTGGCCGGGTCTTCGTTGCTGGTGGCAACTTTCGGGATCCTGGCCGTCGGTGTGTTGGTGATCACCGCGGACGTCCTCACTCCGGACACTTCGACGACCACCAACTCCGCCGGCATCGCTGGTACCGGTTTCATCCTCGTCGCCTTCGTGATGGCGATGATCGGTCTAGTCCGCGACCAGGTGACCGCATGGTCACTCGCCGGCGCAGCGATGTTCAGTTCCTCCATCTGCTGGCTGGTCCAAGAGCGAGGCGAGGTGATGGCCCTCGCCGTCGGTACTGCGGGCCCGGCCGCACTCCTGGTCGCCTACGGCCGCCGCCACGCATCGGCGTACGCCGTAGTCGGCTGCTCGATCCTCCTGGTCATCTGGCCGATCTCCCTCTACCAGCTGACCAACAACGTCGCCGGTGTCGCCATCGGCCTGGTAGTCGCCAGTACTGCGCTCCTGCTGGCCGTCTTGCTCCTCACCCGCCGCCAACGAAGACTGCTCGAGTGAGAGTCGTAGTACTCGGCGCCGGCATCTCCGGTCTGTCCACCGCAACCCTCCTCAGGCAGCGCGGCGACGAGGTGATCGTGGTCAGCGCTCATCCCACCGAAGCGACCACCTCCCACCTGGCAGCAGCTGTCTGGTTCCCAACCGCAGCAGCCCCCGCAGACAAGGTCGCCAGCTGGGGCACCACCACGTACGACGTACTAGCCGCCGAAGCCGCCCGTGGAGTCCCAGGCGTAGTCATGCGCGAGTCACTCGTCCTCTACCGCGACGAGCCGCAACCCCAACCCTGGGCCGAGGCTGTAGGCGACATCCGCCCAGCCCGACCCGACGAGCTCCCACCCGGCTACAGCCACGGCCTGCGCTTCGCCGTACCGCTCGTCGAGATGCCCACGTACCTGCCCTGGCTCTACCGCCAGTACCTCGACGGAGGCGGCCAGCAGGAGACCCGCCGGATAGACCGTCTCGACGATCTGGAAGATCTCCAGCCAGACGTCATCGTCAACTGCGCGGGACTAGCCGCCGGAGTACTGGTCGGCGACACCAGCACCTACCCGATCCGCGGTCAGATCGTAAGAGTCACCAACCCAGGCCTGACCCTGTCCGTCCGCGACGAGCACCACCCGGCCGGCCGCGCCTACGTCCACCCGAGGACGAACGACTGCATCCTCGGCGGCAGCCTCGATGCGGGCGCCTGGGACACCAGGGTCAACGACGAGCTCACCGAGTCGATCGTGGACCGCTGCACCGACCTGGTCCCGGCGCTGGCCGAGGCGGAGGTCATCGAGGCGCTCGTCGGGCTACGGCCCGGCCGACCCGAGGTGAGGCTCGAGCGGGACGAAGGCCACGCAGTACCGGTGGTGCACAACTACGGGCATGGCGGCAGTGGCATCACCCTGGCGTGGGGGTGTGCAGCGGACGCGGTCAGGGCGTGCGGGTGACCTTCAGACCGCGCAGTGCGAGGCTGCCGTCGGTCGAGGCGCGGCCTAGGTGCAAGTAGCCGCCCCGGTAGGTCTTGTCCTCGACCGTCACCTTCGTCGGGTGGTCGAGGCGGCTCCAGGTGAGCGTGGTCGGCGTGACGTCGAGGCGGAACCGCATCCACTCGCCCGCGAACACCGGCGCGGACTTCCGGACGGCCAGCTTGACCCCCGGCCGCTGCCCGCTCCGATGCGCCCACAGGCCCAGTTCCCCATTGGCCTGCAGGATCGCGTGATAGCCGCTGACGGTCCCGATCCGGTTCTCGTAGTACGAGTCGTCCTCGTGGCCGAAGGCCAGCGAGAGGCTCGCGAGCGGGTCGACCGGCAAGGCGGCGAACGACGCCTGGAACTCGACCGAGTAGACCGGTGAGGTGATCGGGCCGAGATTGCCCAGCGTCAGGAAGTGCTGCGTGCCCTTCGCCGCGAGCCCGATGCTGCCGCCGCGCCCCCAGCTGACGGCGAACCGGTCGTCATAGGGATCCCGCGTGAGCTCGCCCGACACGACCGCTCCGGCCGCCCACTGATCGGTCGTCACCTGCTCGGTCTTGCCGAGGATGTAGCCGAGGTTCGACGTGACCGCGCCCTGCATGCCGAGCGCGGTGTAGTGCGCGACGTCCGCCCGACGGTGCAGCGGATACGGCCAGATCGGGATACCGGTCGCCACGGCCGCCTCGACCAGCGACACGTCGAGGTAGCCGCCGGGACCGGAGTTCGGTACGACGATCGCGTCCGTCCGTGGCGACAACTGCGCGGCGACCGACTGGATCGTCTCCGGGGTCATCTCGTCCGGCGTGGTGAAGTACGCGAACACGCCCAGCCCGAGCGACTTCACGTCGGCGATCAGCTTGCTCTTGAAGTAGGTCTTGATCAGCACAGCCGATTCCAGCCGGTACTTCGCCACCATCGCCATCATCGGCGCGTAGGCCCGCTCGTCCTTCGCCTCGATCGCAAGGATCACCCGGCCGCCGTACTTGCGCAGGACGTCCTCGAATAGCGGCACCTTGAGCTTCTTCTCCGCCCATTGCGGGCCCAGCCGCGGGATCTGCAGCCAGCCCTTCTCCAACTGGGAGTACTTGACCGCCCGCAGGTTGCCGGTGAGGTTGGTGGTCCGGTCGAGGGTCGTGTCGTGCATGCAGACCAGCACACTGTCCGCGGTGATGCCGACACTGACCTCCATCGCCTGTACGCCCCAGCCGACCGCAGCGTCGTACGACTCCATGCTGTGCTCGGGGAACACGTCACCGACGCCCCGGTGCGCGACCAGGTAGCGGTCGCCCCGGTCCGCGACCCAGTCGGTGAGGCTGTAGTCGCCGGTGATGCCGATACTGCCGCCGGTCGTCGTCTCGCGACAACCAGTGACCAGCGAGCCGGTTGCGACGGCGCCGAGCAGTCCCAGCGTTGTACGGCGGCTGATCCGGGTCCGCGGCAGCAACTCATCCATCGGGTGCCCTCTCCAACGCACGGCGCAAGTCCCCCCTGCGCGGCATGAATACCTTCCCCGCCCCACCACCCCGGTCAGGCTTAGCCGAAGAGTAAGGGCACCAGCCCGTCCTGCGGCAGTGCTCGATGCACTGTCGTGACGCACGAGAACGCGTAGTGCCGATCCGCCTGCGCGCGGTGACGTACAAGACCCTCCCGGCGCGCGCCGTTGGGTCCCATGGCCCGTGATGCGGCAGACTCGCACGCGTGACTGCTCCCACTCCAGCCCTTGTCGAGCTTGCCGTCGCGCACGGAGTGGCGACCGAGTACTGGAACTGGCAGGGCGAACACGTTCTGGTGTCGTCCGAGGTTGTCTCCACAGTGCTGGCCGCACTCGGTGTCGACGCGTCTACCCCCGAGCAAGCCACCGATGCGCTGGCAGAGCACCAGTTGGCGCGCTGGCGCCGTGTGCTGCCCGCCACGCTGGTGATGCGGGAGGGCTGGACGCCCTGGTTCGCAGTACACCTGCCGCACGGCTCCACTGCCGAGGTGTGGGTCGATCTGGAGGACGGTGGCCAGCGCCGGGACATCCCGCAGCAGGAGCACTGGGTAGAGCCCGAGTGGGTCGACGGCGTGCAGATCGGCGAAGCGACGTACCAGCTGCCGGGGGACCTGCCACTCGGCTACCACCGGCTGTGCGCGCGCATCGGGACCAACCCGGAGATCTCGGTCGGCTCCCTGATCGTCACCCCGCAACGACTCGAGCCGCAGCGGCTGCAGCGGACCTGGGGCTGGGTACTCCAGCTGTACTCCGTACGCTCCCGCAGGTCCTGGGGTATCGGCGATCTCCACGACCTGGCCGACCTGGCTGCGTGGTCCGCCAATGACCTCGGCGCCGGCTTCGTACTGGTCAATCCGCTGCACGCAGCCGAGACAGCTGGTCGGATGGAGCCCTCGCCGTACCTGCCGGCCTCCCGCCGGTTCGCGAACCCGCTGTACCTCCGCATCGAGGACATCGACGAGTACGGCGACCTAGCACCCGCCGAGCGCGACCGTGTCCGCACACTGGCCCTCCAGGCCCGAGCATTGAGCGAGGACCCGGACGCGCTGGACCGCGACACCGTCTGGGCCGCCAAGCGCGAGGCGCTGCAGCTCCTGTTCGGCGTCCGCCCGTCCATCGGCCGCATCGCGGAGTACGGCGCGTACTGCGACCGTGAAGGCCAAGGCCTGATCGACTTCGCCACCTGGGCCGCCATCTCGGACGTACACGGTCCCGAGTGGAGCAAGTGGCCCGAGGAGCTGCAGGACCCGAACGCACCCGCAGTCATTGCCTTCCGCAACGACAACCCGGACGCGGTCGAGTTCCACTGCTGGCTGCAGTGGCAGCTCGACGATCAGCTGGCCCGGACCCAGGCGCGAGCCAAGTCGGCCGGCATGTCGCTCGGCATCCTGCATGACCTCGCAGTCGGCGTACACCCTGATGGCGCCGACGCGTGGGCGCTCAAGCGCGTACTAGCCGCGGGCATCCATGTAGGCGCCCCGCCGGACGCGTTCAACCAGCAGGGACAGGACTGGTCGCAACCTCCGTGGCGGCCGGACGCCCTCGCTGCCACCGGCTACGCGCCCTGGCGGGACCTCGTCCGCGCAGTGATCCGGCACGGCGGCGGGCTGCGGATCGACCACATCCTCGGTCTGTTCCGGCTCTGGTGGGTCACCTCGCCGGAGCGGCCGACCGAGGGCACCTACGTGCGCTACGACCACGAGGCGCTGATCGGCATCCTCGTCCTCGAGGCGTCCCGCGCCGGCGTCGTCGTCGTGGGGGAGGACCTGGGCACGGTCGAGCCGTGGGTGCGCGACTACCTCACCGAACGCGGAGTCCTCGGTACGTCGGTGCTGTGGTTCGAGCGCGACGCGAACGGCAACCCGCTCCCGCCCGAGCGCTGGCGTGAACTCTGCCTGGCCACGGTGACGACCCACGACCTGCCGCCGACGGCCGGCTACCTGGCCGGCGACCACGTCGAGCTGCGCGACCGCCTCGGCCTGCTGACCCGCCCGTACGCCGAAGAGCTCGCCGTCGACGAGGCCGAGCGCGACTCCTGGCTGAACGCGTTGCGCGAACGGCACCTGCTGGGCAACGCGGACGGCGACGTCGAGCGCATCGTCGAGGCGCTGCACCGGTACGTCGCGCACACCCCGGCGAAGCTGGTCGGAGTCGCCCTGACCGACGCGGTCGGCGAACGGCGTACCCAGAATCAGCCCGGCACCACGGACGAGTACCCGAACTGGCGGGTCCCGCTCGGCGGCCCCGACGGCATGCCCGTCCTGATCGAGGACCTGCCCAACAACCAACGGCTGCGCCGGCTCATCGGAGTACTGCACTCCTAGGCAGTATGAGCGGAAAGTAAACAGCCGCCTACGAGCTGTTGACAATAGATTTGAACGGTTGTTATCTATTGTCAACGAAGGCGCCTTCCTTCATTCCCCGACCGCCCCCACAACCGGGAATCCGAAGGAGTGTCCGCATGCCGCGAACACGCAAACTCAGCCTGGCCGCAGTAGCCGCCGGAGCCTTGGCTCTGACGGCCTCGACAACCCTGTCCGTACCCGTGGCCTACGGGCACGGGTACACCAACTCGCCGATCAGTCGCGCCAAGCTGTGCGCGAACACGACGGTCAAGAACTGCGGCGCGATCCAGTGGGAGCCGCAGAGCACCGAGGGTCCGAAGGGCTTCCCCGGCGCGGGTCCCGCCGACGGGAAACTCTGCTCGGCAGGCCTGCAGCAGTTCGACGAGCTGAACGACCAGCGCGGTGGCGCCTGGCCGGCCACCCAGCTCACCTCGGGCGCGAACTATGCGTTCAAGTGGCACCTGACCGCGCAGCACGCGACGACGGACTTCAAGTACTACGTCACCAAGCAGGGCTGGAACCAGGGTGCCGCGCTGAGCCGTTCGGCGCTCGACCTGACCCCGTTCCTGACGGTGCCGATGGGTGGTGCCCGGCCCGCCGCCGACATCACCCACAACGGCCGGCTGCCGAGCCGGTCCGGGCGGCACATGATTCTCGCCGTCTGGACCATCGCGGACACCGGCAACGCGTTCTATCAGTGCTCGGACGTCCAATTCGCCAGCTCCATTTCGAAGACCGGGACCGATTTCGGGTTCTGACCACATTCGGCGCCCCCCGGCGTGGAGCCGAGCCGACTGCCCTCGGTTCGGTTCCACGCAGCCGTCTGGCCGGTGAGTGTTCACGTTTGGTTAATAACTTTCCTGGGAATGGCACTCCTTGAAACCTTCCGCCCCGAGTTTCAAGGAGAGTCCCCATGAAATCCTTTCTCCGTCGCGTGACCGTGCCCTTGGTCGCCCTGATGGTCGGGCTGCTGCCCGGCCTGCTGGTGATCGAGAACGCCTCGGCACTCACCAAGCTGACCCACGCCCAGGCCGCGGCGATCTTCAGCGCCGCCGGCATCACCTGGTCGTCCAGTGGCAACTGCTCCGACTGGAACAACTCCACCTGTACGTCGTTCACCAACATCAACGACAGCACCGTGTACGGCGTCCGGACGCTGCACACGGCCAGCGGCTGCGCGGTGAACATCACCGGTGGTACCGAGACCGGCCACGCCAGCGGGACCTACAGCCACCGCAACGGCTACAAGGTCGACATCTCGAAGTACACGTGTGTCGGCAACTACATCAAGAACACCTTCACCCGGATCGCCAACCGCGGTGACGGCTACCCGCAGTGGAAGGCCGCCTCCGGCAACATCTACTGCGACGAGGGCAGCCACTGGGACATCACGTACTACACCTGTGGCTGCTGATTAGTTTCGTGCCCGCCCCGGTCGAGGCCCCGGGGCGGGTACGGCTGTCAGTGGGACTAGTCTTCTCACCGTGATCACTCTGCTCTCCGGCCACACCGTGCTGGTGTTCGTCGGTATTCCGGTGCTGGTCGTGGCGGTGCTGGCCTTGCTCGTCTTCGCCTCCTCGATCGCACAGGGTCCGCGCTATCGCCCGGGCCTGTCCTGGTGGGCTCCGCCGGTCTGGATCGGCGGCCCGACGGCCACCCGGCCGGACCCGGCCAACCTGCCCGAGCTCCCCGCCGGCACCACTACCGCGACCGCCGGCACCGGCGTCGCCCGGACGACCGGAGGCGCAAGTGCCAGCTGGTGACGCATTCACCCCGGACCAGCTCTACGACATCGAGCGCGCCGTCCGGCACGCCGAGGACGCGTCGGGCCTGCACTTCTCCGTGTACGTCGGGGGAGCGGACTCCGAGACGCGCCCGTTCGCCCTGGAGCTGCTGAACGAGCTGGACGACCCGGACAACAGCGTCCTGGTGTACGTCGACCCGGCCGGGCGCCGGCTCGAGGTCGTCACCGGCGCGAACGCGCGGCGGCAGCTCTCGGATCACGCGGCCGGTCTGGCAGCGCTGACCATGCAGACGTCCTTCGCCACCGGCGACCTGACCGGCGGCCTCGTCACCGGCGTACAGCAACTGGGCACGCACGCGCACCAGCCGCCGCTGCTGCACGCGAACGAGCCCCACAAGCAGTAGACAGAGCCCGCGAGCCCGGCTGATCGATCAGCCGGGCTGCTGGTTCGGCTAGCCGGGCTTGGCGGCCGGTTCGTACGTGGGGCAGGCGATGTTCGAGTGGATCGCCTGCGTCTTCGGCGCCTGGCACAGGTTGAGTGCTGCCTGCGCGTTGGACAGCGCGGAGAGGTACACGACCCACTGGCCGGTCTCCGGCTCGAGGCTGCTGTTCGCGATGCCCGGGTACTGCCCGTTGAGGAACATCGCCCGGCCCGGGATGCCGGCGGCGATCAGCTTGCCGGCCAGTTCCTTGGCGATCTGCTCGGCGTCCATACCGGCGTCCGTCGGGTAGGAGTCGAGCACTGCGATCCACTGGCCGCGCCGGAAGACCGGGGTGGCCGGGCCGGTGTTCGGCGTCGCGGACGCCCTCGTGGTGGTTGTCTTGGCCACGGTCGGCTTGGGTGCCGTCGGCTTGGCCGCCGGAGGCTTGCGGTCGGCTTTCACCGTGCTGACCGCGGCAGGCGCCGCGTCGCTCTTCGTCTTCGGTGGCGCGGAGGTGGCCGGTCCCGGCACCGGCGGATTACTTCCGCTCTGCGGCGCGGAGCCGCCATTCGTCAGGATAAAAGCAGAAGTCGCGACCACTGCGGCAATCGCAATGATCGCGGCTCCGACCGCGGCAGTGGATCGCTTCGATTTCTTCCGGCCGGAATGGCCCGCGCCGCGGCCCGCGGAGCGCTTGCCGGCGGCCAGCCGCTCGGCGCGATCGGCTTCGCTCTCCAGCTGGGAGCCGGCTACGTCCTTCGTCGGTACCGCACGTCCGGCGCGGGCGGCCACCCGGCTGTCGCCGCCGTGGTTGAGCGCACGCGCATTGGCCCGGCCGGTCGGGCGTTTCGCCCGGGTCGGTCCTTTCCGGTCATCCACGTGTGTCACGACAAAGGTCCTCCCCAGAATCCCTTGAGTGAATATTGTGGGTCAGCTTAGACCGGGAAACCGGAAAAGTGAGGCCCCTTCACGTGGTGAGAATCTCCTTCTGGACAAGGATATCGCGGCCCGCGACCGAGCCGCGACGATGCGCCGACAAGCAATTGTTTGAATATCACCGAAAGCGCACGGGCAGGCACTGTCCGGAATTCAGGTCCCGGACGGGATGCCGCCCTGTTTCGGGGCGGGCCGGGTGTCCAGGCAGTCGTCGAGCCAGGTCTCGACGTCCACCTCGGCGTTCAGGATGTGGTTCACGTACGCGGCCCGCTCGTGGCTGAGGACCTCCTGCTCCCAGACGCAGGGCGCGACGCCGATCGGCGCCGGGCGGAGATCGTCGACGTCCAGGCCGCGGAAGATGCTCAGCCGGGACTGGAACTCCCTCGCCCAGCTCTGCACGACCAGGTACGTGGCGTCATCACTCAGATGGAGGATCACCACGCCGAGTCCGACGGCGCCCATCGCGTCGTCGAACTCCAGCTGCTTGGCGGCGGCCACTCGCGCCACCGCGACCATCTGGTCGTCCCAGGAGCGGCCGCGGGCGGTGATCACGTACGGCTTGACCAGCCGTCCGGTGAACCGCCAGGGCATCAGCGGGGTGACCGGACGCGGCCGGTAGGCCTCGGCCAGGCCGGTGAGGGCCACGGCCGAGGCGCCGGCTAACGAGGGGTCGCCTTGCGCACCCTGGTCAGGCATCAGCCGACCGCGTCGCGACGCTGGGCCTCCAGCGCACGCTCCAGGTCGGCACGGGCCTCTCCGACGTACCGGAGGGTCGGCGCGTCGACCGACTCGGCCTCGGTGTCCAGCCAGCCGCTCAGGGCGTCCAGCGTGGCCTGCTCGGCCAGACCTCGCGGCGACAGGTAGACCAGCACGTTCTCGCCCATGGAGGAGCCGAGCCGGGTGTAGACGTCCTTGGCCGCGCTCAGGTACTTGCCGACGTACGGCCGGAGCAACTCCTCCTGGCCCGGCTGCTGGAAGCCCAGGATGGTCCGGAACTGCGTCTCGTTCGGGGTGTCCTCCGACTCGACCGCGATCTGCCATGCGTCGGCCTTGGCCTCGGCGGTCGGCCGGGCGGCACGTGCCTGGGCCGCCCGCTCCTGGCCAGTGATCGTGGTGTCGTGGGTCAGCTCTTCGTCGATGGCGTCCGCGTCGACCCGGCCGAGCCTGGCCAGCGCGACGATCAGGGTCCAGCGCAGGTCCGTGTCGATGACCAGGCCGTCCGGCAGGTCCGTACCGGCGACCCAGGCGGCCAAGCGGTCCGCACCGGCGTCGGAGAACACTCCGCCGATGTAGGCACGGGCGAACGCGAGCTGGTGGTCGCTCCCCGGCTCTGCCCCGGCCAGCAGGTCAGCCAGGGTCTCCTCGTACTGCGCCCGCAGCTGCGCGCGGTGCTCCGGTGCCGCGTAGCTGTTGATCGCCGAGGTGGCCTGCGAGAGCAGTGACCGTACGCCGGTGAGGTCCGTCTCGGCGCGAACGCCCTTGAGCACGATCCCGACGTACTGGCTGGCGGGCATCTCCGCGTCGCGGGTCATGTCCCAGGCGGCACCCCAAGCGAGGGCGCGGGCCAGCGACTGGTCGAGCTTGTCGATCGACTCGACCAGGGTCTGCCGGGACCGCTCGTCCAGCCGGATCTTGGCGTAGGTCAGGTCGTCGTCGTTGAGCAGCACCAGGTCCGGCTGCGTCGCGCCGACCAGCTCGGCCAGCTCGGTCCGCGGGCCGTCGATGTCGACCTCGAACCGCTCGGTCCGGACCAGGCCTGCGTCGGTCAGCCGGTACAGGCCGACCGCGAGCCGGTGCGGCCGCAGGGTCGGGTGGCCGGCGGCCGCGGTCTGCTCGATCGCGAAGGTCTGGAACTTGCCGTCGGCGTCCACGGTGAAGTCGGCGCGCAGGGTGTTCACCCCGGCGGTCCGCAGCCAGCGCTCGGTCCAGTCGTCCAGGTCGCGGCCGGACGCCTTCTCCAGCGGCTTGAGCAGGTCGGCCAGCTCGGTGTTGCCGAACGCGTGGTCGGCGAAGTACTCCTTCAGCGCGATGATGAAGGTCTCCTCACCGACGAACGCGACCAGCTGGCGCAGCGTGGAGGCGCCCTTGGCGTAGGTGATGCCGTCGAAGTTCACCTCGACCGCGTGCAGGTCGATCATGTCCGCGGCGATCGGGTGCGTCGAGGGCAGCTGGTCCTGCCGGTAGGCCCAGTTCTTCCGGGCGTTGCAGAAGGTCGTCCAGGCGCCGGCGTACTTCGTCGTCGCGGTCGCCTGGGCCCAGTGGCTGGCCCACTCGGCGAACGACTCGTTCAGCCACAGGTCGTCCCACCAGGTCATCGTGACCAGGTCGCCGAACCACATGTGCGCGAGCTCGTGCAGCACCGTGTTCGCGCGGCTCTCCAGCTCGGCGTGCGTGGTGCGGCTGCGGTAGATGTACTCGTCGCGGATCGTCACGCAACCGGCGTTCTCCATCGCGCCCATGTTGTACTCCGGCACGAACGCCTGGTCGTACTTGTGGAACGGGTACGGAACGCCGAAGGCGCGCTCGAACAGCTCGAAGCCCTGCTTGGTCACCTCGAACAGGTCCTCGACGTCGAGCGAGTCGGCCAGCGACGGGCGGCACAGCAGCGACATCGGGTACGTGCCGTTCGGGCCCTCGTAGGCGTCGGTGACGACGTGGTACGGACCGGCCACGACGGCGGTGATGTAGGTCGAGATCGGCTCGGTCGGCGCGAAGCTCCAGGTCGCCAGGTCCTCGCCGTTCTCGCCCTTGTACGGCGTCGGCTCGGGGGTCGGCGCGTTCGAGATGACGACCCAGCGGGCCGGCGCGGAGACGGTGAAGGTGAACGGCGCCTTCAGGTCCGGCTGCTCGAAGGTGGTGAACACCCGGCGGGCGTCCGGCACCTCGAACTGGGTGTAGAGGTAGGTCTCCTTGTCGGCCGGGTCGACCGAGCGGTGCAGCCCTTCACCGGTACGCGAGTAGATGCAGTCCGCGACCACGACGAGCTCGTTGCGCTCGGCCAGACCGTCGAGCTGCAGCCGCGCGCCGTCGTACACGCTGTCCGGGTCGAGCGCGCGTCCGTTCAGCGTCACCTCCCGCACCGTCGCGGCGATCAGATCGGCGAAGGTGCTCGCGCCGGCTTCGGCGGCGAAGGTGAGCGTGGTCGTCGACGCGAACGTCGCGGCGCCACTGGCGGCGGTGGTCAGGTCGAGCTCGATCGCGTAGCTCACGTCACTGACCAGGCCGGCGCGGGTGCGCGCTTCATTGCGCGTCAGGTTGGTTCCAGGCATGTCGGCATCCTATGCACCTGGATGCGTGCGGCGCCGAGGGATTCCCCGCGACTTGCGCAAGCTGTGGGAAACCGTTGTCAGAGCTTGATCCGGCGTTGCCCGAGGGTGACCGGCCGGTATCGCGGGGTGACCGGTCTGGTCCGCTGTTCTAGCGTTCGTCGTCCGGTGGGCGAGACGCCACGCGCGCCGGAGTATGAAGTGGTTTCAGTTTGTACGATCGATCGCATGACCCCCACCGCTGATTTCTGGTTCGACCCGGCCTGCCCCTGGGCCTGGATGACGTCTCGCTGGATGCTCGAGGTCGAGCAGGTCCGGGACGTGAAGACCGCCTGGCATGTGATGAGCCTCGCGATCCTGAACGAGGAGCGCGACGAACACGACGCGAACTGGCTGCGCAAGCTCGGTCTGGTCCGGGTGCTGATCGCCGCCGAGCAGGCGCACGGCAACGAGGCGCTGCTGCCGCTCTACACCGCACTCGGCAATCGAATCCACGTCCAGGGCCGCGGCATCAACGGCGAAGGCGTGCTCGAGGAGTCGCTGGCCGAAGCCGGGTTGCCCGCCTCGCTGGCGGAGGCCGCTGACAACGACCGGTACGACGACGCGGTCCGCAAGTCCCACCTGGCCGGGATCGAACTGGTCGGGATGGAGGTCGGCACGCCGGTCATCTCCGTCGAGGGCAGCGCGTTCTTCGGCCCGGTGGTCACGCCGGCACCCAAGGGCGAGGCGGCCGGCAAGCTCTGGGACGGGGTCCGGCTGGTCGCCGCGACCGACGGATTCTTCGAGCTGAAGCGGACCCGGGACCGGAGTCCCAGCTTCGATTGATTCCTTCGAACTTGCTGAGAAGGGGTTGAACGTTCCAACAGTCTCGGCGAAGGTTACTCACCAAGTTAATCGTTCAATGGTGAGTAGGTTGCTTGTGAAGCTTCTGCGTAGTGACGAGTCGGTCGTCGTGCCGGTGGGTGTGACGGCCGGTGTCGCGGTCTTCGACCGGCAGGCCGGGCAGTTCACCGACCTGGTCAACCCGGATCTGCGGTTCCGCTCGGCGTCGGTGGTAAAGCTGCTGCTGGTGCTCGACTTCCTGTGGGACCGCGGTCCGGCGTACGAGATCCCGGCGGCCGACCAGGCCCGGCTCGAGGTGATGCTGCGCAGCAGTGACGACGACGCGGCCAGCTACTACTGGGACCATCTCGGTGGCTCGGCGATCATCGACCGGATGATGCCGCGGCTCGGCCTGACCCACACGGCCGGGCCGCCGCCCACCCACCCGGGCTTCTGGGGGTACGCGGCCTTCACTGCCGCCGACACCGTCCGGATCTACCGCTACCTCCTCGACCAGGCTCCTGCGCCGGTGCGGGACTTCGTGATGGGCAACCTGCACCAGGCCACCCGCTACGGCACCGACGGCTTCGACCAGTACTTCGGGATCGCGTCGGTCTTCGACTCGTCCTTCGCCATCAAGCAGGGCTGGTCGGGCTTCCCCAACTCCAGTGGCTTCGGGCGGGACAAGAGCAAGCCCAAGGAGTCGGTCGTGGACCTTGCCAACGAGGCACTGCACACCACCGGGACGGTGGGGCCGAGCGACCGGACCATCGTCGCGGTCTACACGCTGCACCCCGACGGCACGGGGTACGGGAAGGCCTACTCCGACGTGACCCGGCTGATCCGGGCGTTGAACGTACCGGGCGCGGTGAAGACGCCAGGGAGCTGGGTGACGACCACTGGGAGTGGAGTACGGGTTCGGTCGGCGCCGAACACCTCTGCCGGGGTGCTCGGGACGCTGCCGTCCGGGGTCGAGGTACTGGTCAGTTGTCAGAAGAAGGGCCAGCTGATCGACACTCCGCCCCGCAGTAGCGAGTGGTGGGCGTACTTGCCGAAGTACGACGGGTACGTGACCAACGTGTACGTCGGTAGCGGGTCGCCGAAGCTGCCCGGCGTACCGGACTGTCAGTAGTAAGCGGTCGGGGACGGGGATCCTCCGGCGCTTGCGGCGCCCAGGCACGCACCTCGACACCGCAATCACTCGGAGGATCCCCGTCCCCGACCGCTATGTAAGACTTCTGGTCATGCGAGTGCACATCGGCTCTGATCACGCCGGCTTCGACCTGAAGAACCACCTGGTCCAGCACCTCAAGGGTGCCGGGCACGACGTCGTCGACCACGGCCCGGCCGTGTTCGACGCGGTGGACGACTATCCGCCGTTCTGCCTGCGCGCTGCGGAGGGGACCGTCGGTGACGAGGGCAGCCTCGGCATCGTGATCGGCGGCTCGGGCAACGGCGAGCAGATCGCCGCGAACAAGGTGAAGGGCGTCCGGGCCGCGCTGGCCTGGAGCGTCGAGACCGCCGAGCTCGGCCGGCTGCACAACAACGCGAACGTCGTCAGCGTCGGTGCGCGGATGCACACCGAGGAGGAGGCGACCTCGTTCGTGGAGAAGTTCCTCGCCACGGCGTACTCCGGCGAGGAGCGGCACACCCGGCGGATCGAGATGCTGTCCGACTACGAGGAGACCGGCGAGCTACCGCCGTTGCCCTCCTCTTCCTGATCTTCCTTTTGCTTGCGGGCCGGCCGGTCCGGAGTACGAGGCCTGGAGACGTCCCGGGCCCGCATGGAACGGCCGGTCCCGACCACTGCCGGGGTCGGCGCGCCGCCGCGGCCTTTACCTGATGTCAGACCCATAAGAGGAATCATGCCCGAAGGTCACACCCTGCACCGGCTCGCGAACGACGTCTGGGCCGGCTTCGGCGGCCGGGTGGTCCGCGCGTCGAGTCCTCAGGGCCGGTTCGTCGAGGGCGCCGCGCTGCTCGACGGACACGTGCTCCGCGGGACCGAGGCGCACGGCAAGCACTTCCTGGCCGACTTCGAGGGTGCCGGCTGGCTGCACATCCACCTCGGGCTGATCGGCAAGATGGACTTCGGCACGATCGAGGCCGGGGACGCCGCGCCGCAGCCCGTGGGGCAGGTCCGGCTCAGGTTGCAGAACGCAACGGCGTACGCCGATCTGCGCGGCGCGACCGTCTGCGAAGTACTGACCGACGGCGAGCGTGAGGCGCTGATCAAGCGGCTCGGCCCCGACCCGCTGCGCGACGACGCCGACCCGGAGCCGGCCTGGAAACGGATCCACCGCAGCAAGCTGCCGATCGGCCAGCTGCTGATGGACCAGGAAGTGTTGAGCGGCGTCGGCAACGTGTATCGCGCCGAGGTGCTGTTCCGCGCGAAGCTGCACCCGAAGACGCCCGGCCGCCTGGTCAAGAAGAAGGAATGGCAGGGGATGTGGACCGACCTGGTCGAGCTGATGAAGTACGGCGTGGAGACCGGCCGGATCGATACCGTTGCCGATGACCACACTCCGGAGGCGATGGGCCGCGACGCGCGCCAGGACGATCACGGCGGCGAGGTCTACGTGTATCGGCGCCAGGGCCAGCACTGTCATGTCTGCGACTCGGTGATCCGGACCGAGATCCTGGCCGGGCGCAACCTTTTCTGGTGCCCGAAGTGCCAGCGGACCGGCTTGACCAGGCGTGGCTGAGTGCTCAACCGGTATCGATTGTGAAAAGGCTGCAATCAACTTGTGACAATGTGATGCGCGGACCGGATGGTGCCGTTATCTTCATTTCACCATGAGTAGCGGCGGTGGCGGCAACGCTGTTCTGCGACGGGTCGGCAACCGGGCCGAGTCGTTGCTTCGGCGCGCGCAGAAGTCACACCAGCTGGCCTTCGTCGGTCTGCTGGCGCTGACGGTCACGGTCAGTTCCGCCGCACTGGCGATGCCGTCCTTCATACCCACTTCCATCCTGGTCATACCTCTGTTGCTCGGCGGATTGCTGCTGCGCTTCCGGCCGCTGGTGCTGCTGACGGTGATCGCCGTCGCCGCCGGCGCCTACGTGGTGTCCGAACGGGTGGCCGGGTTGCCGAAGACCGGGTTCGTGGTGGTGCTCGGGCTGATCGCGTGGATCATCCTGGCCGGGGCGAAGGTGCGCAGCCGGCTCGGCGTACAGGGCACCCGCGGCGAGACGATGCTGATGGAGCTGCGCGACACGTTGACGGCGCAGGGCGAACTGCCGGAGTTGCCGGCCGGCTGGCGGGCCGAGCAGGCGATCCGGTCGGCGGGTGGGGCGTCCTTCTCCGGCGACTTCGTGGTGTCGACGACGCGGTCGGACAAGGTACTGGAGATCGCGCTTGTCGATGTGTCAGGCAAGGGAATCGATGCCGGTACGCGGGCGCTGCTGTTGTCCGGGGCCTTCGGCGGGTTGCTGGGGGTGGTACCGGTGGAGGAGTTCCTGCCGGCGGCCAACCACTACCTGCGGCGGCAGGACTGGAACGACGACTTCGCGACCGTGGTGCACGTGGCGGTCGATCTGGGGACGGGCGAGTTCGAGGTGCGGACCGCCGGGCATCCGCCGGCGATCCAGTTCGACGCGTGGTCGGGGCGGTGGCAGACGCGGGACGCCGACGGGCCGCTGCTCGGGCTGGTCGAGACGCCGGACTTCGTGGTCAATCGCGGCCAGCTGAAGATGGGCGACGCGCTGTTCCTCTACAGCGACGGCATGGTCGAGACGCCCCGGCGCGACATCGAGCGGGGGACCGACCGGCTGGCTGGTCACGCCGAGCGGCTGATCGCGACCGGGTTCAAGGGCGCGGCGCTCGAACTGGTCGACGAGATCGGCGGACCGGGCGACGACTCGGCGATCGTGGTCATCCACCGCAAGACGAACCCGTCCGAATCACCGGACTGCGCGACCGCGCGCCCGGGGTTCACCACGAAGATGCAGCGCCGCAAGGCAGCAATGCTTCGCTACGCCCGCTGAAATGCTTCGCTACGCCCCCTGACCGCGCGCATACTGCTGAGGAAGACACCTTCACTTCCCAGTGTCTGCGAACGGGGCAGTGCCGTGATCGCTAACTCGGCCAGGATGTTGCCGCTACTGCTGATCGCCTTCGCCACGCTCGCGTTCGGGCCGCAACCCGCTGCCGCTGAGGAACTGCCGGGGACTGTTCCGGTGGCGTCGAGTGAGCGGCCGCCGACCGTCCCGGTCGCGACAGTGTCGACCCCGGTGGCGTCTGAGTCGCCTCCGGAGACGCCACCCAGTACGCCGCCGGCCACGCCGCCCACCACGTCTCCGTCGACTCCACCGGTCACACCGCCTTCGACTCCACCCACCAGCCAGCCACCGAGCAGTCCGCCGGCGACGCCACCCGGTACGCCGGCCACCTGTCAGCCTTCGAGGGCGTTCGCGGTGGGGTGCTCGGCAGGGCGTCCGACCTTTCCCGTCCGGCCAGTGCCGCCCGTGCCGTCGACTGGCTCGGCATCGTCGTCCACCCCGTCGGTGACGACGTCTGAGCAGGCTGCACCGGTTTGGCGGGGTGGGCCGAGCGATGGGCCTCGGCGCCAGTCGACTATGGGTGCGGCGCCTACGGTCCCGCCCAGTGGGGTGACTCTGCCACCGCCGACGGCGGGCGGAGTACAGGTTGAGGGGGTTGCGTTAGCCCGGAATGCGGCGCCGGTGTTGCCGTTCGACGTACTGGGCGGCATCTTCCTGTCGTCCGGCGGCCTACTGCTGGCAGCGGCCGTCCTGCTGCTCCGCCGCCGGGGCAAGCACTCCTACTGACGCACTCCTGCCGGGCTGACCGCGGCATGGCGTACCGTGCTCGGTCGTGACGATAGATGGGGTGGACAGCGGCGCGGACCGAAGCGCGCCGGACGTCTCGTTCGACGAACTACTGGCGATGACTCCGCCGTCGATGCGCGAAGTCTTCCCCCAGACCCACTGGCAACTGGGCAAACTCTGGGCCCTGGACCTGCGCGTGGAGCCGGTCGAGGTGGCCGACCTCCTCTGGATGTTCGACCTCCCCCTCTGGCAACTCAACGGGGAACGCTTCAAGGTCACCCCCAACCAGGTAGCCGCCACCCCCATGAACTACCGCCCCCACTACGAACGCGTAATGGACGCAGACCTCGACTTCCCCATCCACCTGGTCGCCTACCGAGGCCGCCTGGTAGTCCTGGACGGCGTCCACCGCCTCCTGAAGGCCCACTTCCTCCGCCGCCGCTGGATAGAAGCCAAAATCGCCACCGCAGCCCAACTCCAGGAATGCACCCCCAGCTAGACGGTGAAGAGCTGGAGCTTGACGCCGATCGATGAGGCCAGGTGTGTCAGGTCGTCAGGATCACTGGTGACAACCGATGCCTGATGCTGAACGGCAGTCACGACGACAATCGCGTCGACCACGTCAGCTGTGCCGGAGGACTTGCAGACGACACCAGCAGCGCGACCGATCCGCTGGTCGTCGGAGACGATGTCGCATCCCTTGAGTAACCGGGAGATCTGGTGCTGCGGTCCGCCTCGCCACACCTGGGCGAGAACAACCACCGGAACCAGCGGGCGGATGTGCGCTGCGGCCAACTCGTGGTGCAGGGCGATCATGCGTGGCGAGCGGCGCTCGGCTGCCACTAGGGCGCCTGCGTCGTAAACGATTGAGCGCACTAACCGGCCGACTGCCAGTTGTCGTCGTCAAGCAGACCGGCTTCCATCATGAACTCCCGGGCGTTGCGCCGGTGCTCCTCTGAGATGGGACCGTTCTCCGCTTCGTACTCCTCGACCAGCTCGCGGGCCGCGGCCAACCCCGCGGCATGTGCGGCGGCGGCTTGTGCCTTCTCGACGGCGGCCTCAGCCAGCCATGCGGAGACAGGTTTGCCCTCCTCGGCCGCTGCCGCCTTGATCGTCTCCTCGACCTCGGGCGGCACCGAGATCGACAGCTTCCGTGCCGTCATGGACTCCATCGTAGCAACGGTAGGAATGGATTCCTACCGTCAGTTGGTGGCGGCCGCGATGACTCTGGTGAGGGATTTGTGGAGGGCTTCCAGTTCTTCGAGGGTCATGCCCAGGCGATCGATGATTGCCGGTGGGATTGCCAGGGCTTGGCCGCGGAGGGCCTGGCCGGAGTCGGTGAGGGTTACCGCCAGGGCGCGTTCGTCGCGGGGGTCTCTGGCTCGGGTGATGAAGCCGCTGGACTCGAGGCGTTTGAGTAAGGGGGAGAGGGTGCCGGGGTCCAGGGCTAGCAGGTTGCTCAGTTGCTTGACGGAGAGCGGGGACTCCTCCCACAGGGCGAGCATGACCAGGTACTGCGGGTGGGTCAGGCCCATGGGGTCGAGCAGCGGGCGGTAGAGGGCGATCACGTTGCGGGAGGCGACGGCTAGCGCGAAGCAGACCTGGCGGTCCAGGGCCAGTAGGTCGACCTCTTCGGATGTCCCGGGCATATCTCTCCTTCGATCTGTGTTGACTAGAGTATCAGTTGGTGTACAAACTATTGCCACACCAAGCAATTGGAGAGATCGATGAGCAAGAAGACCGACGGCCTGAGCCTCCCGTACAAGATCCGCTGGCGCCTGACCTGGCTCCTGCTCCACATCGCCGGCCCCGCGACCCTCCCGGACCACCTGGACCCGCGCCGCCGGATGGAACGCGAACGCGCCGCGCGGGTCGCCCGCTTCCAAGCGGCGCACCACGCCTGAACAGGCGCTGACCTGCCCGATAGGGCAGGGTGGGTGACATGTCATCCAACGAAGAAGAATATGCCCCCAGTACGACCGGCTGGGTTCGCGCCGCGGTCGAGAAGATGGTGGCGGCCGGCGACACCAGCGTCGGCGGGTTCAACGGTATGCACGTGGTGCTGATGACCATGCGCGGCGCCAAGTCCGGCAAGCTCCGCAAGGTGCCGGTGATGCGCGTGGAGCACGACGGCGTGTACGCCGCGGTCGCCTCGCTCGGCGGCGCTCCGAAGAACCCGGTCTGGTACTACAACCTCCAGGCCGATCCCAAGATCCAGCTGCAGGACGGCGAGCGCACCGGCGAGTACGTGGCCCGTGAGATCGACGGCGAGGAGTACAAGCTGTGGTGGAAGCGCTCGGTCGAGGCCTTCCCGAACTATGCCGAGTACCAGACCAAGACCGACCGGATCATCCCGGTCTTCCTGCTGGAGCCGGTCCCCGGTAGCTGATCGAACCAGGCGGCGATCGTAAGGTCGCCGCCAGTTCCGGCGCCCGAACGGTATGCGGTCTCCGGTTCGGCACCCGCCTCATGAGACCCTGACTCTCTGAAGTCCGGGGCATTGCGCCCGGCCGAGTTCTGGGAGTTCTCCTGACCACACACGACGCGGTGCGGGAACCGTTCGTCGGGTCGACGCGGTTGCGTCTGGCCGGACTTGCACTGCATGCCTATACCGCGAGCGGAACGGTGCTCGCGTTGCTGATCGTGATCGCGGCGATCGACGGGGACGCGGTCCGCGCGCTCTGGCTCGGCCTGGCCGCGCTCTGGATCGACGGCACCGACGGGATGATCGCGCGGCGGCTCCGGGTGAAGGAGACGATCCCGTGGTTCGACGGCGCGATGCTGGACAACATCGTCGACTACCTGACGTACGCGTTCGCGCCGATCGTGTTGCTGTGGACCGGCGGCTACCTGCCGCACGGCTTCATCGGCGCCGCGCTGGCCGCGCTGCCGCTGCTTGCCTCCAGCTACCAGTTCTGCCGGACCGACGCGAAGACCGACGACCACTTCTTCCTGGGCTTCCCGAGCTACTGGAACGTGGTCGCCTTCTACGTCGTCGTGCTCGACCTCGGCCAGACCGCGACCGGCATCATCCTGCTGACCTGCTCGATCCTGGTCTTCATCCCGATCAAGTACGTCTACCCCTCGAGGACCAAGGCGTTCCGGACCACCAACCTGGTCACCACGCTGATCTGGCTCGGCTCGTACGCCGTCCTGCTTACCCAGATGCCGAACCCGAGCGCGATCGTGGTCGCGATCTCGCTGGCCTATCTCGTGTACTACGGAGTGCTCAGCCTGTACCTGACCTTCTGGGCCCCCAGACGTAAGGCAGCCTGACTTGATCCTCGGCCTGAGCGCGGCCCTCGGAGCCGCAGTCGTCTTCGGCATCGCGTCGATCCTCCAGGCGGTCGGTTCCCGCAAGGTGCCGACCGGCTCGGAGCTCGACCCGCGGCGCTTCGGCGGCTTCGTCATCGCCCTGCTCAAGCAACCGGCGTGGCTCGGCGCCCTCGTGCTCCAGTTGGCCGGCTTCGGCCTGCACTTCGTCGCACTACGCCTACTACCTCTGTACCTCGCCCAGGCAGGTATCGCAGTCAGTCTCGTAGTCACCGCCTTGCTGGCGACTCGCTTGATGGCCGACCGGCTGTCGGCGATCGAGTGGTCGGCCGTCGTCGCGGTCTGCGGCGGACTCGGACTGCTCGCGGTCTCATCCGGCGACGCGGGCGAGGCGGCCGTCCATCACGGCCTGACGATCGGCGTCATCGTCGGCCTGATCGCCATCGCGGTGCTCGGTGGCGTAGCGAGCCGCTCGCAACACGCGAGCGCGACGGCAGTACTCGGCGTACTCGCAGGCTTCGGGTACGCCGGCGTGGCGATCTCGGCGCGCATGCTCGACGACAGCTCGATCGGCGCCCTCTTCTCCAGCCCGACGACCTACACGCTGCCCGTCTCGGCCGCGCTCGCGTTCATCCTCTACTCGCTAGCCCTGCAACGCGGCTCGGTCACCCTCGCAACCACCCCGATGATCGCCCTTCAGACGATCACCCCTGCCGCGGTCGGCGTCTTCCTCCTGGACGACAAGATCCGCGACGGCTGGTACGCCGGAGCCATCGCCGGCTTCGCCATCACCGCGATCGGCGCCCTGATCCTGGTCCGCTTCGAAAGCGTCAAGGACGAGGCGGCTACCGACTCGGCCACTTCCACGCCGGCTCATCCAGAGGGCGCTGACCCTCGATAGTCGTCTGGCCGAATTCCTTCACCAGTTCGATAGTGCGAAGGTCGAGGTCGGTCTCGTCGGCGCCGGCCTGGAGCGCGGACTGGAAGGGGCGGGAGTGGGTCACGACGATCACCTGGGTGTTGCGTGCGGCGGTGACGACGAGGTTCGCCAGCGCCGGCAGTAGATCCGGATGGAGACTCGTCTCGGGCTCGTTGAGAACCAGCAGCGCGGGCGGTCTCGGGGTCAGCAACGCAGCGACCCACAGCAGGTATCTGAGCGTGCCGTCGGAGAGTTCGGCGCCGGACAGCGGTCGCAACAGACCGTGCTGGTGGAAGGCGATCTCGAACCGCCCGGCGTTGTTGCGGATCTCGACCTTGCTGCCCGGGAAAGCCTGCTCGATCGCCAGATCGAGTCCGCCCCGCGGCCCGATCTCGCGGATCGTCTGCAGGGCCGCCGCCACGTCGGCGCCTTCCGGACCGAGGATCGTCGTCCGGGTGCCGATCTGTACCTGCCGGGCCGGCGCGTCCGCGTCGGTCCGGAGATGGTCGTAGAACCGCCACGACCGCATCCGCTCCCGCAGGGTCAGCAGCTCCGGTGCCCGCTCGGGATCGGCGAGCTCGCTCAGGATGCTGTCGAACGGCTGCAGCGCGTGCCCACCGTCGTGCCACTGCCCGTCGCCACCCCGGATCCGGACGCCGCCGCCCCCGCGCTCGACCAGCAACGCGGCAGGTCTGAGGAAGGGTCCTGCCCACAGCGCCTCGCGCTTGATCTCCGGATCCAGGCTGAACGCCGACGGCTCGTTGAACTCGCCCTTCAGCGGCGGCGGCAACCCGAAGTCCATCGCATACCCGTAGTCCTCCGAGGCGAAGCCCATCCGCAGACTGACCGCCTTGCTCCGCACGGTCCCCTGCAGCGGGTGCTCGCCCCGCCGGACAGCCTTCGAAATACCCTCCGGCCCCGCCCATAACGTCGAAGGCAGCCCGCCCTCGCGTGCCAGCGCTGCCACCGCTCCGTTGCGCGAGGCATCGGCGAGCAACCGCAAAGCTCTGTACAGACTCGACTTCCCGGTCCCGTTCGCCCCGCTCACCACGTTCAACCGCCCCAGCGGCACCACCAGCCGCAGCAACGACCGGTAGTTCTCGATTGCCAACGTGGTCAACATGCCAACCAACGTAGCCGCCGCCGGGGACATGTCCCGAGCGACAGGACATAGTCCGGTTTCAGCCCCCGCTGGAGTGCATCGCCAGGCGTGGCATCGCGTTGGACAGCCGAATATGTCCTGTCGCTCGGGACGGCAGACTGTCGCCATGACCACACCGATCCGCCTCGGCATCGTCGGCCTCGGAGCGATGGGCCGCCATCTGCTCGCCGAAGCCCTCGACCACCCGGACTTCACCGTCACCCACGCCGTCGACCTCGCCCCGGCCACCGTCGCCGCGCTCCAGGACGAGCACCCCGCCGTTCAGTTCAGTACCTCGATCGCCGACGTGATCAGTGCCGCCGACGTCGACGCCGTCTATCTCGCCACGCCGCCGGCCACGCACGCGGCGCTCGTCGTACCGGCGTTGGAGGCTGGGCAGGCGGTGTTCTGCGAGAAGCCGCTGGCCGTATCAGCCGACGATGCGGCAGCCATGCTCAAGGCGGCTGAGGGTAAAGCGGCCGGCGTGAACTTCTCATTGTCCGACCGGCAGTCCACCCGGTACGTCGAGCAGGCGATCGCCGACGGCCGGGTCGGTGACGTGCTCGGCGTCGAGATCCGGCTCGCGTTCCCGGTCTGGCCGCGGGGGTTCCAGGCTGAGGCGACCTGGGTGGGGGAGCGTGCGCAGGGCGGGTTCGTCCGTGAGGTGTTCTCGCACTTCGCGTACCTCACCGATCGGCTCGTCGGCCCGCTGCGGGCGGTCCACACGGAGTTGGAGCACCGGACTCCGGCGAGTGAGACGGCGGCGTACGGGCTGATGAAGGCGGGGGAGATCCCGGTCCAGTTGAGCGGGCTCGTCGGTGCCGCCGGTCCGGAGAGTTACGAGTGGGAACTGCGCGGGACCAGGCAGTCCTACCGGCTGACCGGCTGGCGTGATCTGTTTGTTGCCGAGGACAACGAATGGCGTCCGGTCGAGCTGACCGGTGAGCTCGGCTCGGAGGGGACCCGGCTGACGCTGTTCGCGCAGGCCGTGCGCGGCGAGCATCCTCGGGATCTGGCGGACTTCGCGGCGGGCGAGCGGGTGCGCAGCGTCGTCGAAGCCTTCCACCACTGAGCATTGCTTCTAGGGCTGGCGGCGGAAGCGGACCGCGTCGGCGATGACGAAGCCGTCGGCGGCGTCGGTGAGTTGGACGTAGCCGCCGAGCCCTGCCTTGAAGGTGAAGATGCCGAGAGGGAGCCACTCGCCGGTGCGGTTGTCGGGGGTGGCGCGGACTCGCTGGTTGACGGTGACCGTGGTGGTGCCGGTTGCATGGCGGACGGCGTACTTGGCGTTGCTGGCCCGGTTGGGGTCTGCGGTGTAGGAGACCAGTACTTCGTACCGACCGTCGCCTGGGATGGCCGGACGGTAGCGGACCAGGTTCGTACCGGTGCCCTTGGCGTGGGTGAGGTAGTTGAAGCCGTAGTAGCCGGGGATGCTGCGACCGCTGTTCCAGGTGCCGACTGTTTCGAAGCCGAGCGTGTCGTTGTCGACCGTGAGCTCCTCGCGGACGTCGGGCTTGGCAGGGGCGGTGATTAGGCTCAGTCGGTCGAGGGCCAGCGCAGTACCGCCACCACGGCCCGCACCGGTCGTGGTGAATCGGATCGTGTGTCGGCCGGGTAGGAGTCGGCGCTGGTCGAGCAGCAGTACGTCGTACCCGTCGCCGCGGAAGGAGGTGAGGTCGATGGTGCTGTTGCGCGGCGCCAAGCCGTCCACTGCCACAGTGACCAGCCCGCCGTCCACCGACCGGAAGTACCGCAACCACAGCTCGTACTGTCCGTCAGCACCGACCATGAACGGGTACTCGACGACGTCACCGACCGCCTGCACTGGCAACCCTGGATGGCCGAGGTCAAGGTCGCGCCGGGTCAGCCCCGGACCGGTGGCGAGGCTGTCGCGCCCCTGCGTGAGCCACTCGAGGTTGAACCGGGCAACGCTCACCCGTCGGGGACTACCGTCGAGCTCGCCGTCGCAGCCGTACAGCAACACGATCGTGCCGTCCGACGGCCGGGCCAAGTCGGAGTAGAACGACCGCCCCGGGTAGACCGTCCGGCTGTAGCGGTACGACTCCTTCTCGTCGTAGCTGACCGCCACCGTCATGTTCCAGCGCATGGGAGAGTCCGGCCGGCTGAGCAGTACCCGATTGACGTCTGTCGAGTCGGGACCACCGGTGTACCGGGTAAGCCCCATGTCGACGCCATTGAAGAGTCCGGCGCCGAAGTCCATCACCGGCAACGACCAGCTGAGGCCGTCGTCCGTACTGACCGCGTACCCGTGCGGCCAGTCGCCACCCGAGCCGACCCGGGTGTTCAAGACGACCGTGCCGTCGTCCCGCTGCAGCAGGCGGGACTCACCCACATGCGGAAGGGCCGGACCCAGCGGTACCTCGCCACCGGACTTCCAGGTACGCCCGTGGTCGTCGCTGTAGATGCTGGAGGCCCCGTACTTCCGATCCTCCGCCGGAACGCTGGTGATGATGGTCCGGTGTCCGACGGTGAGCAGTAGCCGCCCGGACTCGAGCTGGATGCCATGACCCGGCCCTGGACCGTGCATGGCCCAGTTGTAGGGGAAGTGGTCGAACAGACCGGCCAGACTCGAGCGTGGGCTCCAGGTGACGCCGCCGTCGGTGCTGGAGCGGTAGTAGACCGTGCCGGAGTCGGATGAGCAACTGGTGTTCTCCGGGAGCCGCTCGCAGAGGTTGTAGAAGAGGAACACCTCGCTGGTGGACTTGTCGACGACGAAGGCGGGGTTGGCCCAGCTCTGGCCGCCTACTGACGGCTCTACCGCTTGGGTCGGGGTCCAGGTCAGTCCGCCGTCGGTACTGCGGCGGATGAGGAGGTCGTGTGGGCCGGCGTCGCAGACCTCGTGACGGCCTTCTGTGCAAGCAATGATCGTGTCGTCGGGCAGGACAGCGAGGCCGTAGACGAAATAGCTGGCCAGTGGGTCGACGGTGTTGTCCCACAGCGTTGTCTCTGAAAAGAACGGAGCGGCGGCGGCCGGCGCCTGACCGGAAGACGCGGGCAACGCGGATGTGGACAACGCGGACGCGGGGGTGGTGGGGAGCGCGGTGGCCGCGGCTCCTCCGGCGAGCCCGATGGTGAAGGCACGACGGCTGATGGGCAGGCTCATGGAGCACTCCTCGTGAACCGGGGCGGGCGGTCGTCAGGAAGCCTGCCGGGAGCCCGGACGCAGAGCCAGCGCAATCAACGGCCAGTACTGGACATTGACCAGAACTGGCCCCCGCACCCCGTAGTACAGGGTCCGGAGGCCAGCCAGCCAAAGCGTCAGGCCAGGGAGTCTTCCCAGGCCTGGTGGAGGTCGGCGTAGTTGCCGCCGGTGGTGACCAGCTGCGAAGGAGCACCGTCCTCGATGATGCGGCCGTGCTCGAGCACGATCACGCGATCTGCCGTCTCCACGGTGGAGAGGCGGTGCGCGATGACGATCGCCGTCCGGTCGTCGAGGATCGTCCGCAGCGCGCGCTGGATCAGCCGCTCGCTGGGGATGTCGAGGCTCGACGTCGCCTCATCCAGGATCAGCACCGCCGGATCCGCCAGGAACGCCCGGGCGAAGGCGACCAGCTGCCGCTGACCGGCCGACAATCGGCTACCGCGCTTGGCCACGGCGGTCTCATACCCGTCCGGCAGCGCCATGATGAAGTCGTGCGCGCCGATCACCTTGGCCGCCTCGACGATCTCGTCCATCGTCGCGTCCGGCTTGCCGAACCGGATGTTGTCGGCGACCGAGCCGGTGAACAGGAAGTTCTCCTGGGTCACCATCACCACCCGCTCGCGCAGGTCGTCCTCGGTCAGGTCGCGCAGATCGATCCCGTCCAGCAGCACATGGCCGCCGGTCGGGTCGTAGAAACGCGCGACCAGCTTGGCGATCGTCGTCTTGCCGGCTCCCGTCGTACCGACGAGGGCAAGGGTCTGCCCGGCCGGCACATCCAGGTCGAGCCCGGGTAGTACCGGCACTCCGTCGACGTACCGGAACTGCACGTTGCGCAGCTCCAGATGCCCACGTGCATGCGGTGAAGGCTTCGCCGGCTTGACCGGCTCAGGCACGTCCGGCTTCTCGTTCAGCACGCCGGACAGCTTCTCCAGCGCGGCACTCGCCGACAGGAAGGTGTTGTAGAACTGCGAGATGTCCTGCAGCGGCTCGAAGAACTGCCGCAGGTACAGCAGGAACGCGGTCAGCACCCCGACGGTCACGTGCCCGTGGTACGCCTGCCAGCCGCCGTAGGCCAGGATCGCGACGATCGTGATGTTGCCGACGCCCTTGATCGACGGCATGAAGATCGCGTTGATCCGGAACGACTCGAGGTTCGCCTCGCGGTACTTGTCGTTGACCCCGTAGAAGATCTCCTCGTTGCGCGGCTCCCGCCGGAACGCCTGGACCGCGCGGATCCCGTGCATCGACTCGACGAAGTGCACGATCACCAGGACGACGGCCTCGCGCGTCCGCCGGTACACGATCGCCGACCGCTTCCGGAACCACGCGGTCAGCACGAACAGCACCGGGAACGACAGCAGCGCCAGCAGCCCGAGCTTCACGTCCAGCGTGAGCAGCAGGATCGCCGTACCGACCAGGGTCAGCAGCGCCGTCACAAGCCCGTCGAAGCCGGTCTCCAGCATCTCGTCGATGACGTCCACGTCCGAGGTCAGCCGCGAGATCACCCGCCCCGACGTGTACTTGTCGTGGAACGACGGGCTGAGCCGCTGGAAGTGGTCGAACACCCGCCGGCGCAGGCCGAGCAGGATGGTCTGGCCGAGCCGGCCGGACCGCATCAGGAAGATCTGCCGGGCGCCGGCCTGGATCAGCGCCGACGCGAGCACGATCAGCACGATGTCGATCAGCGTCGAGCTGCCCTGACCCGCCAGGATCGGCGGGATGCCCTTGTCGATGCCGAGGTGGACCAGGTACGGCACCGCCAGCCGGGCCGCGTTCTCCACCACGACGATCGCGACCAGCAGCCAGATCATCTTCTTGTACGGCCGGAGCAGCTCGCCGAGCAGTTTGCGCGACTGCGTCTTGAGTCGCAGGGTCGTTGCCTTCGACAACTCCCGGTCCGGGTCCTCGGCGTACCCGCGCCAGGTCTCCTCGGCGCTGGGCTGATCGGCCGGCTGGGGCTGAGGTGTTTGCTGAGTGGTCGTCATGCGTGCACCTCCTCCTCTTCCGCCGCGAGCAGGGTCCGGTACGCCGGTACCGTCGCCAGCAACTCCTGATGCGTCCCGACGTGGGTGATGGTGCCGCCCTCGAGCAACGCCACCTGGTCGGCCAGCATCACCGTCGACGCCCGGTGCGCGACCACGATGCCGGTCGTGGCGGCGAGCACGTTGCGCAACGCCTCCTCGACCAGTGCCTCGGTGTGCACGTCCAGTGCCGACAACGTGTCGTCCAGGACCAGTACTGCCGGCCTGGCCAGTACTGCGCGCGCCAGTGCGAGCCGTTGCCGCTGGCCACCCGACAGGGACATGCCCTGCTCGCCGACCCGGGTCTCCAGTCCCCAGGGCAGCTCGTTGGCGAAGGTCGCCTGCGCGATCTCCAGTGCTTGCTGGACCTCGGCGTCGGTCGCGTCCGGCCGGCCGAGGGTGATGTTCTCCCGGGCGCTCATCGAGAACAGCGTCGGGTCGTCGAACGCGGACGCGACCGCGCTGCGCAGCGACTTCAGGGTGAGGTCGCGGACGTCGTGCCCGTCGATCGTGATCCGGCCGCCGGTGACGTCGTACAGCCGGGGGACCAGCGACGTCAGGGTGGTCTTGCCCGAGCCGGTGGCGCCGACCAGGGCGAGCGTCGTACCGGGGGCGAGGTCGAGGTTGATGTCGTGCAGGACGTCGGCCGAGTCCGGGCCGAACCGGAAGCTGACGTTCTCGAAGACCAGGTGACCACGGGGGTCGACCAGCTCGTCCGGACCGTCGGTGATGGTGGACTCGGTGTCCAGGATCTCGCTGATCCGGTCCGCCGACGTCATCGCCTCCTGCGCCATCGCGAGGATGGTGCCGAGCGACTCGACCGGCCAGATCAGCGACAGCATCAAGGTGATGAAGGCGACCAGGGTGCCCAGCGTGATCGAGTGCCGGCCGACGGCGAGCGCGCCGAGCAGCAGCACGATCACCAGGGTCAGGTTCGGGATCACCTCCAGGAAGGTCCAGAACCGCGACGCCAGCCGGACCTTGTCGACCGAGGTCTCGTAGAGCTTCACCGCGCCGTCGTCGAACTGCTTCTTGACGTGCTCGCGGCGGCCGAACGCCTTGATCACCCGGAAACCGACCGCCGACTCCTCGATCCGGGTGGCCAGGTCGCCCTGCTGGTCCTGCACCCGGCGGGAGATCGCCAGGTACTTCTTCTCGAACTTCAGCGACACGATGATGATCGGCGCGGCGGCCACCAGGACCACGACGCCGAGCGGCCAGTACAGCCGCAGCAGCAGGAAGGTGACGACCACCAGTTGCAGGATGTTGATCACCAGGAACAACAGGCCGAAGCCCATGAACCGGCGGATGGTGGACAGGTCGGCGGTGACCCGGGAGAGCAGCTGACCGCTCTGCCAGCGGCTGTGGAACTCCATCGGGAGGGCCTGCAGCCGGATGTAGAGGTCGTTGCGGAGATTGGCCTCGAGGTCGCTGACCGTGCGCGACTGGGCCCACCGGCGGACCCAGACCAGCAGTACTTCGCTGATGCTCAGGCCGAGGGCCAGCAGGCCGAGGGGGAGCAGGAGGTCGATCTCGCGCCGGGTGACCGGCCCGTCGATGATGGCCCGGGTGACGAGCGGGACGGTGAGGCTGACACCTACGCCGAGGATCGCCGTGGTGAACATCGTCACCAGGCGCCACTTGTGGGGGCGGAGGTAGGGGCGGAGTCGCCAGAGATTCTGGCTCCGCCGGGGGGTCGTGCGGTTGGAGGGGGCAGCGATAGAGGGCGCTTGGACAGGGTGCTCAGAGGGCATCTGGAGGGGCGCACTTCCCAACATGACTCGGCGCGGGATTGGCTGGCGACCGGAAACGGCGCACTTTCAATTGTCGCTCAGTGGTAAGCGCTTGTCCTGCGAATTCCATTCCCTGGAGCTGAATTACCGCTTGTTGCAATAGCCGAGCCCCGTCACCCTGCGGTGACGGGGCTCACACTGATCACGAATCGTGATGAGTCTCAGCTGCGCAAGAAGGCGACGCCATCGATCACGGCCTGCGCCGCGCCGGCCGAGACGATCTTGAGCTCGCCGGTCCGGTACGGGGTGACCGGGAGCAAGGTGACCGTCACCTTGCTGCTCGGCGCGAGCAGGGAGACCCGGCCGATCTTCACGCCCGCGTGGTAAACGTCCACGCTGCCCTGACCGGGCCCGTTGACGGTCACCAGCGCGATCCGCAGCCCGGCCTCACCGGCCTTGGTGAGCGTCGCGCCGGTCGCCTTCAACTGCGAGATCGTGCCCTTGTACGTGATCGAGCTGGTCGCCCGGGTGACAGTCCCGGTGGCCGTCAGCGCCCGGTCGTCCTGCGGCGCGACCGCACAGGCAGGCGCAGACCAGCCGGACAGGTGCCCGGTGGCGTCCCGGGCCCTGACCATGAAGCACCGATCGACGCCTGCCACCGGCGTCCACGTGACCGAGGTGGCGGTCGTCGCCTGCCAGGTGGCGGGGTACTGCCACTTGCCGTAGGCCTGACCGGCGATCGCGTCCCGGTAGACCACGTCGTACGACGCGACCTTGCCGCTGTTGTCGGTGAAGGCGTAGCTGTACTTGCCGGTGGCCGCCGTGATCACCCGCTCACCCGCACTGCTGCTGGTCAGTGTCGGCGGCGTCCCGTCGACCTCTGTGCAGAAGCCGTGGCTCCACTCGGTCTGGTTGCCGGCCCGGTCTCGTGCCCTGACCTCGAAACAGGTGGTGGTGCCTGGAGCCGCCTCGAGGCTGACGTTGGTGATGTGCTTGGGCAGCTTCTGCCAGGCGGCCGGTGTGACCACGTCCCCGAACGGCGCAGTAGGCGATGGCCGCTGCTGGTACCTGACGTCGTACTCCGCGATGCCGCTGGCCCGGTCGTCCGGGCCCGCCGGGTTGTCGGTGAACGAGTAGCGGAAGAGCAGGGTCGACCCGCTCTGGACATCCGGACCGGAGCTCGCGTTGTCCAGCACCGGAGCGAGGTGGTCGGTGTCGACCGTGGGCTGCGGGGCCAGCCAGTCGAGCGTGACGATCCGGGGCTGCCGGTTCCGGTCGTTGTAGACGAGCCGGGCGGCGTCCGCGTCGTCCGGCTGGTAGCGGGGGCTGGTCCAGAAGTACGCGGCGACCGGGCCGTACCGGCGTTCGGCCAGGTTGAGGGTGTTCAGGTCGGTGACCACGAGATCGATCGGCTTCGACGGTGAGATGACGGTGCCGGCGGTGTCCTGGACCAGGAAGTCGTAGCCGAGCTTCCAGCGCGGGCCGAGCGTGATCGTCCGCGTCGGCACCTGGCCCTGGACGTCGATGATCCGGTCGTCGGTGCCCGCGCAGTCGACCACGACCCAGCGGCCGGCCGCCTGGATGCCCTGCGCCGGTCCGCAGCCGGGTCCGGCGGGATAGGTGGTGGAGAACCCGTTGGTCGTCGCGGTCAGGTTGTCGCGCCAGTCCGGCCCGGTCCAGATCGTCTGGCCGTTCAAGCCGACCGGCAGCGGGAAGGGGTCGATCATCTTCCGGGCGGCCAGGTCGTAGACCTGCACGAACTCGCTGCTGTTCGGCATGCCCACCGCAACCAGCTTGCCGCCCCGGCCGAGGTGCGCCACCGGGCCGTCGAACTGGATGGTTCCCTTCCCGTCGGTCACCAACCCGTACTCGGTCCCGTCGTAGCGGACGCGGGTGGTCGCCAGCGCGTTGCCGGCGAACTGTGGCGGGTGCCTGAACTGATCTTCGGTGACCGCCGCGTCGGTCCAGGTCAGCCCGAGGTCCGACGTCTGGTGAACGGTGGTGAGTTTGTCATCGCGCACCCCGGTCTGCGGTGGCACCGCCGCATCGGTGACCACCTTGCTGCCGGACAGCATCACGAACTCGGACTGACCGTGGAACGGCGGTGTCTGGGCGATGGTCTGCAGCACGCCGTCCGCCCCGACGCTTGCCACCTGTGCCTGAGCAGTGACGAGCAATCGCCCGTTGCCCTGGTCTTCCGCGTCGTGCACCCCGGTGGCGAGGTTCCTGGTCACCGCGCCGTCCTGGAGGCTGACCTTGACCAGCTCCTTGGTGTCCGGCACCCGCACGGCGACGTCGTCGCCCAGCGGCAGCAACGGCTGCTTGAACGGTACGACGACTGTGCCGTCGCCCGAGCCGGTCCGCTGCTTCCAGGCCAGGGTCGTCGTCGTGTCGCTGGTAGCGGCCTGCCAGATGACCCGGCCGGGGGTGAGCTGCGCCCACGGGGTCTCCGCGGTCAGAGTCGCCACCTGCGTCGCAGTACCGGTGGCTACGTCGAGGACGTACAGGCCGGTCGCTGTGCCGAGCAGGAAGTCGTCGTCGGTGCGGTCCAGCACCTTCGCGGTGGCGGTGACTCCGGTGACGGGCGTCTCGGCGCCTGCGTAGGTACGGAGAGCGAAGGCGTCTCCGCGGGCCAGCAGCACGCCACCGGGGTAGACGTTGCGAACCGTGGTACCGGCAGGAGCGTTGATGACTTGGAGGTCGTCGGTACCCAGCCGGCGGGCTGCGGCGTCGCCGTCGCTCCACTTGACCGCGTACTCGCCGACGATGTCGGGGGTCGCGTTCATGTCGATGTTCTGGCGCGGGAAATCACCCTTGACGGTTCCGTCGAGGACGCTCTTGATGCTCCACGGGGCGGGGGTGAAGTCCGTCGGCCACCCGTAGTCGGTCAGGTAGTACTTGCTCGTCGCCGCCACGATCTGGATCGGCGGATCGGCCTCGAGACGCGGCGCGAGCAGCGTGCCCTCGCCGAGGTGGATCGGTGGCTCGGCGGCGTTGGCCGCCGTACTGGAGCCGACGGGTAGCAGTGCCAGGAGACAGGCGGCGGCGACCGCGCTACGCAACTTCAAGAGGACCCCTCCCACAGGACCGGCCAAGCCGGATCAGCGGGCGCAGCCTAGAGGCCGGGAGAGCTCAATGTCGCCGCCTGCCGGTGTTTCTGCAGGAAGTTGCAGTCAGTACCTCAAGAAGGCGACCCCGTCGATCGCGGCCGGGGCTGTCGAGGTCGAGACGACCTTGACTACTCCGCTGCGGTAGACAGTGGTCGGCAAGTAGGTGACCGTGCGCGCGGTGGTCGTCGCGGCCAGGTTGACGGTGCCGATCTTGACTCCTGCGTGGTAGACGTCGACCTTGCCCTGCCCTGGTCCGCTGATGCCGACCACTGCGATCCGCAGGGCGCCTTCGCCGGTCTTGGTCAGGTACGCGCCGTTGGCCTTCAGGATCGAGGTGGTGCCCTGGTAGGCGATCGTGTTGGTCGCCCGGGTCACTGTGCCGGACGACGTGAACGCCCGGTCGTCCTGCGGCGCCACCGAGCAGAGCGGCACCGACCACGCCGACAGGTTTCCGACGACGTCGCGGGCGCGGACCATGAAGCACTCGTCCATGCCCAGTCGTGGGGTCCAGGAGATCGACTGGATCTGGGTGTTCTGCCATGCGGCGGGGTAGACCCAGCTACCGAAGGCTGCTCCGGCTGCGGCGGTCTTATAGACGATGTCGTACGTCGCGACGGCGGTCTCGTCGGTGTAGGCCCAGCGGACGGTGGCCGGTGTCGCCAGGTTGGTACGGTCGCCGATCCGCAGCGTGACGGCGGTCGGCGCGATGCCGTCGACCTCACTGCAGTACGACGTGCTCCAGTTGCTCACGTTGCCGGCGTAGTCACGCGCCCGGACCTGCCAACACGTGTCGGTGCCCGGTACCGCGCTGTAGCTCGCCGCTGTCGTCGTGAGGCCCTGCCAGTTCGCCGGCAGGTTCCAGGCCCCGTACGGCGAGGTGCGACTGGGTCGCTGCTGGATGCGGAGGTCGTAGGACTTGACCCCGGTCGCCGGGGCGTTCGGGTCTTGCGGGTCGGTGTAGGCCCAGTTGAACGACAGGCTCGTGTTGTCCCGCAGGCGGTCGCCCGCGGTGGCACTGGTCAGCACGGGAGCAGTGGTGTCGGGGCGTTGCTGCGGGTCGGCCGCCAGCCAGGTGAGGCTGATGATCCGGGGCCGGGCGTCGGGATCCGCGTAGATGAGCTTCGCGCCGCCACCGCCGTCAGTGCGGAAGCTGGGCGGCTGCAGGAGCCTGCCGTTGATCGGACCGTAGCGGCGCTGGCCGAGACCCTGGTCGTTGAGGTCGGTGACCAGCAACTCCTTGGTGGACAGGCCACCCGCGTCCTGACCGACAGCGGTCTGTACTACGAACCCGTTGCCCAGCTGGGAGTCTGCCGCGACGGTGAGGTTGCGCGGCGCCTCCGGACCCTTGATGTCGATGACCTGCTTGCAGCCACTGAGCAGTGCCCAGCGACCGTTGACCCCGTCCGCGCCGACGGTGCAGCTACTGGCCACTGCGATCGTCTTGGTCGCCTGCGTGGTGAGGTCCTTGCCGGTCAGTACTCCGGTCGCGGTGACCTTCCAGACCGAGCTGTCAGCCATGGCGAAGGGCACTGCGTAGTCCGCGACCTTCGTCTTGGTCGCGACGTCGTAGACCTCGGCAGTCGCCGCATCCGGTGCACGATGTGAGACCAGCTTGCCGCCCTTGCCCAGTACGACCTCGTCGGCCGCAGGGAAGGTCAGGTCGCCGCCAGAGCCACGCACGCGGGCGATACCGGCCTGGTACGTGACCAGGGTGGTCCCCTCGAGCTGCAGCGGTTTGGAGGAGTTGCTGGTGCTCAGCGACGACCAGGTGGTGCCGTTGGTGGTCGTCTCGTACACGCCATGGTCTGGCTGGTAGTCAGCCGTCACCACGCGCGCGCCGGACATCGCCACTCCGCTGACCTGAGCAGCAAAGGCGGGAGTCGCCTTAACGGTCGTCAGTACGCCGTCTGCTCCGACACTGGCCACCTTGCTCTGGGCACTGACCAGCAGCCGACCGTTGTCGAGGTCTGCCGCGTCGTGGACTCCAGTGACGAAGGCTGGTGTGACAGTCCCGCCGTTGGCCGCGATCTTCGCCAGTTGCTTGGTCTCAGGCACCAGTACCGCGAGGTCGTCGCCAACCGTCAGCAGTGGCAGCCCGAAGGGCACGTCTACCGAGCCAGTGGTCGTGCCTTGCTTCCAGCCGACCGTCTTGGAGCTTGCGGTCGCAGCGGTCTGCCAGAGGACCCTGTTGGGAGTCAGCGCCGCCCAGGCCGGGTTGGCGGGGAGGGTCGTGACGGCGGTCGCAGTACCGGTTGCGGTGTCTACCACTGAGAGGTGACCGGCTACGGCGATCAGGATCGACGTGGCGGTCGTGTCGAGGATGACGGGGTCACCGAAGGCTGCACCGGTGACTGGCTTCTCGGTGTTGTCCAGTGCGCGCAGGGCGAACGAGCTGTCGGCTGCGCGGGACAGCAGGATGCCGCCGGGGTAGGCGCCCTGGTACGTCGCTCCGGCCGGTACCGAGACGTCGCTGACCGCGTCGGTGGCGATGTCGCGGAAGGTCGTTTGAGCGGCGGCCGGCGTGACGACGTACTTGCCGAGCAGGGTCGGGGGCTTGTCCGGGTCGTCACGGAGTCGCGGGGCGGTACTGACCAGGGCTCCGTTGGTGGTGCTGAGGATCTCCCACGGCTCGGGTGAATGGTCGTCGGGCTGGCCGTAGGACGTCACGTAGTACGAGCTGGTGGCCTGCCTGATCTGGAGCGCGGGGTCGGCCACGGACCGGCTGCCGACCGGTGTGCCCTCGCCGAGGTGCGGCGGCGGATCGGCGGCCATCACCTTCACGGCGGCCAGCGGCAGCAGGACGACCGCGCAGGCGGCGGCGACCAGTTTCGAACGCAGCATCATCAGAACGCAAACCCCCTCGGTGGCTGAGCCACCGTGTCTTCTCCTGATTCGCGGCACCTTAGCCGGTAACCCGGAGTAACGGAAGCGCTTGCCGGGAAATCCGATGGACACGCGCAGTGACGCGGAGGACCATCGAAGGTGTCTCCCGAAACCGCTGAAAGGACCCGATGCAGGCCGCCATCACCGTGACGCCGGCGCAGTTGCCGGACGTGTTGCTGAACGTAGCCGTGGTTCGGCCTGTCTTCGTCTGGGGCGCTCCGGGGATCGGCAAGAGCAGCCTGGTTCGCTCGTTCGCGGACTCGCTCGGCTTGGACTGCGTGACGTTGCTGGGGACGCAGTTGGCGCCGGAGGACCTGATCGGCGTACCGCAGATCGTGGACGGCCGGAGCCGGTTCGCGCCGCCGGTGAGCATCGCGCGGGAGACGCCGTACTGCTTGTTCCTGGACGAGCTGAACGCGTCGTCGCCGGAGGTGCAGAAGGCGTTCTACTCGCTGATCCTGGACCGCCGGATCGGTGAGTACGAGCTGCCCGCGGGGTCGGTCGTGATCGGGGCTGGGAACCGGGCTACCGACAACGCACTGGCTCGGCCGATGGCTTCGGCGCTGCTCAACCGGCTGGTGCATGTTCATCTGAGCGCGTCGGCGCGGGACTGGCTGGCGTGGGCCGCGGGGGCGGGGATTCACCCATGGGTGCTGGACTACCTGCTCAACCGGCCCGATCACTTGTGGACCGCGCCGCCGAAGACGGAGGAGCCGTTCTCGACGCCGCGTAGCTGGCACATGCTGTCCGACGCGCTGCACTCCTACGGCGACGAGGTGGACGACGAGACCGTCCGGATCCTTGCCTTCGGCACCTTGACTGCTTCGCATGCTTCGACGTTCCGGGCGTTCGTGAAGACGGTCCGGAATGCTTTCGGGCTGGAGGCGGTGCTGAAGGGTGAGGCGAACTGGCCGGCGGCGCCGCAGGATCGCGATCTTCTGTACTTCCTGGCCGAGACGTTCCGCGCGCGGCTGGTGAAGGAGCTGTCGGCCGACAAGGCGTCGGCGAGTCCGGCGGCGCGGCAGTTGGCCTATCGCGGCAAGGCGTTGCTGGTGGAGCTGGCCGAAATCTCATTGGAGGTAGCCCAGATCGTGATCGCATCCGACGACGACGGACGTCCTGTCCTTCCGTCCTGGTTCCTGGTCGAGGTCACCCGCGACCTGCCCCGGCTCGTGGCTGCCCGGTCCTGACATGGGGTGGGCGAGCAGGCCGGGGTGGTGGGCCAAGAAGCCGGCTCGGTGGGAGCCTCGGCTGACCCGGTGGGAGAAGCGAGCAGCCAGGCGCGAGCAGAAGCCGCCCCGCCGGGAGAACGGCCCGGCCCGCTGGGCCGCCCGAGCCAGGCGAGGACTCGGCTGATGCCTCGGTGGGGACTGGCTGATGGCTCGGCGCGGGCCTAAGAAGGATCCGGCGCTCGAAGCGATCCGCGCCGGGTGGGGCGTGGTTGCGGCGCATCCGCTCTTCCGGGCGATGGTCAGCTACCGGAGCGAGCCCCGGCGGGTGCAGAACGGTCCGTGTCCTGCCGACGGCTGGGCGGTCGTCGACTCGGACGGGACCTTCTACGCTCACCCGACGCGGTTGGCTGATGCGGATCAGTGGGCTTGGGTGTTCGCGCATTTGCTGATCCACCTGGGGCTGGGACACGCGACGCCCGGCCGGCCTGTCGCGGATCATGCTTCGGCAGCGGCTTGTGATGTGGCGGTCAATCGGTTCCTGGCGTCGTTGGGGATCGGGCGGGCGGTGGTGCGGTTGCCTGACGAGTTGCCGGGGACGGACGAGGAAGCGCTGGCGCGCGAGTGGCGGCGTACCGGCGTACCGGTTGAGTTCGGGCAGTTGGGTGTGGCTGGGCATGTGAACGACGTAGTCGTGAAGCCCTGGACTGGGTGGGGTGATCCGCCCGCCTGGGAGGACTGGTTTGCAGTTGGGCTCTCGGACGCGGCTGCGGCGGCTGTAGACGTCGCTGGTGGGGTGCGGTCGTCGCTGTCGGACGCGGGTGGTCGTCTGGATGAGTGGGACCGAGCGCTGGCGTGGTTTGTGTCGTCGTACCCGTTGCTGGGCGCGCTGGCGGCGAGCATGAAGGTCGTGGCCGAGGCGGAGCTCGCCCGCGGGTGGGACATTCACGTGGCGGCGGTGAACGCCGAGGCGGGGGAGATCTACATCAACCCGCTGCACAAGCTGACTCAGAACGAGTGGCGCTTCGTGATGGCCCACGAGATGCTGCACGCTGCTCTGCGCCACGGTGCTCGCGTAGGAGGGCGTGATGCGTACCTGTGGAACGTGGCGGCCGACCTGGTCATCAACGGCTGGCTGATCGAGATGGGCGTCGGCACGATGCCGGAGGGAGCCCTGTACGACGTATCGCTGCGCGGACTGTCCGTGGAGGCCGTGTACGACCGGATCACGACTGATCTGCGCAGGTACCGCAAGCTGGCGACTCTGCGGGGTGTGGGACTAGGGGACGTGCTCGGGCAGCCGCTGCCCCGGGTGGGCGAGGCTGCGCGGGCTGCTGACCTCGACGACATCTACCGGCGCTCGCTGACGACCGGGCTGGCGTACCACGACAGCAGCCGGGGTCTACTGCCTGCAGGGCTTGTGGAGGAGATCAAGGCGCTCGACCATCCACCGCTGGCTTGGGATGCGCAGTTGGCGCGCTGGTTCGAGGAGCATGTGCCGTCGGTGTCGAAGGTACGGACGTACGCTCGCGCCTTGCGTCGCCAGGCGAGTACGCCGGACATCCCGCGGCCGGGGTGGATCCGGCCGACCAGTGTCGAGCGACTGCCGACGTACGGGGTGGTCCTGGATACGTCCGGGTCGATGTATCGGCCGCTGCTGGGGAAGGCGTTGGGCGCGATCGCGTCGTACTCGATGGCACGGGACGTCCCGGCGGCTCGAGTGGTCTTCTGCGATGCGGCGGCGTACGACGCGGGGTATGTGCCGGTCGACGAGATCGCTGGGCGGGTGAAGGTGCGTGGGCGGGGTGGGACGGTGCTGCAGCCGGGGGTGGATCTGCTGGAGCGCGCGGACGACTTCCCGGTGGACGGGCCGATCCTGATCATCACGGACGGCCAGTGCGACGTAGTACGGGTGCGGCGTGAGCATGCGTGGCTGGTGCCTGCGGGAGCGACGCTGCCGTTCACGCCGCGGGGTCCTGTCTTCCGCGTGCAGTGAACAGGCTTCGCTGTCGGTGAACCGAGCTGTTGCTTGAACCCGTCGCATTGCGAGGGTCTGGGCATGTGGCGCAACCGGGAGTTCCTGAAGCTGTGGTCAGGGCAGGCGATCTCCTGGACCGGCAGTGCGATCACCACTGTCGCCATGCCGCTGGTTGCCGTCGTCACTCTGCATGCGTCGGCTGTGGAGATGGGTGTGCTCGCGGCCCTCAATGTCCTTCCACACTTGGTGTTTGGGCTCCCAGCGGGCCTATGGGCCAGTCGCTTCTCGCTGCGCCGCGTACTGATTGTCGCTGACCTGGGCAGAGCGCTATTGCTCGGCGCGATCCCTTTGCTGGCAAGCATCGGGCACCTACAGATGCTTCATCTCTACCTGGTCGCGGTTGGCGCCGGCACCCTCACACTGCTGTCCGACACCGCCTCGCAGTCGCTGCTGCCGGTACTCATCCCGCGCAAGGACCTGATGTCCGCCAACAGCGCAACCCTCTTCACCCAGACCGTCGCCGGCACCGCCGGCCCATCCCTGGCCGGCGCCCTGATTGCGGCCGCCAGCGCCCCCTTCGCCATCACCTTCGACGCTCTGTCCTACGCCGCATCCGCAGTTACCTCTGTACTCCTCAAGAAACCACCGCCCCTCCCTACCTCTCGCGGACCCGCGTTATCCCTCACGGGCGGCCTACGACACCTCTTCGGCGACCCGCTGCTCAGACCACTGGTCATCTCCGCAACAGCAGCCGCAGCCTTTGGAGCCCTCCAGGCCCCGCTGGCGGTCCTCTACCTGGTCCGGGAACTCCACTGGTCCCCAGTGCTCGTCGGCGCCGCCATCACCGTCGCAGGAGTCGCCTCCGCACTCGGCGCACTCGCAGCCCCGGCGTACGGGCGTCTCCTAGGCCTAGGCCGCGCCTACATCACCGGCCAGCTCCTCGCATCCCTCTCAGGCCTAGCCCTAGCCGCAGCCCTAACCCCACTGGCCTTCCTGAGCCAGCTCCTAACCGGTCTAGGCATGCCCCTGTACGGCGTCCCCCAACGCACCCTCCGCCAATCCCTCGTCCCTCCCGCCCTACTTCCACAAACCACAGCCACCTGGCGCACCCTGGTAACCGGCGGCCAAACCCTCGGCGCCCTAACCTCCGGTGTCCTGGCCACCACCGTCGGTCTTCGCCCCACCTTCATCCTCACCACCCTCGGCATGCTCACCGCCACCCTCTACTCCGCCCTATCCGCCCTCCGCCACGCGCGATGATGGCTCCCATGACCCCAGTCCACTCCGCACTGGTACTGCTGCTCGCTGCGGTGGTCAGCGCCCAGGTCCTGATGCTGATGGAAGGCGAGCGCTCACTACGCCAACGCCTGCGCGACCTGAGCTGGGGCGGCGACGCATCCTCGCTACTACTCGCCACCGCCTTGATCGCCGGAGCCCTCGGCCTACTCCTCGGCAGCCTCTGGCACAGCGCCGGCGTAGGCGCGGGAGCCGGCCTAGTGCTCAGCGTCATGGGCTGGGCAGCCGCGGTCGCCTGGGCCCATCGACGACCGGCGGAGGGCGACACCGAGGTCTGACGTTGCGGACGTCGGCGCTGGCGCCGAGCTGAGTCAGCCGACGGGGGATGTCGGTGCTCGCGCTGGGGTGGGGCAGCTGACGGGGGATGTCGGCGCTCGCGCTGGGGGTGGGCAGCTGGCAAGGTGGGCGGATGCTGACGCAGGTGGCTGATGGGGTGTGGGTGCGGCAGAGCGAGTGGGTGTGGAGCAATGCCGTGGTGGTGCGTGGGGACGGTGGGTTGGTGCTGGTCGATCCGGGGATCGATGGGGACGACCTGAGCCAGCTGGCGGATGATGTCGAGCGGTTGGGGATTCCTGTGGTTGCTGGGTTCTCCACTCATCCGCACTGGGATCACCTGCTGTGGCACTCCCGATTCGGTGACGTGCCGCGGTACGGGACCGCCGGTTGCGTACAGATCGCCAGCGAAGCGCGAGAGCGGGCGCAGGCGATGGCGGCCGAGTCTGCGTCGGGCATCCCACTCGAACTGATCGGGCTCCTCACCCCGCTACCCGCGGACGGGGGAGGCGTACCGGGCAAGCTCATCGAGCACCAGGCACATGCCGTCGGCCATGCAGCGATCCTGCTCGCGGACCGCGGCGTACTGATCGCCGGCGACATGCTCTCCGACGTACTCATCCCACTCCTCGACCCCCGCCGCCCTGGCCAACTGGACACCTACGAAGCAGCCCTCGACCAACTGGACGAAGCAGCCCGGCACGCCGAGGTCCTGGTACCCGGCCACGGGGCCGTAGCCAAAGGCCCCGAGCTGGCCGCCCGCCTGTCCACCGACCGCGCCTACCTCGCCGCACTCCGCCAAGGAACCAACCCCGCCGACCCACGCCTAGCCCAGCCCTGGCTCGCCGGCCCCCACCAGTCGAACGTAGACCAGGCCTCCGGGGCAGCCGACGAAGAGCACCCATAGCCGTCCGCCCCAAAGGCGTTCGTTTGCGCCTAGGGTGACCCGATGGCCGCCCGGATCCAGATCGCAGTCGCCGTCCTCGTCCGCGACGGCCTCGTACTCCTGGTGCACCGCCACCCCGCGCGCCAGCACTACCCCAACGCCTGGAGCTTCTCCGCCGGCGGCCACGTCGACCCAGGCGAGTCGCACCACCAAGCCGTCACCCGGGAATGCCGCGAAGAACTCGCGATCCAGATCCACGCCCCCGTACCCGTCCCCATGACGATCAGCGACCCCACCCTCGACATGCGCGCGTTCCTAGTCACCAGCTGGGACGGGGACCCGGTCAACGCGGCCCCGGAGGAGCACGACGACCTCCGCTGGTTCCGCCCCGCCGACCTCCCAGCCCTGAACCTGGCCCACCCCGAGAGCCTCCCGACCCTCCTGAGCGCCATCCGGACCGCCTGAGCGCGGTACAGAATGGAAGCCAAGGCCCGCGCCGCGGTTCTGTACTGCTCCCTCGAAGCGTTTATGGTTCGACGTGCCTGGAATCTATGAGCAGCGCTGGCGATGGGCGGTCGATTTCATCGATCCGGACCCGTCCCGGCGCCGGGCCGCGAAGGTGCGAAACGATCGGTACCGCGCCGAGCACAGTGAGTCGATCCGGCGCGAGAACGCCCTGTGGTGGTCGAACGGCCAGAGCTACGACTTCTCGGCGGAGCCTGCCCTGGAAGCGGAGTTCTACCGGCAGGTCGCGATCGGGCGGACCGCGGGCGACCACACGATCTACGGTGCGCTGTCCAGGTTCATCGACGCTTCGTGGTACCCGGACCGCTGGGCGACCTTCGAGCAGCTCACGCCGTACGCGGTGCTCTTCCTGCGCTGGGAGGCCACTTATCCCGAGGAGTGGGGGGCCGGCGACGGAGCTCCCTGGGGTCTGAAGAAGCGGATCCTTCGGAGCTTCGCACGAGCCGGTGTACCTGACTCGGCTCGTGCTCAGCTGGTAGAGCTCGTCACCCAGGCCGTGTCGAGAACGTACCGCTGCGAGGACCGCTGGTACGCCGCACTGGCGCGACGCGTCGACGGCCCAGACCTGAGAGCAGCCCTCGACGAGCGCCGGAAGTCACCCGATGACTTGGTGCGCGTCAAGGCGGACTACGTGGAAGCTGTCCTGGCCGACGCGGAAATGCCCGTCACCCGGGCAAGCTGGCGCCGGTACCTCGCCTGCTCGGGCACGAACGTGACAGAAGGCCCCTGGTCACCGGATCCCGGCGGCCAGAGGCCTTCTGCTTCCTGAGCGGGTGACGAGAATCGAACTCGCGTAGTCAGTTTGGAAGACTGGGGCTCTACCATTGAGCTACACCCGCATGCGCCCTGTTGGGGGCACGCGCACATGATTCCACATGGCCGGGCCAGGTCTCAAACCGGTTCCCGTCGGCGGTCTCGATGGGGGTGGTGGCGCGAGCACTGGTCCGCGTCCACTAGACTCGTGCGGTCACTGCGGGGCGTAGCGTAGTGGCTAGCGCGCCTGCTTTGGGAGCAGGAGACCGCAGGTTCGAGTCCTGTCGCCCCGACAAACCCCAGCAGCACCGTGCAGCGTGGCCTGTCCGGCCACGGCTGTGAACGTCATCGACCAAGGAGAACCGCCACCGTGAAGAGCACCGTCGAGTCCTTGAGCCCGACCAAGGTCAAGCTCATCGTCGAGGTGCCGTTCGAGGAGCTCAAGCCGAGCCTCGACGCGGCGTACAAGAGCATCGGAAGCCAGATCGTCGTCCCCGGCTTCCGCAAGGGCAAGATCCCGCCGCAGGTCATCGACCAGCGGGTCGGTCGCGGTCCGGTGCTCGAAGAGGCGATCAACGACGCGCTGCCGAAGCTGTACTCGCAGGCCGTCCAGGACAACCAGGTCAAGGCGATCGGCCGGCCTGAGGTCGATGTGACCGAGTTCAACGACAAGGAGAGCCTGCAGTTCTCCGCCGAGGTCGAGGTCCGTCCCGAGATCACCCTGCCGGACCTCGAGGGCCTCGAGGCCGGCGTCGAGGACATCGCGATCAGCGACGACGAGGTGAACGAGCAGATCGAGGCGCTGCGCCAGCGGTTCGGCGCGCTGAACCCGGTCGAGCGCGCGGTCGCCGACAAGGACTTCATCACGATCGACCTGTCGGCCACCAAGGACGGCGAGAAGATCGAAGAGGCGCAGGCGACCGGCCTGTCGTACCAGGTCGGCAGCGGTCAGCTGCTCGACGGCCTGGACGAGGCCGTCCTCGGCCTCAACGCGGGCGAGTCGAAGACCTTCGTGACCCAGCTGGTCGGTGGTGAGCTCAAGGGCGAGGACGTCGACGTCGAGGTCACCGTGACCGCGGTCAAGGAGCAGGAGCTGCCGGAGTTCGACGACGACTTCGCGCAGACCGCGTCGGAGTTCGACACCGCCGAGGAGCTGACCGCTGACGTCCGTACCCGGCTGGAGCGCGGCAAGCGCCTCGAGCAGGCCGGCGACGCGCGCGACGCCGTACTGGAGAAGATCCTCACCCTGGTCGAGGTGCCGGTCCCCGAGGGCCTGCTGACCGACGAGCTGGCCGCCCGCCGGGAGAACCTGGAGCAGCAGCTCGGGTACTCCGGGATGACGTTCGCGCAGTTCCTCGAGGGCGAGGAGCAGACCGAGGAAGAGTTCGACGAGGACCTGAAGAAGCGTTCCGAGGACGCGATCAAGGCCCAGTTCGTGCTCGACCTGGTGGCCGAGCAGCAGGAACTGAGCGTCAACGACCAGGAGCTGACCGAGCACATCGTCCGGCACGCCCAGCGTTCCGGTGTCAGCCCCGACCAGTTCGCCCAGCACGCCGTCGAGAACAACCTGGTCCCGAGCCTGGTCTCCGAGGTAGTCCGCGGCAAGGCACTGGCCCACCTGGTCGAGAACGCCAAGATCACCGACGCCTCCGGCAACACCGTCGAGCTCAAGACCCTCCAGCCCGACGGCACCTACGCCGACCCGGCCGACGACACCGACGCCGAAGCCCCCGTAGCCCCGGCCGAGGAAGAGCCCGCCAAGGCCTGAACCACCTGAACACCAAGCCGACGGCCCCGATCCCCAACGGATCGGGGCCGTCGGCTGTTTCGGCCCATCCCGACCTAGCTGGTAACTAACTTGCACCTGGCGACGAAAAGTTTCCGCCTAATCACGTACGGGGCATTGGCGACTACAGGGATCGGCCGGGAGGCCGGGAGCCCGGCGGCGAAGGACATCGAGGACCTGTACGGCGGCATCACAGGGGCGGTTGGTGATGTCGAACCAGCCGTAGCGCAAGGTGGCCTCGGCTCGTAGGGTGGCGCGATTGTCGCGGTCGAGGTCACGCCACCGGCGCTGGGGCGCGAGGTGGAAGCGCCCGTCGAGTTCGACCACCAGGCCGTACCGGGGATAGGCGACGTCCGTGAATTCCTGATCCACCTGGCGTTGCCGTACGCCGGTCGGCAACCTGTGCCGCCGTTCGACGTCGCGTAGGTATCGCAGTTCGAGCAGGGAATGCGAGCCGGATGCGACGTCGGCCAGGATCGGTCGCAGTACGGACCGGTGACGCAGGCGGCCTCTCGTGTCGAGGGCTCGGACGATGTCGGCGGGGCTGACCTGCCCGCTCTGGCAGGCTTCGGCGATCGTGGCTGCGGCCTCGTCCGGGGTCGCTGAGACTCCGACGATGTCCAGTACGGCCTGGGCCGCCTGCCGTCTCGGCGGGATGACGGTTGCCAGGCGGTTGGCCCAGTGCTCGTCGCGGTGGATCCGGAGGTTCGGGCGGCTCCTGACTCGCCGCTCGGCAGGGATGGTCACGTGGACCGGCCGGCGGTCGTCGCGTTTGATCAGCCCGTGCTGTTCGGCGGCGGTGTGGTGGCTCCAGGCTGCATCCGGACCGGCGTACAGGAGTGCTGCGAGGAGGCGTTCGTCGTACCCGATCGGGCCGGTGTGAGTCGCATAGACGCCGGGGTGGACCGTCTGCCAGGACCGGCGGCGCAACCGGCGGCGGATGTCGGCGTCCGACCAGCCCGCGGCCAGGAGCTGGCTGCGCGCGATGATCCGGTCCTGGGTATGGATCAGCACGTCGAGGCCTTCGTCCGCAAGCTCTTGCCGCCACCACCAGTCCATCTGTACGAGAGTGCCTGAACCAGCCGGAACGGCGCTGATGCGGCTGTGGACAGCCGCCATCTGGTAACTAACTTGCACCAGGCGACGAAAAGTTTCCCGAGTCGGGGTGGAGCGTAAACGGCTGTTCGGGGAGTTCGCTGAGGGCAGATGGCGTGCGCCGTGAGCGAACAGGTGGCTACCAGCCTTAGGTCTGTGGGTGGGGACCAGTAATGTCGGCTTTGTGAACGAGACATTTGCAGCCAGCCCCACCGCCGCGGGCGGTGCCGGATCCGGCGGACTAGACGACCACATCTACCAGCGCCTGCTGAGCAACCGGATCATCTTCCTGGGGTCCGAGGTTCGCGACGACAACGCGAACGCCATCTGCGCTCAGATGTTGCTCCTCAACGCCGAAGACCCCAACAAGGACATCTGGCTGTACATCAACTCGCCGGGTGGCTCGGTGGACTCCGGGATGGCGATCTACGACACCATGCAGTGGATCTCCAACGACGTCGCCACGGTCGGGATGGGCCTGGCCGCCTCGATGGGCCAGTTCCTGCTCTGCGCCGGCGCGAAGGACAAGCGCTTCGCCCTGCCGCACGCGCGGATCATGATGCACCAGCCGTCGGGCGGCATGGGTGGTACGGCCTCCGACATCAAGATCCAGGCCCAGCAGTCGCTGCACATCAAGGCGCAGCTGTTCAAGCTGATCGCCGAGCACACCGGCCAGCCGCTGGAGCAGGTCGAGACCGACGCCGACCGCGACCGTTGGTTTACCGCGGACCAGGCGAAGGAATACGGCTTCATCGACCACGTCGTGGCCAGTGCTGCTCAGCTGAGCAGCGGCAGCCCGAACTCCTGACCTCTCCTGCGAAACTAAGGACACCAGCATGAACTACTTCATCCCGCAGTGGGAGGAGCGCACGTCGTACGGCATGCGCCGGATCGACCCCTACACGAAGCTGTTCGAGGACCGGATCATCTTCCTCGGCACCCCGATCACCGACGAGATCGCCAACGCCGTGATGGCGCAGCTGCTCTGTCTGCAGGCGATGGACTCCGACCGGGACATCAGCATCTACATCAACTCGCCCGGTGGCTCGTTCACCGCGCTGACCGCGATCTACGACACGATCCGGTACATCAAGCCGGACGTGCAGACGGTCTGCCTGGGCCAGGCGGCCTCCGCCGCCGCGGTGCTGCTCGCAGCCGGTACGCCGGGCAAGCGCCTCGCCCTGCCGAACAGCCGGATCATCATCCACCAGCCGGCCACCGAGGGCACCTACGGGCAGTCCAGCGACATCGAGATCCAGGCCAACGAGATCCTGCGTCTGCGGGCTCTGCTGGAGACCATGCTCGCCGAGGCCAGCGGCAAGCCGCACGAAGAGGTCTCCCGCGACATCGAGCGGGACAAGTTCCTGACCGCCGACCAGGCGATCGAGTACGGCCTGATCGACGACATCCTGCAGACCCTCAAGACCCCGGTCCCGGCCGGCGTCTGAGAACGACCGTTCCGCTTCCGGCGGTACCGAGTCAGGGGAACGCACTGTCAAGTGACAGTGCGTTCGCCACCGGCGTAGTCACAACGCGTCGGTGGGCGCGGCGTTTCGGCCCCGGGCGCGGTACCGTCGAAGCGAGTTCCGGGTGGGGATCAACTCCGATGGTTCAGGTTCGAGTCCGCCCGGTTCGACTGCTCAGAGAAGGGATCTGTCCCGGTGGCACGCATAGGTGACGGCGGTGACCTGCTCAAATGCTCGTTCTGCGGCAAGAGCCAGAAGCAGGTCAAGAAGCTCATCGCCGGTCCCGGCGTCTACATCTGCGACGAGTGCATCGATCTCTGTAACGAGATCATCGAGGAGGAGCTGAACGAGGGCTCCGAGGTCGGTCTGACGGAGCTGCCCAAGCCCCGGGAGATCTACGACTTCCTCAATGCCTACGTCGTCGGACAGGACGTGGCGAAGAAGGCGCTCGCGGTAGCGGTCTACAACCACTACAAGCGGGTCCGCGACGGTCAGGGCTCGTCGAGCGCCGGCCGGCACGCGAAGGACGAGGCCGTCGAGCTGGCCAAGTCGAACATCCTGCTGATCGGCCCCACGGGCTGCGGCAAGACGTACCTGGCCCAGACGCTCGCGCGGATGCTGAACGTGCCGTTCGCGATCGCCGACGCCACCGCGCTGACCGAGGCGGGCTACGTCGGCGAGGACGTCGAGAACATCCTGCTGAAGCTGATCCAGGCGGCCGACTACGACGTCAAGAAGGCCGAGACCGGGATCATCTACATCGACGAGGTCGACAAGATCGCCCGCAAGAGCGAGAACCCGTCGATCACCCGCGATGTCTCCGGCGAGGGTGTCCAGCAGGCGCTGCTGAAGATCCTGGAAGGCACCACGGCCAGCGTTCCGCCGCAGGGCGGCCGCAAGCACCCGCACCAGGAGTTCATCCAGATCGACACCACCAACGTGTTGTTCATCGTCGGCGGCGCGTTCGCCGGGCTGGACCACATGGTGGAGCAGCGGGTCGGCAAGAAGACGCTCGGCTTCAACGCCAAGCGCGAGCCGGAGAAGCCCAAGGAGCTCAGCGGCTACTCCGACGTGATGCCGGAGGACCTGCTCAAGTTCGGTCTGATCCCCGAGTTCATCGGCCGGCTCCCGGTGATCACCACGGTCTCCCCGCTGGACCGGGACGCGCTGATCAAGATCCTGTCCGAGCCGAAGAACGCGCTGGTCAAGCAGTACCGGCGGCTGTTCGAGATCGACAACGTCGAGCTGGAGTTCAGCGACGACGCGGTCGAGGCGATCGCGGACCAGGCGCTGCTGCGCGGCACCGGCGCCCGCGGGCTGCGCGCGATCATGGAAGAAGTCCTGCTCAACGTGATGTACGAGGTGCCGAGCCGCGAAGACGTCGCCAAGGTCGTCGTCACCGGCGAGGTCGTCCTGGAGAACGTCAACCCGACGCTGATCCCGCGCGACCAGATGGTCAGCAAGCGCGAGCGCCGCGAAAAGACCGCCTGACAAAAGCAAAACGAAGTACGGGGTGCGGTCGGTCGGCAATCCGTACTACGGGTGAGCTCCGCTCACCAGGTTCACTCCTGCGAGGGGCCGGCATCCGCTGAGAGGCGGACTGCCGGCCTCCTTCCGTTGATGGACTCGGACCGACAGCTCCCGGCAATAGCGTCGATGACGTCCACTCATCGACTCGCTGGGGGAGAACCGTGTACGTCCGACCCGCTCGACGGATAGCGGCGGTACTAGCCGCGGCCGCACTCGTAGTACCAACTACGGCGACAGCCGCACCAACCACAAGCACCAAGCAACCAGTAGTCCCCAAGCTCAACTGGGGGAGCTGTGGCAGCGCCCCGGAGCTGAAACCGTTCCAGTGCGCCACAGTGGAGGTCCCCACCGACTACGACCACCCTCGTGGCCCGACAACCACTATCGCGCTGACCCGGCTGCCCGCCAGCGACCCGGCTCATCGCATCGGCACGCTGTTCACCAACCCGGGCGGCCCTGGCGGCCCAGGTGTCGACTTCATCCAGCAGGTCGCCCAGATCGCCTACACCCCGCAGGTACGGGCGCAGTTCGACATCCTCGGCTTCGACCCGCGCGGCGTCGGCAAGTCCGACCCGGCGACCTGCTACCGCACAGAGGCCGAGGAGCAGAAGGTACTGGCCAGCCAGCCGGCCTTCCCTGTCACCCATGCCGAGGAGCGCGCCTACACCACTTGGGGCATCAAGGTCGGCCTGCACTGCACCGCATTCGCAGGTGACAAGCTGGCCCACATGTCGACGGCGAACGTTGCCCGTGACATGGATCTGCTCCGCCAGGCAGTCGGTGACGACAAGCTGAGCTACGTCGGCTACTCCTACGGCACGTACCTCGGTGCCACCTACGCCAAGCTGTTCCCCACAAGGGTTCGCGCACTGGTTCTCGACGGGACGCTCAGCCCGACCGGGTACTCCGGGTCGGACGGCGATCGGCGCCCGTTCGGCGTACGGGTTGCGCAGGGCGACGGTGCTGCAGCGACCTTCGCTCAGTTCAAGGCAGAGTGCAGGAAGGCCGGGCCGGACAGGTGCTCGCTGGCCAAGCTCGGTGACCCGTCCACGGTCATCGAGAAGCTCTTCAAGCGGCTGAAGACCCACCCGGTCGTCGTGACGCTGCCTGACGGGACCACAACGACCGTGACCTACCAGGTCGCTGTGGTGGTCGGCTTCCAGCACATGTACGACCCCGCAGGTTGGCCGGAGCTCGCCGACCTCTACAGCCAACTGGCGGCCCCCGCGAAGAGGTCGAAGGTGCCGGCTGCGCTGGCCGAGTGGACCAAGCACAGGGAGGTGTATCCCTCGCTGGCACAGGCCATGCAGCCCTGCATCGAGACCGCGAAGGCCGGCCGGCCTCTGGCCTACCCCGAGTACGCCGATGCCGCCGACAAGACCGGTCCGCACTTCGGCCGTTTCCGCGCCTGGATCAGTCAGCCGTGCGAGTCCATGCCGGTCAAGGACACCGACGCGTTCAAGGGCCCCTGGCCGAACGAGGTGAAGGCGCCGGTACTGGTCATCGGCACCCGGTACGACCCAGCGACGCCGTACCAGGCCACCCGCCCGTACGCCGACCTCTTCCCGGCCGCCCGGATGCTCACGGTCGAGGGCTACGGCCACACGACGCTCTTCAAGAGCAACTGCGCCGACGCCCGCATCACGACGTACCTGACAACCCTGCAGGCACCAGCCGACGGCAGTACGTGTCAGCAGGACCGCAAGCCCTTCGATCCGATCCCGGCAGGCAAAAAATTGGTCCAGGGAGCTGTTGTCCAGTAGGACAACGTGTAGGAAAGTTACCAAATTTTGGGGAGTATGGGCACGAACCGCCCCAATCGTGAGGTTCTCCGGACGGATCCGTCGTATTCATCCGTCCGGAGGGCCCTGCGCCATGTGCACCTCGGAAGGTGACGCCCATGAAACCCATCAGTCGTCGAACCCTTGTTCTCGGCGGACTGGCGGCGGCCAGTGCTACCGCGCTGCCCGCCCGCTCCAGCATCATCACCGCCACTGCTGCTGTCCCCTATCCGTTCCAGCTAGGGGTCGCCTCGGGTGAGCCGGACGCGAGCAGCGTCGTGCTCTGGACCCGCCTGGCCCCGTCCCCGCTCAATGCCGACGGCCAGGGCGGCATGGCCAACGCCAATGTCGCCGTGGACTGGCAGGTGTCCACTACCGAGTCCTTCAGCACCCTGGTCACCTCAGGGACCGTCACTGCTACCTACGGAGCCGCTCACTCCGTCCATGCGATCGCCAACGGCCTCAACCCCGACTCGGACTACTTCTACCGCTTCCGCGCCCAGGGCCACGTCTCACCCGTCGGCCGCACCCGTACTGCGCCCGCTGCGGGCACGAACGGCCGCGACCTCGTCATGGCCTTCACGTCCTGCGCGCACTACGAGGAGGGCTACTACACGGCGTACCGGCGAATGGCTGAGGACAATCCGGGCCTCATCCTGTTCCTGGGCGACTACATCTACGAGTACCCCGCTACTAGCGGTCGGACCCGTCTCCACCTGGGTGCTACGGAGATCACGACACTGGCCGACTACCGGCGTCGCTATGCGCAGTACAAGTCGGACCCGGATCTGCAGGCGGCCCATGCGGTCGCGCCGTGGATCGTCGTACCGGACGACCATGAGGTGGAGAACAACTACGCCAACATGACTCGTGCGGACAGTACTCCGGCGCTGACGACGGCGCAGTGGACAGCGCGCCGTACTGCGGCGTACCAGGCGTACTACGAGAACATGCCGCTGCGGCCGGCCCAGGCCAGCAACGGCAACTCCATCCAGTTGTACCGGCGCCTGCCGTGGGGCAAGCTCGCCACGTTCCACATGCTCGACACCAGGCAGTACCGCAACGACCAGGCGTGCGGCGACGGCTGGAAGATCTGCTCGGACGCAGACCTGGCCACCCGGAGCCTGCCCGGCAACGCTCAGGAGACCTGGCTGCTCAACGGTCTTGCCGAGAAGGCGGCCACCTGGGACATCATCGGGCAGCAGGTGTTCTTCGCCCGGCGCTTCAACTCGACCGGGGCCAGCATGGACTCGTGGGACGGGTACCGCGCATCGCGGGCCCGGATCCAGCAGGGCTGGATCGACCGCGGCAACCGCAACCCGGTCGTGCTCACCGGCGACGTGCACCGCGCCTGGGGCAACAACCTGATGGCCGACTACGACAACGCGGACTCGGCCGTGATCGGCACCGAGCTCGTCACCAGCTCGGCCACCTCGACCGGCGACGGCGACGCCACCACGGCGATCCCGGACGTCGGGACCAACCCGTGGCTGAAGTTCTACAGCAACCGCCGCGGCTACATCCGGACGACGGTCACGCCGACGCAGATGCAGGCGGACTTCCGTGGCGTGGCGAAGGTTTCGGAGCACGACGCGCCGGTGTCGACGCTCAAGTCGTTCGTGATCGAAGAAGGCCAGCCCGGCCTTCAGGCCGTCTGAGGGGACCCAGCGATGAAGAAGAAGCTACTCGCCTTGGCCGTTGCCGTTCCCTCGCTACTGTTCACAATCCCTGCACAGGCAGCGATTGCGGCGCCTGTCTGGAGTACTGCGAACAGCGTGTCGACCGGCGACCAGGACACCGCCTCGATCGCGACCAACCGCAACGGGTACGTCGCCGTCGTCTGGGAGGACGACCGTGACACGACCGATGCGACCGACAATGCGCACAGCGAGATCTTCCTGCGGTTGTATCGCAACGGCACGGCGCTCTACGAGGTCAAGCTGTCCTCGGCCGGCAGCAGTGGCGTCACCAACTGGCGCCACCTGCACCCGGATGTCGGGCTGGACGACAAGGGCAATGCAGTTGTCGTGTGGGCCGACGACCCGGACGGCAACGGGTACTACAACATCCCTTACCGGGTGGTGAATACGGCCGGTACCGTGACAGCATCGGCCAACGCGAACACGTCGGCCGATGGCCAGCAGATCAACCCGCGGGTGGCGGTCGACCCGGACGGCGCTCCGTCGACAGCGGCGGTCGCGTTCACCGTGGTGTGGGAGGACATCCAGACGGGCACGCCGGCGACGGTGAAGGCGGCTGGATTCACCGGGCCGACGACTCGCGGCTACGAGGTGACCGCCTCGACGACGACGGGTCAGCACCACAACCCGGACGTGGCGGTGTCGGCCTCGGGCGACGCGGTCGTGGTGTGGGACGACGGGTCGACCGATACGGCGTACAACGTCGGACTGGTTGGGCTGGCCCGTACGAATGGCGCGGTCACGCTGTCCCGGCGTACGGCGAACGGCACTACCGCCGGCGCGCAGGCGCATGCCTCGGTGGCCGCCAACTTCAACGGCGACTTCGCGGTCGCTTGGGAGTCGGGTGGCGGAGTGTGGACGCGAGGCTTCACCGGCGCTGGTGCCGCGCGCACTGCTGAGGTGGAAGTTGTTGCCAGTGGCAAGAATCCGTCGATCGGGATCGATGACCAGGCCGGCAGCGTCGTCGGCTGGACCGCTACAGCCACGGACTCCGACGTATGGGTCCGCGGCTTCAACTCAGCCGGTACTACGGACGCGCCGCGGCTGTCGGCTCAGCAGTTGAGTCAGGTGCCCGCGGGGCGGCAGGAGCAGCTGGTGGTCGCCGTGTCGCCTTGGTCGGAGGTGGCTGTCGCCTACACGGACGACAACGACGGGAACACCTATGACCAGGTGATCCTGGGCCAGGGCATTTCGAACAACAACTTCTGACAACTGTGCAGGGCCCGGGCAGCCTGCCCGGGCCCTGCGTTTGAGGTACTACTTCTTGGCGACCCAGATGAGGGCATCGCCGACGGCCCGCTCGGCCCCGTTGGTGCCGCTGGGGTGGCTGACGAGCGCACCGTTGACGGCCATCGCGGTCGAGCCGCCGCCGTCGAGGTTGATCGCATCGGTCAGGTCGAGGGCGTTGGCCACGGCGGCCGTCTCGTCCATCGTCGTACCGACGCTGGTGGTCTGCCGGCCGTCGAGCGCGGCCAGGGTGAGCTTGCCGTCGCTGGTGGTGCCGACGATCGAACGCGGGTTGCGGTCGAAGAAGCTGCCGGTACCTGCAGGGACGACGACCTGGCCGTTGGCGGTGAGACGGTAGCGGCCGGTTACGGCGTACAGGTCCTTGCGCAGTTTGAGGTTGGTGCCGTGCTCGTCGGCGATCGCGATGTCGGTCTTCAGGCAGGTGTGCGAGACCATCGCGAGCAATGCGTTCGAGTCGCTGCCGGTGGCCTGCAGCGAGGTCTGGTTCTTCGTCAGGGTCGTACCGCGGGTGGCTGCGACCCGCTCGACGCAGCCGTCCCGGTCGAGGACGACCTCGATGCCCGCGCCGGCCGGGGTGCTGGCCGCGAACTCGGGGGTGAAGAGCGTGACGTCGCCGGGGACGGAGCAGGCGGTCTGGGCCGGGAGAGTCGCGCAGGCGGTCGGGATGACCGGCGGATGGTTGACGAACTCGAGGGGCAGCGTCGCGCCGGTCTTCGGGTTCTTGACCGCGCCGGTCCAGCGGAGATGGCCCATCACGGCCTTGTTGGTCTTGGCGTCGACGATGAAGTTGGCCTCGGCGGGATCGGTGAGCGGTTCGCTGAGCAGCTTGCCGTCGGAGATGCCGAGACCGACCGGGTCGCCGGGGTAGAGGGCGCTGGCGGTGAAGGTGAAGAAGGACGCGTTGATACCGGCGAGGGCGCCGGACGTACGGACCAGGTCGCTGGTCTTCTCGACCTTGGCGAGGTCGGGGCCATACGTCGTCCGCAGCTCGCCCCTCGCCTTGCGCGGGTCGATGGTGAGGACGTTGACGATCCACGGGCCGCGGGTCGTGGTGTTGATCTGGTCGGCCGGCGCGGGGTCGGTACCGCGGACGATGCGGGTGAGGGTGACGCCCTCGGCGAGGGTCGTGACGGTGCGGGTCTCGGCGAGGTCCGCGTCGCCGAGGGGGAGGGCGCCGGCGGCGTACTGGATCGGGGCCGGTTGCTGTTCGGGGCTGGGCTCGGCGGCGGTGGCGGACGGGGCGACGAGCAGGGTCGCGAGCGCGGCCAGCATCGTGGTGGCGGCGGCGCGAGACCTGGCGGGAGAAGTCATGGTGGCCATCCTTCGGGGTTTTGGTGGAATCTTTCCACTCGGATGGCTGGCTGGTCAGTAACTTGCAGGTGAAACGTTTCGTCTACGATCGCTGGCGTGATGACGAAGCCGCCGGGTCGCTGATCTTGTGTCTGCCGTTGTCGCTGCCTTCGTCGCGCTCGTTTCGGTCGCGGTGCTCGGGTACCTGGTGGGGCTGGCCGGCGTGCTGCGGGCCGAGGACGAGCTGGTGTTGTCGCGGCTGGCGTTCTACGTCGCGACGCCGGCGTTGCTGTTCACCACGGTGGCGCGGGCTGATCTCCATGCGATCTTCTCGCCGGTGCTGCTGACGAATCTGGCGGGGCTGTTCGTCGTACAGGTGCTGTATCTCGGCGTGGCCGTGCTGATCTGGCGGCGGAATCGGGCGCAGGCGACGATCGGGGTGCTGGCTGCGTCGTACGTGAACGCGGGGAATCTGGGGGTGCCGGTCGCCGCTTACGTGCTGGGCGACGGGGCCTTGGTGGCGCCGATTGTGTTGTTCCAGTTGCTGGTGATGGCGCCGGTGGCGTTCGCCGTACTGGATGGGGATCGGCGTGGCGCGGGGCGGCGGGTGCCGGTGCGGGTGCTGTTGACGCGGCCGTTGCGAAATCCGCTGACGGTGGCGTCGCTGCTCGGGTTGCTGGTCGCAGCGGCAGGCATCTCGCTGCCGTCGTTGCTGATGCGGCCGATCGATCTGGTGGCGGCGGCTGCGGTGCCGGTCGCGTTGGTGGCTTATGGATTGAGCCTTGGCGGCGCGAAGGATTCGATCAGCCTCGACCGGGATGCGGTACTGGCTGTCCTGCTGAAGACGCTGGTCCAGCCGCTCGTCGCGTACTCCGTCGGCCGCTGGCTCCTCGACCTCGAGGGTCCTGCCTTGCTGGCCCCGGTGCTGTTGGCTGCGTTGCCGACCGCTCAGAACGTCTACGTGTACGCCGTGCAGTACCGCGCCGCGCGGAGACTCGCCCGCAGCGCGGTACTGCTCAGCACCTTGCTCTCGATCCCGGTGATGATCGCCTTGAGCGGCCTACTCGCCTGACTACCGGTCTGCTCGCCTGACTGCTTCGGTTACTTCATGGCCTTGAAGGCCTCGTCGGCGAGCGGGCCGACGTCGTTCACACTGACACCGTCGTTGGCCGCCTGGGCGATCACGGTCAGCGTGTTGGATCCTCGGTAGCACTGCGTCGGCAGATTATCGGTCGACTCCACACAGGTCGCCTGCCCGACCTTCTTCACCTGCTCGGGCCTCGCGCCGGAATCCTTGATCGTCTTGTCGATGTCGACCTTGCCGCGTAACGCGATCACCACGAACAACCGCTGCCCGTCGAGATTCCCGTACGCCTCGACAGTCGCCTGCTTGCCGTCGTTGATCCGGCTCAACGCGTCCCGCGTCTCCTCGAGCTTCAACTGCTGCCGGATCTGCGCATCAGTAACCCGATCCAGCCCACCCAACTTCGCCGGCGGCGTGATGCCCCTCGCGGTGTTCAGCCGACTCATCGGCCCCAGCCCAGCGAAGTACCCAAACGCCGCCACCACCGCCAACGCCAGCACAACCCCACCCACAGTCACCCACGGGTTCCGCCGCCATTTCACCTTCTTAAGCGCCCGCCAAGGCGCCTTCCACCAAGCTCCCTTGCCTCCACCATCACCCGGACTCGAGTGCGTCGGCGTGTCTGTGACGCTGGCCGCTGGGGTGGGCGCGGTCGGGCTATTCGGACCAGTACCCGTGCCCGACGGGCCCACTCCGGCCGGAAGACCTGCGGGCGGGGTCGAGGACGACGGAAGGGGTGTCTGCTTCGGGTGGTCGTCCGGGCCGGGGGTGGTGGGGGTGCTCATGAGTGCTCCTCGGGGCGCGCGGACGGGGTCGCCGGGGGTCGGGCTGGGGTTGTCCCGATCGTTTCATATCTGGACAAGGTGATCTCGCAGCGGTCGGCGGACCGGCTGAACCCGCAGGGTAGTCGCTCGGGTGAAACCAGTAGCGCCCGCCTCCGAAGAAGCGGGCGCTACCGGACGGACGATCCGCCAGGGTGCTGCGACGAGTCAGCCCAGGATCGCGGATAACTCGGGTACAGCCGGTGACCCGGGTACTGCGGGTGACTCTGGTGCTGCCGGTGACTCTGGTGCTGCGGGTGAGCTCAGAGAGCGGCGATGACTGAGACCTCGGTGGATTCGTCGGGGCTCCAGAGGATTTCGCCGGTGATTCGGCCGGCGGCGCGGAGGTCGACTTCGGCCTGGGCGGCGAGGGTGAGGCGGGCGGCGGGGCCGCTGACCTCGACCTTCGAGACCTCGGTCTTCATCGAGACCTGGGCCGTCGACTTGGCGCCGCGGATACCAGCGAGGACCTCGGCGACCGCGTCGAGGACGGCCGGGTCGTGCTCGGCAGCAGCGACGTCGACCGACGGGACCGGCCAGGAGGTGGTGTGGATCGAACCTTCCTGCCACCACGACCAGACCTCTTCGGTCGCGAACGGCAGGTACGGCGCGAGCAGCCGCAGCTGAACCGACAAGGCGACAGCGAGCGCCGCCTTCGCCGACACAGCACCCTCCTCACCGTGTCCGCCGTACGCCCGCTCCTTGACCAGCTCGACGTAGTCGTCGCAGAAGCTCCAGAAGAACCGCTCGGCGATCTCCAGCGCACCCGTGTAGTCGTACCGCTCGAAGGCAGCCGTCGCCTCGTCGATGACGTTCCGCAACTGCGCCAGCATCGCCAGGTCGACCGGCTGCGTGACGGCACCCGCGTCGACCGACGTCGCCCCGAACGACAAGACGAACTTCGACGCGTTCAGAACCTTGATCGCCAGCCGCCGCCCGACCTTCATCTGCGACTCGTCGAACGGGGAGTCCATCCCCGGCCGGGCCATCGCGGCCCGCCAGCGAACCGCGTCCGAGCCGAACTTCTCCAGGATCTCCGACGGGACGATCGCGTTGCCCTTGGACTTCGACATCTTCTTGCGGTCGGGGTCGACGACGAAGCCGGAGATCATCGACCGCGCCCACGGCAGCGTGCCGTTCTCGTAGTGCGCGCGGACGACGCGGGAGAACAGCCAGGTGCGGATGATCTCGTGCGCGTGCGTGTTCAGGTCCATCGGGAAGGTGCGCTGGAACAGGTCGTCGTCACGCTCCCAGCCGCAGACGATGTGCGGGCTCAGCGACGACGTCGCCCAGGTGTCCATCACATCGGGATCCGCGACGAAACCTCCCGGCTTGCCGCGCTGGGACTCGTCGTACCCACCCGGGACCTGGGAGGTCGGGTCGATCGGCAGGTCGGCCTCGCTCGGCATCAGCGGGTGCGCGTAGTCCGGCTCGCCGTCGTGGCCGAGCGGGTACCAGACCGGGAACGGGACGCCGAAGTAGCGCTGCCGGGAGACCAGCCAGTCCCCGTTCAGCCCCTCGACCCAGTTCTGGTAGCGGTGGTGCATGAACTCGGGAACCCAGGCCAGCTCGTCGCCACGCTCGAGGAACTCGGCCTTCAGCGCGTCGTCCCGGCCGCCGTTGCGGATGTACCACTGCCGGGTGGAGACGATCTCGAGCGGCTTGTCGCCGTTCTCGTAGAAGTTCGCCTTGCGCTGGGTCGGCTTCGGCTCGCCGTCCAGGTCGCCGCTGTCCCGCAGCTTGCCGACGATCAGCTCGCGCGCGCTGAAGGCCGTCTTGCCCGCGATCTCCGCATACAGCTCGGAACCCTCGAGCCACGCCGGGGTGTCGCGCAGGATCCGGCCGTCGCGGCCGATGACGGTGCGGACCGGGAGCTGCAGCTCGCGCCACCAGATGACGTCGGTGAGGTCGCCGAAGGTGCAGCACATGGCGATACCGGCGCCCTTGTCGGGCTCGGCCGCCTCGTGCGCCAGGACCGGGATCTCGACGTCGAACAGCGGCGAGCGGACCGTGGTACCGAACAAGTGCTTGTAGCGCTCGTCGGACGGGTGGGCGATCAGCGCGACACAGGCCGGCAGCAGCTCGGGCCGGGTGGTCTCGATGTAGATCGGGCCGTCGGCGCCGTGGAAGGCGATCTTGTGGAACGCGCCCGGGTAGTCGCGGGCCTCCAGCTCCGCCTGCGCGACCGCCGTCTGGAACGTGACGTCCCACAGCGTCGGCGCCTCGGACAGGTACGCCTCGCCGCGCGCGAAGTTGCGCAGGAAGGCGCGCTGCGAGGTCCGCCGGGAGTCGTCGGAGATCGTCGTGTAGAGGTAGTTCCAGTCGACGCTCAGCCCGACCTGGCGCCACATCGCCTCGAACGCCTGCTCGTCGATGTGGGTCAGCTCGCCGCACAGGTCGACGAAGTTCTGCCGCGAGATTCCGACCTGCTTCTTCGGGTCCGGCTTCTCCGGCGGGGTGAAGTCTGGGTCGTACGGCAGCGACGGGTCGCACTTGACGCCGTAGTAGTTCTGGACCCGGCGCTCGGTCGGCAGCCCGTTGTCGTCCCAGCCGATCGGGTAGAAGACCTTCTTGCCGCGCATCCGCTGGAAGCGCGCGACCAGGTCGGTGTGGGTGTAGCTGAAGATGTGCCCGACGTGCAGCGACCCGGAGACGGTCGGCGGCGGGGTGTCGATCGAGTAGACGTCCGCGCGCTCCGCAGTACGGTCGAACGCGTAGGTCTGCTGTTCCTTCCATACGGCAGCCCACTTCTCCTCGAGACCGTCGAGGGTGGGCTTGTCAGGAACACGGGACGCTTCGCTCATACGGCAATCCTAGTGGTTGTCAAGGGGTGCTCACGACGGGTTATCCACAGCCCTCCTACACTGGCCGTCTGATGAGCGCACTCTCTTATGCCGAGGTATCGGCGAAGCTTCAGGCCCGTTGGCCGGAGAACAAGATCGATCCCACGCTGGACCGGGTCCGGCGGCTCGTCGAGCTGCTCGGCGATCCGCAGAAGAGCTATCCCGTCGTCCATCTGACCGGGACCAACGGCAAGACCTCGACCGCGCGGATGGTCGACGCGCTCCTGCGCGAGGCCGGGCTGCGGACCGGGCGGTTCACCAGCCCGCATCTGGAGTCGGTGCGCGAGCGGATCACGCTGAACGGTGAGCCGATCGACGAGCAGCGGTTCGTCGAGGTCTACACCGAGATCGAGCCGTACGTCGATGTCGTCGACTCCGAGAACGAGCACCCGCTGTCCTTCTTCGAGGTGATGACCGGTATGGCGTTCGCCGCCTTCGCGGACGCGCCGGTCGACGTCGCGGTGGTCGAGGTCGGCCTCGGCGGCACCTGGGACTCGACCAACGTCGCCGACGGCACGGTCGCGGTGATCACGCCGGTCGCCGTCGACCACGCGCACATCCTCGGCGCCGATCCGGTCACCATCGCCAGGGACAAGTCCGGGATCATCAAGTCCGGCAGCACCGCGGTGATCTCGCAGCAGAGCCTCGACGTGGCCGAGGTGCTGGTACGCCGGGCCGCCGAGGTCGGTGCCCAGGTCGCCCGCGAGGGACTCGAGTTCGGGGTCGTCAGCCGCTCGGTCGCGGTCGGCGGCCAGCTGATCTCCTTCAAGGGTCTCGGCGGCGAGTACGACGACATCTACCTCCCGCTGCACGGTGAGTACCAGGCCCACAACGCCTCCACCGCACTCGCGGCCGTCGAGGCGCTGCTCGGGGCGAGCGGGCAGAACGAGGGCCAGCGGATGACCCGCGAGCTGGTCGAGGCAGCCTTCGCCGAGGTGACCAGCCCCGGCCGGATGGAGGTCGTCCGGACCAGTCCCACCGTCATCGTCGACGCCGCGCACAATCCGCACGGCGCCCAGGCGACCGCCGAGACGGTGTCGGAGGCGTTCGCGTTCCAGCCGCTGATCGGCGTACTGGGCTGCATGAAGGACAAGGACGTGTACGGCGTGCTCGAGGCGTACGAGCCGATCATGGAGACCGTCGTCTGCACCCGGAACTCGTTCGACCGGTCGATGCCGGCCGAGGAGCTGGGCGAGCTGGCGATCGAGATCTTCGGCGAGGACCGGGTGCTGGTCCGGCCCAAGCTGCTCGACGCGATCGACGACGCGATCCGGCTGGCCGAGGAGAACGCGCTGGCGATGGGCACCGGCGGCGTACTGATCACCGGCTCGGTGATCACCGCGGGCGAGGCCCGGACGCTGCTGGTCCGCAAACCGGCAGGCGAGAAGCGATGAGGTCGCTGGCCGGCATCGTGCTCGGCTTCGAGTTCATCGTCCTGGCGCTCGTGACGCCGGTGATGATCTCGGTCGCCGACGTGAAACCCAGTACCGCGCTCCCGGTGTGCCTGGGGCTGGCCGTGCTCGCGCTCGTCGCGGCCGGACTGCTGCGCAACCAGGCCGGCTACGTCCTGGGCTCGATCATCCAGGTCGCCGCGGTCGGCCTCGGGTTCGTCGTACCGGTGATGTTCGTGCTCGGCCTGGCCTTCGCCGCGTTCTGGGTGATGGCGATCGTGCTCGGCCGCCGGATCGACGAGGCCAAGGCCGCCCAAGCCGCCCACGGGTGACAACCACTAGGCTCGGCCGCAGCAAGCCCGCCTGAACAGCATCGGAGAGAGAACAGACATGTCGCAGCGCACCCTCGTCCTGCTCAAGCCCGACACGGTACGCCGTGGCCTGGTCGGGGAGGTCCTCGGACGGTTCGAGGCGAAGGGCCTCACCGTCGTCGCGATGGACCTGCGCACGATCGACGGCGAGCTGGCCGACCAGCACTACGCCGAGCACGTCGAGCGGGACTTCTATCCGCCGCTGCGCGAGTTCGTCACCAGCGGCCCGCTGGTCGCGCTGGTGCTCGAGGGCGACGAGGCGGTCGAGGTCGTCCGTGCGCTGAACGGCGCCACCGACGGCCGCAAGGCCGCTCCGGGCACGATCCGCGGCGACCTGTCGCTGTCGAACCGGGAGAACCTCGTGCACGGCTCGGACTCGCCGGAGTCGGCCGACCGCGAGATCAAGATCTGGTTCCCCGACCTGCCGTAGTACTCCGCAGTTGTGGAGGGCGGCGCGAACACCTGGTGAATGGACCGATACGATGCGTCGCGGGCGGACGAGTCGTGTCGGTCCCCGGGTGGCGATGGGTCCGCGCTTAGCCTGAGAACCCCGGGACCCGAGCAGCGGGAGGCCGCCGAAAATGGCGAACAGCATGCTCGGCCGCGATATGGCGGTCGACCTCGGTACGGCCAACACACTCGTGTACGTACGCGGACGTGGCGTCGTACTGAACGAGCCGTCGGTGGTCGCGATCCGGACCGACGAACCGCGCGAGGCGGTCGCGTTCGGCGCCGAGGCGAAGAAGATGATCGGCCGGACACCCGGCAACATCACCGCCATCCGGCCGCTCAAGGACGGCGTGATCGCCGACTTCGACGCCGCCGAGCAGATGCTGCGGTACTTCATCCAGCGCGTCCACCGCCGCCGGTACTTCGCCAAGCCGCGGATCGTCGTCTGCGTACCGTCCGGCATCACCGCCGTCGAGCAGCGCGCCGTCCGCGACGCCGGCTACATGGCCGGCGCCCGCAAGGTCTACATCATCGAGGAGCCGATGGCCGCTGCCCTCGGCTCGAACCTCGAGGTCCGCGACGCGACCGGCAACATGGTGGTCGACATCGGCGGCGGGACGACCGAGGTGGCGGTGATCTCGTTCGGCGGGATCGTCACGTCGCAGTCCATCCGGGTGGCCGGCGACGCGATCGACAAGGCGGTCGTGAACTACTGCAAGAAGGAGTACTCGCTGATGCTCGGCGAGGCCACCTCCGAGCAGATCAAGATGACGATCGGCTCGGCCTTCCCGACCTCCGACGGGCCGGACTCCGAGATCCGCGGCCGGGACATGGTCTCCGGGCTGCCGCGCACCGTGAAGGTGTCCTCGGCGAGCATCCGGCAGGCGATCGAGGAGCCGATCACCGCGATCGTCGACGCGGTCAAGGCCACCCTGGACAAGACGCCGCCCGAGCTGGCCGGCGACATCGTCGACCGCGGCATCGTGCTGACCGGCGGCGGCGCGCTGCTGAAGGGCATGGACGAGCGGCTGCGGCACGAGACGGGGATCCCGATCCACGTCGCGGAGAACCCGCTGGACGCCGTCGTGCTGGGCGCCGGCAAGTGTGTCGACAACATCGAGACACTGAACCGCATCCTCGTCACCGACCGCCGCTGAACCGATGCTGAAAGATCTCGGTACGCCGGCACGCGGGCTGGTCCGTTCGGCCGGGTTGCCCCGGGAGATCCGCCGTCGCCGGACCATCCTGGTGCTCGTCATCCTGGCCTCCTTCACCCTGATCGTGCTGGACGCGCGACGCTCGGCGGGCTCTCCCGTCGAGCCGCTGCGGCATGCGGCGGCGGCCGTCTTCGGCCCGCTGGAGTCGACCGCGACCAACGCCCGGCAGCCTGTGGACAACCTCCGGGACCGGTTCGCGGAACTGGATACCTTGAAGGCAGAGAACGAAAAACTCCAAGCAGACAACGAGAAGCTCACCAGCGAGCTGCGCACGACCGACTACGCCCGCAACCGCGCCGGGGAACTGGACCGGCTGCTGAAGGTGGCGCCGACCTACACGGTGACACCGGCCCGGGTGATCGGTCTGGGCAGCGCGCAGAGCTTCAACCACACAGTGACCATCGATGCCGGAACGGCGGACGGGGTGCGACCGGACATGACAGTACTGAATGGCGACGGGCTGGTGGGCCGCGTCGTGCGGACCACCGAGGCCACCGCCACGGTGCTGCTGATCGGCGACCGCAACTCGACCGTCGGCGGCCGGCTGAACTCGACGATGGCGCTCGGATTCGTCTCCGGCCGGGGCGAGATCGGCTCGTCGGCCGCGCTCGACTACAAGCTGGTGGACCTGAAGGCCCGGCCGAAGGTGGGCGACCGGATCGTCACCTGGGGCTCGAGCGGCAACGCGCCGTATGTCCCGGGTGTGCCGATCGGCGAGGTCACCTCGGTGACATCGGTCCAAGGCGCGCTCGGTTCGACCGCGCTGGTGAAGCCGTTCGTCGACCCGACCCGGATCGACCTGGTCGGTGTCGTCACCGGTCCGCCCGCGCGGGCACCCCGCGGAACTGTCCCGGCAAGCGGTGCCCGATGACTGCCCCGCGCTGCAGCAGCTCGGCGTTGGCGGAGGGATGCTGAGATGACGGCCGTTCGGGTTGGGCTGGGGGTTCTGTTCCTGATGATCGCCGTGACGGTGCAGACCTCGTTGCTGCCGCACATCGCGGTCGCCGGGGTGACCTGCGACCTGGTGATGATCGTGGTCATCGCGCTCGCGCTCTCCCGCGGGGCCGAGTGGGGTGCGATCGCGGGCTTCCTCGGCGGACTCCTGCTCGACGTCGCGCCTCCTGCCGACCACACCGCCGGCCGCTGGGCCCTCGCCCTCGCGCTGTCCGGATACGTCGCGGGCCTGATCCGGCGCGAGACGTCAGCCGCACCGGTCGGTCCAGTGGCCGTCGCGCTGACTGTCGTACTGGGCGCGGCCCTCTCCCTGACGGTGTATTCCGCGACGGGGTCGTTGCTGCATGATCCGGCGGTCGACTGGGGTCAGTTCGGGGTGCGGCTCGGTATCGCTGCTGGGTACGACGTGGTCGCGGCGATCCTGGTCATCCCGCTGGTGATGTGGGTGATGGGACGCGTCGTGCCGGCGCGGGAGCGGCGGCGGGTGCTGCCATGAGCTTCGACAGCTTCAACCCGGCGCCGCTGAAGCCGCGGTTGCGCCTGTTCGTGATCCAGGTGCTCGTCTTCTCGCTGATGTTCACCTTGCTCGCCCGGCTCTGGTACATGCAGGTGATGTCGTCCGACGACTACTCCCAGGCCGCCACTCAGAACCACACCCGCGAGGTGCTCGTCCCGGCGCCGCGCGGAACGATCGTCGACGCGGCCGGCCGGACCCTGGTCGGCAATCGGGTGTCCCTGGTGATCACCGTCGACCGCTCGGTGCTCGCGAAGCTGCCCGACGGCCAGCAGCAGGTGGTGCTGGCCCGGCTGGCGAAGGTGCTCGGCCAGAAGCCGAAGGACCTGACCGCGCGGACCATGCTCTGCGGCGAGCCCGGCGCGTCCAAACCACCGGCCTGCTGGAACGGCACGCCGTACCAGCCGATCCCGGTCGCCAAGGACGTCAGCGAGCAGGTCGCGATCGAGGTGATGGAGCGCCGCGAGGACTTCCCGGGCGTCGCCGCGGAGTCGCAGACGCTGCGCGCGTACCCAGCGCCGTACAAGGTGAACGCGGCCCACATCCTCGGCTACCTGTCGCCGATCACCACCAGCGAGCTGGACGAGCTCGACAAGGCAGGGCAGGACTCGGTGCCGCACCGCTCGGACCTGGTCGGCCGGGCCGGCGTCGAGCGTACCTACGACCAGCTGCTGCGCGGGACGCCCGGCGTGAAGAACGTCATCGTCGACGCGGTCGGCTACACCACCGGCCTCAAGAGCCAGACCGCGCCGGTGCCGGGATCGACCCTGATGACGAGCATCGACGCGCGGATCCAGGCGTCGGTCGAGGCCCAGCTGCGCGGCGCGATCATGACGGCCCGCAAGCAGTACGACAAGATCACCCATCGCAACTACGTCGCCGACTCCGGCGCGGCCGTGGTGATGGACACCAAGACCGGCCAGATCGTCGCGATGGCGAGCTACCCGAGCTACGACCCGGGCGTCTGGGTCGGCGGCATCTCGCAGCGCGAGCTCGACGCGCTCTACTCCACCAAGGCCGGCACGCCGCTGGTGTCGCGGGCGATCCAGGGCCAGCTCGCGCCCGGTTCGACCTTCAAGCCGATCACCACCGCGGCCTCCTTCGCCAACGGCTACGGGCCGAAGACCCGGCTGGACTGCTCGTCGTACTTCGAGGTCGGCGACCGCCGGTTCAAGAACTACGAGTCCGCCTCCTACGGGATGATCGGCTTCGACCAGGCGCTCGCGATCTCCTGCGACACCTTCTTCTACCGGATCGCCTACGCGCTGTGGCTCAAGGAGGGTGGCAACTCCGGTGACATCACCGCCGCCGACCCGATGGTCCAGATGGCGAAGAGCTTCGGCCTCGGCCGGCCGACCGGGATCGACCTGCCCGGCGAGGTGTCCGGCCGGATCGCGGACCGGAAGTGGAAGAAGGAGTACTACGACGCGCAGAAGGACTACTACTGCAAGCTCGCCGACAACCCGCCGGCCGGCACGTCGGCGTTCCTGAAGCAGTTCTCGCGTGAGTTCTGCGAGGACGGCTATCGCTACCGGGCCGGTGACGCGGTCAACTTCGCGATCGGCCAGGGCGACACCACCGTCACTCCGTTGCAGATGGCAACGGCCTACTCGGCACTGTCGAACGGCGGCAAGCTCTGGGAGCCCCGGGTGGCGAAGGCGGTGATCGGCCCGAACGGCAAGGTCAGGCCGGTGCCGTCCAAGCTCGCGGGGCGGCTCCCGGTGCCGGCCTCGACGCTGCGTTACATCGACCGGTCGCTCAAGGAGACCGCCAAGACCGGTACGGCGGCCTGGAAGTTCAACGGGTTCCCGCTCGACCAGGTCCCGGTCCGGGTGAAGACCGGAACGGCCGAGGTCTACGGCAAGCAGACGACGTCCTGGATGGCGAGCTACACCGATCGCTACGCCGTGGTGATGATGATCAGCCAGGCCGGTACCGGATCGGGCGCCTCCGGCACGGCGGTCCGGCACATCTACGAAACCCTCTACAACGTCAAGCCCCCGGTCGCCCCCACCGAAAAGAAGGTCGACCGATGAGCTTGCTGACGCCGGTCCGGCAGTCCCGGCCGCGGGCTGATCGGCGGTCGACGTTGTGGCAGGTCGACTGGGTGCTGGTGATCGGCGTGCTCGCGTTGTCGGCGATCGGGTCGTTGCTGATCTGGTCGGCGACGTACAACCGGACCGCGCTCACCGACGGCAACCAGCACGCGTTCCTGCTCCGGCACGCGCTCAACTTCGCCATCGGTCTGGTCCTCGCGGTGCTCGCCGCCGTCAGCGACCACCGCCGTCTCCGCATCCTCGCCCCAGTCCTGTACGCCGCGTCCGTGGTCGGCCTGATCCTCGTCCTGGTGCCCGGGGTCGGCGCGGTGATCAACGGGTCGCGATCCTGGATCCAGGTGCCCGGGATGTCGATCCAGCCGAGCGAGTTCGCGAAGCTGGCGGTGATCGTCGGGATGGCGCTGCTGATCGCCGAGAAGGGCGAGACCAACCACCGCGAGGCCCGGACGATCGACATCGCCCAGGCGATCGCGGTCGCCGCGATCCCGGTGCTGCTGGTGATGCTGCAACCCGACCTCGGCACGGTGATGGTGCTCGGCTCGATCGTCTTCGGCATCGTCGCGGTGTCCGGCGTGCCGAAGCGCTGGATGCTCGGCATCGTCACCGCGGCGACGGTGATCGCGGTGCTCGCGATCCAGTTCAACGTGCTGAAGAAGTACCAGCTGGCCCGGTTCACGGCGTTCGCGGATCCGGCGTCGGACCCGCAGGGCATCGGCTACAACGTGAACCAGGCACGGATCGCGATCGGCAACGGCGGTGTCTTCGGGCAGGGCCTGTTCCACGGTTCGCAGACGCAGAACGGGTTCGTGCCCGAGCAACACACCGACTTCGTCTTCACCGTCGCGGGGGAGGAGCTCGGCCTGGTCGGCGCGGGCGCGATCATCTGCCTGTTCGTGCTGATTCTGTGGCGCGGACTGCGGATCGCGGTCAACGCCCGGGACGCGTTCGGCCGGCTGATCGCCACCGGCGTGGTGTGCTGGTTCGCCTTCCAGGCCTTCGAGAACATCGGTATGACGCTGGGAATCATGCCGGTCACCGGTCTGCCATTGCCGTTCGTCTCCTACGGTGGTTCGTCGATGCTCGCCGGTCTGCTCGCGGTCGGGCTGTTGCAGAACATCCACCTGCGATCGCACCAGGTCTAGTCCGCGTCAGGCGGCCCGGCCTGGTCAGGTACGCTTCAGCTTCCCTGCGCCCTCGACGGTTCTGGATGGGTCATGAAGCTCGCGTCGTCGTTCCCGCTCGCCGTTGCCGCTGCTGTCTCGTTGTCGCTCGCCGCCTGTGGTGAGGACAAGCCCAACGGGTCGTCCGGCCCCACCTCGGCACCCTCGGTCACCGCGACTCCCACGCAGAGTGCGCCGACCGATCAGCCGACCGAGACCGGTCCGGTCAAACGCTCGAAAACCGAACTCACCAAGGCGCTTCTCGAGCTGAAGGAGCTGCCGAGCGGCTTCTCCGAGGAGAAGGACGACCCGGCCGACGACGGCAGCAACCCGTTCTCCGCGCCGACCAGCAAGTGCAAGCCGCTGGTCAAGTTGCTGAACGCGGACGAGGCGCCCGGCTCCAAGCGGAGCGTGCATCGCTCGTTCTCGGGCAGCCAGGAAGGGCCGTACATCGACTTCTCGCTGGACTCGATGAGCACGTCGAAGGCGGTCCGCGAACTGCAGACGTCGTACCAGGATGCCGTTGCGTCCTGCAAGAAGGTGACGATGCGGATGGACGGCGCGGGCTCCACACAGATGGAGGTCGTCGAGATCCCCGCGCCGCAGTTCGGCGACGAGCCCTTCGCCTTCAAACTGACCGGCGTCAGTGGGCCGAAGGAAGGCCTCGAGTTCGACGCGGCCGTCACCGGCATCGGCGATGTCGTCCTCGCCGTCGGCGTCCTGGCCGGCCAACCAGGCGAACTCGACGGCGCCACCGAGGCGGCCGTCGAGAAGGCCCGCACCACCCTCAGCAAAACCGGCAGCTGACCCACCCCGACCCGCCCAGCTACCCGACCAGCCGATCGGCTTCGGTCTTACGGGTTCAAGAGTCCGGGTGGGACCCAGCGAGAAATCTCTGTCCTCGACTCGATCAGCAGTTTGCGGCGGACGTTTTCGAGGTGCTTCTCGACGGTTCGTACCGAGCAGACCCGCCGGCGGGCGATCTGGGCGTCGGACAATCCCTGCGCGGCCAGCTGGGCAACGTGCTTCTCGGCCGACGTCAGATCGGACCAGGGCGTCGGCGCCGCACAGCCGTTGTCGTGCCCGTCCGGCGAGCCGACTACCTCGTTCGTCGCGAGGGCGTCGATCTCGTCGTAGTGCAGCGCGTTGCCGAACCGGTACGCCGTCCTGAAGCCGTCGGCGCCGAGCACACCGGTCGCCACCCGCTCGGCCTCGGCGTTGGCATCCCGAAACGGTGGCAGGGTGGCGATCGCCACCCGATAGCGCTCCCGGAGCCGGCTCGCGCCACCGAGCGCACGAGCTGCCCGGATCGCGTCGGCGTGGTCGGCGTCGGCGCTCGGTTCGGGGCGCTGCTTGATCACCTCGGCCGCAGCCCAGGCGACGAGATGGGTCAGGTACATCAGGCCCCAGTGATCGCCCGATTGCTGCCGCGCTCGCTTGATCGGGGGCAGGCTGAGCGCGTCGACGTGCCAGATCAGCGCGAGCCCGGACACCAGCAGGGACCAGCCGTGAGCCCATTCGGCGCCGTCCGCCAGCGTCTCGTCGGCGTACTGCTGGGAGAGCTCGACGGCTTCGCTGGCCGGCCCGTACCAGTCGGCGGCCATCCCCGCGAACATGAGCGCCATCGCACGCTCACCCCGGTACTGCGCACCGGCGCTCTCGAAGCCGGTGGCGGCAGCGCGCAGTACCGCGATCGAGGCCGGATCTCCGAGCGCGAAAAACGCATGCAGGCCCAGCAGGAGAGCCATCAGCGCCGCACTGAGTCCATCGTCGCCGGCCTCGTCCCGTCCCTGGTCGGCCATTGCCTCCGCAGTGCTCAGATCGCCTTGGCACAGGGCGGTCAGACCGGTCATCACCACTGCCCACAGGCGGAGCTCGGGTGCTTCCGCCGCCTTCGTCGCAGCCAGGCCGGTCCGCAGCCAGTCGATCGTCTCGCCCGAGTTGCCGAGGTAGAACTGCAGTCGCAGCCGGGCCAGGCCGACCGCGATCTCCAGTCCGGCGGCCTCCTCGCCGGCGATCGAGCTGCTCCAGGCGAGGGCAGCGCGGAAGTTCGCCAGGTCGCGACTGGTGCGCGAGAGCCACTCGACCTCGCGAGGTCCGTACCAATCGACAGCCGCCTGCCGGGAGACTTCGAGGAAGTGATCGCGATGCCGACGGCGCAAGCTCTCGGTCTCGCCGCTCTCCTCGGCCCGCGCGACGCCGTACTGCCGCAGCGTCTCCAGCATCCGGTACCGGGTCGACGGACCACTGGTGTCGGCAGTCACGACCGACTTGCCGACCAACTCGGTGAGGACGTCGAGGACCTGCGCCGCGGGCAGATCCGGCCCGGCGCCGACCGCTTGGGCGGCTGCCAGGTCCCAGCCGTTCTCGAAGACGGAAAGCCTTGCCCACAAGCTCTTCTCGGCGTCGTCGCAGAGCCGGTAGCTCCAGTCCACCGCGGCCTGCATGCTGTGGTGCATCGGATGCGCCCCATGCCGTGGCCCGCGGGTGAGCAGGCTGAACCGCTCATCGCCCGGCCCGCCGTCCAACCGGGCGAGGATCTCGCGCAGTGACTGGCTACGCAGCCCCGCGGCCGCCAGCTCGATCGCCAGCGGCAAGCCGTCGAGGCGCTGGCAAAGCAACGCAGCGGTCGTGTGGTCAGCAGGGCCGATGCTGATGCCCACTGCTGCGGCCCGCTCGGTCAGCAGGTCGAGCGCCTCGTACCGCGACCCTTCCGGCGCATCGGACAGACAGGTCAGCGGAGGTACCGCGAAGAGTTGCTCACCGGCGCACCCGAGCGCCTCGCGACTGGTGGCGAGCACCTGTACGCCGGAGACCTCCGCGAGGATCGCACTGACCAGTGACCCCACCGGTGCGGCCACGTGCTCGCAGTTGTCGAGCACCAGCAGCACCGGTCCCGAGCCGGCCTCCTCACCGAGGTGGTCCAGCAGCATGCTCCGCGCCGACCGTTCGGTGACGATCTCGACGCCGAGCGACTTGGCCACCGTCCGCTCGACCGTCACCGCGTCGGCGCCATCCGGTACGCCGATCAGCGTGCACCAGTGCACCCGCAGCCGGGGATCTGCCTTCTGCGCGGCCTGCGCGAGCCGCCCGGCCAGCCGGGTCTTGCCGACCCCACCCGGGCCGACCAGAGTCAGCGGGTTGGCAGCCTCCAGGCGGACCAGCCCAGCCCGGATCTGCTCCTCGCGGCCGACGAACGAGGTGAGTTCGACCGGTACCTCCCCAGTGCTCACCCTCAGGTTCTACACGCTCGACGGCCGGTAATCGAATCCCGTCTACGTACCGATCTAAGTACTACTACGGTCGCCTCCCGGCCGTCCGATCCGCGAGTCTGAACGGGCCATCTGACGAAGGGAGACCCCATGAACACCAGGACCACCCGAGTCACCTGAGGCGGCTCTACCCGCCTGGCGATGTGGATCCGTGCGTCGCCCGCTGACCGATCGGGGGAGCGTCACTCCGGCTGGGAGCCTGGGGTGGCGCTCTTCAGCGCTCCGGCAGCGGCAGGACCGTCGTCCGGCGGTGGTGTTCGAAGACGACGGAGCTGCGGATGTCGGCGATCTCCTGGCGCTTGGCGAGGTCGAGGACGAGGTCGCGGAGCGCCTGGGTATCCTTGACGGCCACGTGGGCGAGGAAGTCGGAGGCGCCGGAGACCATGAACATCGCCAGCGTCTGCGGAAGTTTCTGGACGTAGGTCTGGAAGGTGGTGGCCGTCGCCATCGCCTGCGGGCGGAGTTTGATCGAGATGATCGCCTGGGTGGAGCGGTCGATCGCCTGCAGGTCGACCTCCGCGTGGTACCCGCTGATCACGCCGCGGTCGCGCAACCCTCTGATCCGCTCCAGACAGGTCGACGGCGCGATCCCCAGCTCGGCCGCCATCTCCCGGTTGGTCCGGCGCGCGTCGTTCTGCAGCATCCGCAGCAGCGCCGTATCAAGTTCGTCCATAGCCGCCATTTTCGCAGACCTGCCGAACATCGTTCGGTACCACCGTCCGCCAGCCGTTCAAGCGGCTAACGTCGGTCGGGTGCTGGCGAACAAGTTAGTCGTCGTGATCGACGCAGACGCACCCATCGGAGTAGCACTCAACGCAGCGGCCCTGGTCGGAGTCGGTGTCGGCTCGCATATACCCGACCTGGTCGGCACGGAGGCGCAAGACGCCGCAGGTAACCCGCATCCCGGTATGTGCGCCCACCCGATCCCCGTCCTCAAGGCGGACCCTGCGCGCCTGACCGAACTCCGCGCCGCAGCGGCCGCTCACCCCGAGGTAGCGGTCCACGACGTCAACCAGGTAGCCCAAGGATCCCGGACCTACGACCAGTATGCAGCCACGATGTCCGGCACCAAGCCCGACGACCTGCACTACACGGCCCTGGCAATCCACGGCCCCCGCCCCGCAGTCGACTCGCTAACAGGCGCTCTCCCCCTCTACCGCTAGTCGCCGCTACAGGGTTGGGCGGATCTCGCCGACCGGTTGGCCTCCGCCCAGTACGGGCAGGCTGATCAGGTTGGCAGCTGGGGTGGTGTCGACGCCGCACTTGGACAGCAGGGTCAGGGCCAGGGCTGTGGTGGCTCGGGGGTTGCCGTCGATGACTTTGACGGCTACTGCGTGGCCGTCGGGGGTGGCCATGGCTATTACGCCCTCGGCGCCGCCCTTGGCGATGATGCCGGGCAGTAGGCGCATCACCTCGGTGTTCTGGTGGCCTGCGCCGCCGACGAAGTCTGGGTGCTGGCGCATGGCGGCCGCGACCCGGCCTTCCGGCGTACCGGGTGGGGCTGTTGCCAGGCGGCTGAAGGCGAGGGCCAGGCCGGACAACGGCATGCCGAGCAGGGGAGTGCCGCAGCCGTCGGTGGTGAGGATGCCGGTGGAGGAGTCGGTGAGGCGTTCGATCTCGGCGGTGATCGTGCGCTGTACCGGTGACTGCGGATCGAGGTAGCTGGCGGGGTCGTTGCCTTGGGCGACGGTCGCCAGCAGCATCGCGGCGTGTTTGCCGGAGCAGTTCATCCGGACCGGCGACGGTTCGATGCCTTCGGCAATCAACCGGAAGCGGGTCGGCTCGTCTTCGGGCCGGTCCGGCGGACAACGCAGCGCGTCGCGATCAAGGCCGGCCGACGCCAGCAGGCGATCCACCACCGCGACATGACGGTCCTCGCCGGTATGGCTGCCGGCTCCGATCGCCACCTCCTCGCCAACCAGCTCCGCGCCGGCGACGATGCAGCCGACTGCTTGCAGCGGCTTCGCGGTCGACCGCGGGAGTACAAGACCGTCGACGTCCCCGGCCGCATACAGAGCCTTGCCGTCCGGATCCAGCGCTACCGCCAGCCCGAAGTGCCGGCTTTCCACGAACCCGCTCCGCACCACCTCGGCCAGCTCGACCACATTTCCCAGCCCGGGAACACCCTTGATCATGGCCCGACGCTAGCAACGTTCGTAATGTGGACTCCATGCGACTCAACTACGAGACGACCGGTCCTGATGACGCGCCTGTGCTGTTGCTCGGCTCGTCGCTCGGTACTACGCACGCGATGTGGGCGCCGCAGCTCGACGTCCTGTCGCAGCGGTTCCGGGTGATCGCGTTCGACCATCGCGGGCACGGGGACTCCGAGGCGCCCGACGGTCCGTACACGATCGAGGACCTCGGTGGCGACGTGGTCGAGTTGCTCAACGAGTTGCTGATCGAGCGGGCGTCGTACGTCGGCATCTCGCTCGGCGGCGCGGTCGGCCTCTGGCTCGCCGAGAACGCGCCCGACCGGTTCCACCGCTTCGCGCTGCTGTGCCCGCCGGCGTACCCGGCCGCAGGCGCCCAGATGTGGACCGACCGCGCCGCGCAGGTCCGCGCCGAAGGCACCAAGGCGATCACCGAGGCGACGCTCAGCCGGTGGTTCCTTCCCGAGTACGCCGATGCGCAACCGGCAGCCGTCGACGCGATCCGCCAGCAACTCCTCACCACCTCGCCCGAGGGCTATGCCTCCTGCTGCGAAGCGCTCGGCGCCATGGACCTCCGCCCGGGACTCGGAGACATCACCGCCCCCGTCCTCCTGGTCACCGCCGAGTCCGACGCCTCCATCCCGCCCGAGACGGTGATCCCGCTGGCCATGCAGATCCCCGGCGCCCACCTGGAGATCCTCGAGTCCGCCGCCCACCTGGTCACCTACTCCCACCCCGACCAGATCAACCAACTCCTCCTCACCCACCTCACCTGACCACTGTCCGTAGCCGCCGCACCCCACTAACCTGCTGACCGGGAGGGGTGCATGGCTGAGCAGCAGCAGATGGTCGTTACCGTCGACGGGCACCGGGTCGAGATCTTCCTCGGTGATCTCTTCGAGAGCGGGGCACGGGTGCTGGTCGTGCCCTGCAGCACCACCGGCAGCATGGCGCCGGAATTCGTGGACCGGTTGGACGCGCTCCGGATCTCGCGGCCGGTCGAGGTCTTCGATCCGGGTCAGGTCGTCGAGGTCTCGCCTCCGGACAGTCGTCAGGCGATCCTGCTCGCGGCGGTGGTGGCGGACAGTGGCTCGACAACGCAGACCGTGATCGATGCGGTGCATCACGTCGGCGAGTTCGCCGTTCGCCTCGGTGCACCTGATCGCCCTGTCGACACCGCTTTCCCGCTGCTTGGCAGTGGTGCGGGTGGTCTGAGCCCGGAGGACTCGCTGTACTCGATCGCCACCGGGTACGGCGCTGCCCGTCCCAGCCTGGTGCCGCGTGTCTATGTCCTCGACCCGAAGATCTACGACCGTCTCCGCAAGCTGAGCCTGAGCAGCACAGTCTCGCCGGAACCGCCCACCAGCAGCAGCACCGCAGTAACGGGCGAAGGCGCACCAACCGCGGCCGATGACAACGCCTCAGCAACGGGCTTCGTCGAGAGCGCTCGCGCTGGGCGGCGGGAGGAGTTGGTGCCGACGCATACGGATGGGCCGGCGCGGATTGATGAGTTGGGGCGGCAGGGGTTTGCGAGGGTGTTGGCTCGGCGGATTCGGGATGCGCGGAAGGAGGAGGCGAAGAACAGTGCGCAGGCGGACGTACCGCGGGGTGGGGCGTTCATCGTGCATCTGCATGCGCCCTGGGGTGCGGGCAAGACGTCTGTGCTCAACTTCCTCGCCGACGAGCTGCGGAAGGTCGACAAGCGGGCCGGCGAGAAGCGTTGTGTCGTGGTCGAGTTCAACGCCTGGCGGCATCAGCGGATCGAGCCGCCCTGGTGGTGGCTGATGACCGCCCTGTACGCCGGTGCCGTCCGCGAACTCTGGAAGTTCGACAAGCCGAGGGCCGCGTGGCTCTGGCTCCGGGAGCGACTCTGGCGCTCGAAGGGTGGCTGGCCGGGCTACCTCGCCCTCCTGCTCGTCGCGGGAGCCGTCACCTGGGCCTGGCGGGCCGGCTGGTTCGGTGCTGCCGGCAACGAGAAGCTGTTCTCGCCTGACACGGTCAAGGACTACGTGGTCACCGCCGCCGCCATCATCACCCCGGCGCTCACCGTCTGGGGCCTCCTGCACACGATGGGCCGCTGGGTCTTCACCACCTCCGCGCGGGGCGCCAGACGCTTCATGGCCAACACCAGCGACCCGATGCGGACGGTGCAGGATCACCTGGCCGACCTCACCAAGTGGATCCACCACGACGTCGTGGTGATGATCGACGACCTCGACCGCTGCAAGGGCCCGTACGTCGTCGAGTTGCTCGAGGGCATCCAGACGCTGTTCCGCGACGTACCGGTGACGTACGTGATCGCCGCGGACCGGGACTGGCTCGCGGACAGTTACGCCAAGGAGTACGCCGAGTTCGTCAGCGCCGGGGGAGGGCCTGGCCGGCCGGTCGGCTATCTCTTCCTGGAGAAGACGTTCCAGATCTCCACCGGACTGCCGCAGGCGGGCAAGCGGCTGAACGACTTCTGGGGCCGGATCCTCCGGTCGGCGAACGTGCCCGGCGAGCAGGAGCTGAAGCGGGCGCGCGCCGATGCCGGCCGCGAGCTCGCCGGCAAGACGAGCGAGGAGGTGCGGGCGGAAGTACTGGCGAACCCGGGCCGGACGCCCGCCGACGAGCAGGCCCGGCTGGAGACCCTCGCCATCGAGATGGTCGGCGAACGCGCCCAGCAACAGAACCAGCACACCCTGGAACCGTTCCAGCGGCTCCTCGGCCGCGACCAGAACCCGCGCGCCATGAAGCGCCTGGTCAACGCCTACGGCATCGCCCGGGGCATCGAGACGCTCCAAGAGGTGAACCTGGCCGACAACCACCTCCAGGAGCAGCAAACCGCGCTCTGGACCATCCTCACCCTCCGCTGGCCCAAACTCGCCGGCCACCTCGCCCGGTACCCCGAACACCTCCAGTACGTCGGTACGCCCGACCCACCCACCACCATCCCGCCCGACCTCCGCCCCCTCTTCGCCGACCCGGAACTCCACGACGTCGTCCACGGAAACGCCGGCGAAGAAAACAAGGTCGAAGCAGCCCTCACCCCCGAGTTCCTGACCGAAACCCCGCTCCGCTGAGCCCGGCGCCCGGTATGCTCCGCCAGCTGCCCAGATCGGCGGCGGGGGCGAGGAGACTCGATGAACATTGCTGTGCCGGTCCAGGTGACACTGGGTCGCCGGCTACGGAACACCCGGCTGCAGATGCGCTGGGTCGGCTGGGCGTTCAGAGCCGCCGGGGTCGGCTACCTGATCTGGGGACTGGTGGTCGACGATGGCGCCATCAATGTCCTAGGGCTGATCTTCATCGGGTATCCGGAGCTGTTGGGGGTCATCAGACACCTGGTCGCCAGGAAGTACGGATCGGTCTATACCTACACGATGACGGACGAGGGGCTGCGGATCGTGACCGCGATCACCGACCTCCAGTACACCTGGAGCGCCGTGAAGTCGCTTCGGGAGGCTTCCGGCCAGTGGAACTTCCGCTTCGTCGGCGCTGGAGCGTCGACCGTTCCCACGGCCGGCTTCAGCCCGGAGCAGGATGCGGAATGGCGTGCGTTCATCGCTGCCAACGGGCTGGTTCGCGCCTGAGGCCAGGCGCGATGAGGGTGCCCGGGCGTACCGGCGTTAGGCTGGTGGGTGGTATGGATGCGTCGAGTGGGAAGTTCTGTGATGACTGTTGAGTCCTTGTTTCCCCGCCTGGAAGCGTTGCTGCCTACCGTGCAGAAGCCGATCCAGTACGTCGGCGGTGAGCTGAACTCCGTCAGCAAGGACTGGGAGTCGGCCAGCGTGCGCTGGGCGTTGATGTATCCGGACGCCTACGAGGTCGGCCTGCCGAACCAGGGCGTGCAGATCCTGTACGAGGTGCTGAACGAGCGCGAGCACACCCTCGCGGAGCGGACCTACTCGGTCTGGCCGGACATGGAGCAGGTGATGCGGGACAACGCGATCCCGCAGTTCACGCTCGACAGCCACCGCCCGGTCCGGGCCTTCGACGTGTTCGGGATCTCGTTCTCCACCGAGCTCGGCTACACCAACATGCTGACCGCGCTCGACCTGGCCGGGATCCCGCTGTACGCCGTGGACCGCACCGACGAGGACCCGATCGTGCTGGCCGGCGGGCACGCGGCGTTCAACCCGGAGCCGATCGGCGACTTCATCGACGCGGCGGTGCTCGGCGACGGCGAGGAGATCGTGCTCGCCATCTCCGACGTGATCCGGGAGTGGAAGGACGAGGGCAGCCCGGGCGGTCGCGACGAGGTGCTGCACCGGCTCGCCTCCACCGGCGGCGTCTACATCCCCAAGTTCTTCACCGTCGACTACCTCGACGACGGGCGGATCAAGCGGATCGCCCCGAACCGTCCCGGCGTCCCGTACCGGACCGCCAAGCACACCGTGATGGACCTGGACGCCTGGCCGTACCCGAAGAAGCCGCTGGTACCGCTCGCCGAGACCGTCCACGAGCGCTTCTCGGTGGAGATCTTCCGCGGCTGCACCCGGGGCTGCCGGTTCTGCCAGGCCGGGATGATCACCCGCCCGGTCCGCGAGCGCAGCATCACCACGATCGGCGACATGGTCGAGAACGGCCTGAAGCAGACCGGCTTCGAGGAGGTCGGGCTGCTCAGCCTGTCGTCGGCCGACCACACCGAGATCGCCGAGGTCGCGAAGGGCCTGGGCGACCGGTACGAGGGCAGCAACGTCTCGCTGTCGTTGCCCTCGACAAGGGTCGACGCCTTCAACATCACGCTGGCCAACGAGTTCTCCCGCAACGGCCGGCGCAGCGGTCTGACCTTCGCCCCCGAGGGTGGATCGGAGCGGCTGCGCAAGGTGATCAACAAGATGGTCACCGAGGACGACCTGATCCGGACCGTCGCGGCGGCGTACAGCCACGGCTGGCGGCAGGTGAAGCTGTACTTCATGTGCGGCCTGCCGACCGAGACCGACGAGGACGTGCTGGCGATCGCCGACCTGGCCAAGCGGGTGATCGCGACCGGCCGGCAGGTGTCCGGCCGCAACGACATCCGCTGCACGGTGTCGATCGGCGGGTTCGTGCCGAAGCCGCACACCCCGTTCCAGTGGGCCGCGCAGCTCGGCGTCGAGGAGACCGACGCCCGGCTGGCCAAGCTGAACGCGGCGATCCGCTCGGACAAGAAGTACGCCAAGGCGATCGGTTTCCGGTACCACGACGGCAAACCGGGCATCATCGAGGGCCTGCTCTCGCGCGGCGACCGCCGGGTCGGCCGGATCATCGAGCAGGTCTGGCGCGACGGCGGCCGGTTCGACGGCTGGAGCGAGCACTTCTCGTACGAGCGCTGGATCGCCGCCACCGAGAAGGCGCTGGCCGGCACCCCGGTCGACCTCGCCTGGTACACCACGCGTGAGCGCGAGTACGCCGAGGTGCTGCCGTGGGACCACCTGGACTCCGGGCTGGACCGCGACTGGCTGTGGGAGGACTGGCAGGACGCGCTCGAGGAGGACGGCGCGATCGAGGTCGAGGACTGCCGCTGGACGCCGTGCTTCGACTGCGGCGTCTGCCCGCAGATGAACACCGAGATCCAGATCGGCCCCACCGGCAAGAAACTGTTGCCGCTCTCGGTGGTCTGAGAGCTGTCTGTGGTCTGACGGTTACGCGGGGTCGCGGCGCTTGAGATAGCGCCGGGCCGCGAAGTGACCGTTGTCCGCGGCCATCCGGTACCACGGTTCGCTGGCATCGATTCCATCGCGCTGCTCGATGAGCCGGCCCAGCTCCCACATCGAGTCGACGTCGCCGTGGTCGATCGCGACCAGCAGCAACCGCTCGGCCCGGGCGTCGTCACCAATGCTCAAGGCATCCATCGCCAAGGCCCGGATCGCGCGCGGGTTGCCCGCCTCGGCGGCGGCGCGGGCGGCTTCCGGCGTACGGAATCCCTTGCGGCGCGGCCAGAACCACAACCAGAGCGCGGAGAAGGCCCCGACAACCCAGATCCCGATGCCGACATAGAGCATCGCCAAGTTGTCGGTGATGACCGCGGCCAGGGTGAAGCCCGCAGCGGCGGCGAACAGAAACAGCGTCATCGCAGGTCCCCTCTCCCCAGCCCCGCGCCCGCCCCCCAGCGGTCCTACCTAGGCCCAAGGTAACCGACCCGCAGGTCCAGCACCTCCTCTTCCGCGCGCCGCGACCCCTTCAAACGAAGGGTTCAAACGCCCGCATTCCGCCGCGATGCGGCAAGCAACGCGTCGCTGAGGGTCAGCTCGCCGGCACTGCCCAGGGTCAGGTCGGCGGCACTCAGCGCGGCGGCCCGCACGTACGGGTTGGGGATTGCGATCGTTGCCATGCCCGCGGCGGTGGCCGCCTCGACGCCGTGCGGAGTGTCCTCGACCGCTGCGGTCGCGCTACCGGACAGACCCAGTCGTTCCAGGGCGAGCAGGTAGACCGCCGGGTCCGGCTTGTGGCCGTCCACCTCGTCGCCTGCGGCAATGACATCGAAGAGGTCGAGGGCGCCGACCCGCTCCAGGTGCCCGATCACCCACGAGCGCTCCGAACTGCTGGCGATCGCGGGCCTCAGCCCGAGCTCACGGGCCTCCAGCAACCAGTCGCGGATGCCCGGCCGGAAGTCGAGGTCTTCGTGCAGGCTGTCGCGGTACGCCGTACGCCGCGCCTGACTCACCTCGCGATCGAAGTCCGGCACCAGGGCAGCCAGCTGCGCGTACCGGGCGTCCTTCGTATCCCCGCCGTGCCCCGGCCAGAAGTCGTCGGCCAGTTCGAGCTCGAGACCGTGCTGGGCCCATTCGAACTGCCAGCTCTTCACCAGCGTCGTCTCGGTGTCCATCAGCAGTCCGTCGAAGTCGAACACCACCGCCTCGACCGGCGACCCCACCAGCCGCATCGCCAGCCGATGAAGCTCCCCAGCGGTCAGCCCGCACAGCTCCAGGTAGCTCCGCACCCCGCCGTACCGCTCGTCCACATGATCAAGAGCGGCGGTGATCGTCTCGGGCAACGTCCGCGACAGCAACAGCGCACGCTCCCGCTCCTCAGCCGGCAACCCGGCGGCCCGTTCGAGCACCCCGAGCCGCACCTCACTGACCACGTAGTCGGCCACGATCTGGTCCCGCGGCACACCGATCAGGTCGAGCAGCAACGCGACCAGCAACCCGGTCCGGTCCTTGCCCGACTTGCAGTGCACGACGACCGGCCGATCCTCCGGCGCCGAAGCAACAGCCCGCAAAGCAGCACCGATCTGCCCCTGGTTGCGATCGAGACTGCCGCGATAGATGTCGCCCAGCAGTGGTTCGTCCGCCGGTACGCGTTCCTTGTCCCGGACCGGATCGATCCACGGAATCCGCCGGTACTCCGCTACGCCCTCCAGCGGATGTGTCCGCGTCATCTCCCAGTCCGAGCGCAGGTCGAGCACCAAGCCGGCCCCGACGCCACGCAACGCGGCCCGCCCGGCGGCGTCGAGCTTGTCGGGGGAGTCGGTCCGGATCATCGTCCCGCCCCGCGTCACCCCGCCGTACCGGGTCGAAAACCCAGCCAGATCACGAGTGTTCAGGCAACCGTTCCAGTCAAGGTCCGTCACCCTGAAGACCCTATGACACCTCCCAACGACTCGAAGTCGTGCCAGGTGCCGCCGTCCCAGTAGAGGTGGTGGAGGGCCGAATCCGTCCCCCGCACGAAGATGTCGAGCCGGCCAGGACCCCAGGACACGGCTGACCCGGCCGGTTGCGGGCGGGGCGCCTCAGCCGCTCCGACCAGGCCGAGCCAGCCGGCCAGCGCCGCGATGTTCATCCGCAGGATCTCGCTCGCCAGCGCCCAGTCGAGGAACTCGAGCTTGTCGTTCGCCGAATGGATGTGCCCGTTCGCACTGTCCGCGCCCTCGATCGTCAGCACCGCAGGCACCCCGGCGTTGATGAACGGCACATGATCACTGGCGAACGGATTCAGCGACGTCTCGACCTTCAGCCCCGTGTACGTCGCAGCCGCCGCGGCCAGGTCGTCCATCTGCCCCGACGACACCGGCGCGCCCTCGAGCAGGACGGTCGGCGCAGCTGTGTTCTTCGACGCGATCATGTCCATGTTGAGCACCGCGCGAATCCGCGACCGCTCGGCCGGCGGCAGCGCAGCGACGTACTGCTTGCTCCCGAACAGCCCCTCTTCCTCGCCACCGAAGAGGATCAGCCGGACGTCGTGCTCCCACTCCCGGCTCGCGATCAGCCGCCCGAGCTCCAGTACGCCGGCCGACCCGCTCCCGTTGTCGTCGGCCCCGGGCGCACTACCGCCCGGGCCGCCCGCGAGGTTGATCGAATCGAGGTGCGCGGTGATCACGACCAGCCCGCGCGTGCCGGCTCCCGACCCGGCGCGATCACCGATCAGGTTCTCCGAATGCCCAGCTCCCACAGTGATCGGCACCCGCGTGACGCTGTAGCCGAGGGCAACCATCCGGGCCGCCGCGAACTCCACCGCGGTCGTGAAGGACGCACTCAGCGAATGCCGGGTCGGCAGCGAGGCCAGCCAGGTCAGATCAGCCTGGTACGACGCCGGCGCCACCTCACCGACCAGCCCCGCAACCACCGGGTCAGCGCGCCGGGCCATCCGCGCCGGGACGTCGACAACCGTCGTACCGGCCTTCAACGCCTCCACTCGCCAGCAATGGTTGGAGCGCCGTCGCCGGGGCTTGTCGGCGGCCGAGATCACCAGGTGGCGACCGTGATCGAGCAGCGGAGTGACGTCGGGAAACTCGTCCTGGAAGCTCCGGCCGACCTGCGTCACGAGGACCAAACCGGGCGCGGTACGAGAGGCCCGGCCGAGCTTCTGATCGGCGGGTCCCCACAGGATCGTCTTGTCGCCGAACCGGGCCGACTTGGCGCCGTCGGCCGCGTCCTCGGTCGGCACCACCAGGTACCGAACAGGCGAACCGGTCATCTCACTCCTTCCAGCGAATCTCCAGCCGATCCGGTGTCGCGGCGACGATCGACCCGGCGGAGCCTGTACTACGGCTGATCTCGCCGCCCGCCGACCAGCGCCCGGCATGCCCCTCCGGAGCGTCGCCACGGCCGATCAGCCAGTCGGTGAAACTGCCGTCGGCATGGAACTCCACCCCCCGCCGGCCGCGAGCCGGCGGGAAGGCGAAGTCGTCGCGGCGGTAGACGGTCACTCCGTCGTGGTCCTCCTCGAAGGAGTGCGTCCACCGCCCGACCAACCGCGAGGTGTTCAGTTCAGCACCGCCTGCTCGGCAGAGGCGCCGTTGGGCAACTGGTCCGGCGCCGGCTGATCCAGCTTGAAGTCGCTGATCACGCCGCCGAGCGCTTCGTACCCGGTGATGGACGGTCCCCAGGCGGTTCCGTCCCACCACTTGTGGTATATCCCGCCGTCCGTGCCGACGACGAAGACGTCCAGCCGATCCGGTCCCCACGACGTCACTCGCGGCTCCTCGGTGCAGATGCCGCCGAGCGACTCGAACCCGGACCACGACGTACCGTCCCACCACTGGTGGTACAGCGCGGAGTCGGTCCCCAGGACGAACACGTCGAGCCGGTTCGCGGCCCACGAGACGACGGTCGGCGCGCTCGTGCAGATGCCGCCGAGGTTCTCCCAGTCCGCCGACCACGACGTACCGTCGTACCACTTGTGGTAGAGCGCGGAGTCGGTGCCGATGACGAACAGGTCGAGCCGGTTCGGGCCCCAGGCCACCGCGGTCGGGGGAGAGGCGCAGACGCCACCGAGCGACTCGAAGCCACCCCACGCGGTGCCGTCCCACCACTTGTGCCAGACGGCGTTGTCCGTGCCGAGCACGAAGACGTCCAGCCGATCGGGGCCCCAGGCAACTACTTCGGGCGGGCTCATGCAGATCCCGCCGAGGTACTCGTAGTCGTTCCACTGAGCCCCGTCCCACCACTTGTGGTAGAGCGCGCGGTCGGTCCCGAGCACGAAGACGTCGAGCCGGTTCTCCGCCCAGGTGGCAACTCGCGGCGGGCTCATGCAGACGCCGCCGAGCGCCTCGTAGCCCGTCTCCGACGGTCCCCAGGCGGTCCCGTCCCACCACTTGTGGTAGAGCCCGTGGTCGGTTCCGAGGACGAAGGCGTCGAGCCGGTTCGGCCCCCAGGACGCCACTTCAGGAGCACTCATGCACACACCACCCAGGTACTCGTAGCCGTTCACGGACGGTCCCCAGGCGGCCCCGTCCCACCACTTGTGGTACGTCGCCCGGTCGGTGCCGAGCACGAACGCGTCGATCCGGTTGTCGTCCCACGACACGACCGGCCCGGCGGGAGTCGGCAGTGCGCTGGTGGAGCTCGAACCCTGGTTGAGATCCGTCCGTACGGTGTCCAGGCAGGCCGCCATCCGGGCGACCTGGTCGTTGGTGAACATCACCATGCCGCGGTCGTCGGTGTAGTCCATGTAGTTCACGAACAGGTCGCCGTTCGGCCCGTTGCTGCAGGACAGCTTCGGGAACGTCGGTACGCCGAAGTTCGGGCCGCCCTGGTTGGGGGTGTCGGCCACCTCGTCGCTGCCGCTGCAGCCGGTGCCGTCGTCGCCCCAGATGTGGAACAGGTTGAGGTAGTGGCCGATCTCGTGGGTCGTCGTCCGGCCGAGATCGAACGGCGCTGCCGCCGTACCGTTCGTGCCGAACCCGCTGTGCAGGATGACCACGCCGTCGGTCTCGGCCGGGCCGCCCGGGAACTGGGCGTAGCCGAGCAGGCCGCCACCGAGCTGGCCGACCCAGATGTTCAGGTACTTGTCGGCCGGCCAGGGATCGATGCCACCGGTCGCCGACGACTTGATCGCGTCGTCGGTCGTGAAGCCGGTGCGCGTCGTCTGGGTCCGGGTGACACCCGTCGTCGGGTTGCCGTTCGGGTCCGTCGTGGCCAGCGCGAACTCGATCCGGGCGTCGGCGACCAGCCCGGTGAACGGGGCCGGCACGATGCCGACGTCGGTGTTGGTCGCCCGGAAGTCCCGGTTCAGGACCTCGATCTGGCTGTCGATCTGGGCCTGCGAGATGTTCTGCGCGGCCGTGTTCCAGACGACATGCACCACCACGGGGATGTGCGCGACACCGCTGAACCGCTGCTGCGACGCGACGTACTGCGTGGTCGCGTTCTCCAGGTAGGAACGCGCCGCGACGTACTCCGCCGACGTCGACAGCAACCGCCGGTGCACATCCATCACGCCACACTGCCGCCGGCTCGGCGTCTGAGCATCGCGCCCCATCCCAGGCGCGGCACCAGCACCGCCGACGGTCTCCATCATTCCACCGGGCATCTGATCCCCGGCGCCCCGTTCGTTCTTGTCCGCTCTCCCGTTGGCCTTTCTCGGCATCTCTCCCCCTAGTACGTGCGGGGGCAAGGAAAGAAGAACGAACAGGCTGCCCCCCAAGACGCTGCTCTTTTTCAGCGTGCTCCCGCTACCGCAGGTGCACAAGAGCATGAGCCCCGGTAGTCAATTTCACCTTTTCCCTTGCGCACGTTGGAGAATGGCGTCAGGAGGGGTGAATGAGACGAGAGCTGTCCGTTCCGTTCGAGGTCCGCGGCCAACGCGGACTGATCAACATCCGCGTGCTGGCCAACGACGACCCTTACGCCTCGGGTCACCAACTCGTCGTACCGGGCCTGGACGCGGAGTCCTACCGCAACTTCCCGATCTGTACCGCGACCCTGCGCTACCACGGCCAGGGCATCAACGCGATCATGGGCTGGATCCAGCTCGTCACGCGGTCCGGCGTCGTCACGGTGGATGCGCCGGCCTTCACCGCCGACGCCAGTCCACTGTCCGCGTACGGTTTCCTGCCGACCTTCTTCGACGCCCCCGCGCACCCGGAGGACCCCGACGGCGTCTGGCGAGCGGACACCTTCCTGGTGATCGTGCCCGACGTGATCCATACCCGCGCCGTCGAGCCGGTCGCCGCCTTCACCTGGGGCTACCGCCTCCACGGTGGCTACGCCGACCCACTCGATCCAGCCCGCCGCTCAGCCGACTGGCAGGACCACCGCGCCACGCTCGCCGCGCGCTACCCGTACTGGATGTTCCTCTAGATCTCCAGCTCCCAGTCGGTCCGCTGGGCGACCGGCCGGAAGCCGAGATGCACGTTGACGGCGATCATCGGGGCGTTCGTGATCGCGTTCCAGGTGTGCAGCACGGCCGGACGGTCCAGTCCGGCCTGCAGCGACCGGAAGTTGGGGACCTTCACGGCCAGCCCCAGCCGTCGGCCGCGATGTTCTGGTCGGACGAACGTGTCCCACTGGTAGAGGCGCCCGGGATCGCCGGTCCCGCCACCCATCTGCGTGTACGCCGCCAGCTGACCGTCCTTGTCGACGGCGACAGTGGTGTGGCAGAAGCGCCCTTGCTTGAGCCTGCGCGCCTCGGCCTCCCGCAGCCGCTCCGGCGTCCACCGGGCCGGCTCCTGATCGAGCTCTCCGGTCGGGACGTCGACAGACATCGCGCTCAGCGCTTCGGCGAACTGCTCGACCCACTCGTCCGGCGTGTGCTCACGCCACTGCACGATCTCGTACCCGTCGACCGGCTGGTCGAGGTCGGCCAGCCGCTCCTCCGAGAGCGGCAACTCGAGCACCTGGTGCAACTCAACGAGCTTGCGGACGAACCCGTGCTTGGCGGCGAACGCGGTACCGGCGCTCTCCCCAGTCTCCGCGTCGCCCAGGATCATGCCGGCGAGCAGTCGGCGGTCGTCCTGCCTGGCCCGCTCGATCACGGCCTCCAGCAGGCGGCTTCCGACGCCCGTACGCCGGTACGCCGCGGCGACCGCGATCTCCACCTCGACGAGATGCGTGTTCTCCTGCAGCCACCAGTCGAGCCAGGCGATCCCCAGCCACTTGTCGCCGTCGACCAGGGCAAGCCCGTCGGCCCGCATGTCGGAGTGCTGGTCGGCCATCAGGACCCGGGCCTCTTCCAGTCCGAGACCTGACGGGAACTCGGCTTCCCGGCGTACGGCGTCCCGGAGGTTGTAGAACCGCTCGAAAACCTCAGCGTCCTGGCCATCCACCTCAACAAGTTCCACCCAGCGACCTTAGGCGTCCCGAGCGACAGGACATAGTCGATTAAATCGACCGTCGAGCTCGACCCTCAGGCGGGACGCCGATCCCTCACAGCGACTATGTCCTGTCGCTCGGGACACGGAAGGTCAGTGGTGCGGGCGGAGGGTGCGGTTGGCGGCCGGCTCGGCGATCTGCTCGCGGAAGGGGTGGGCGGGGTAGACGCCCAGGATCCGGACCTCGACCGAGAAGAAGGCGAGCTCCTCCAGCGCGAGGGCGACGTGCGGGTCCTCGGGGTGGCCCTCGACGTCGGCGTAGAACTGGGTGGCGAAGAACGAGCCGCCGAGCTGGTAGCTCTCCAGCTTGGTCATGTTGACGCCGTTGGTCGCGAAGCCGCCCATCGCCTTGTAGAGGGCGGCGGGCACGTTGCGGACCCGGTAGACGAAGCTCGTGATCGTCGGTCCGGAGCCGACCGCCGGGACGTGCGGCTCGCGGGACAGGACCAGGAAGCGGGTCGTGTTGTGGTGCTCGTCCTCGACGTCCTCAGCCAGGATGTCGAGCCCGTAGAGCCCGGCCGCGGCGACCGGTGACAGGGCGGCGACGCCTCTGTCGTTCAGCTCGGAGACCTCGCGGGCCGCGCCGGCGGTGTCGTCGGCGACGACGGTCGACCAGCCGTGCTCGCGGATGATCTTGCGGCACTGGCCGAGCGCGTGGACGTGGCTGCGGACCGTCTTGATCGACTCCAGCGTGGCCCCCGGGACGGCCATCAGCTGGAAGTGGATCGGCAGGAAGAACTCGCCGATGATGTGCAGCCCGGAGTCCGGCAGCAGGTGGTGGATGTCGGCCACCCGGCCGGCGATCGAGTTGTCGACCGGGATCATCGCGAGTCCGGCGCGGCCGGTGTTCACCGCCTCGAGGGCGTCCTCGAAGGTCGTACAGGGCAGCTGTTCGCGGCCGGGAAACATCTCGGTGCACGCCATCGCCGAATTGGCTCCTGGCTCACCCTGGTACGCGATCGGTCCGTCCACGGTTTCCCAGCCTAGTGCCACCCTGTCTCACCCCTTGACTCAGGTGTCCGACTTGCGGACTTTCTTGGGGGCGCCGGTGGTCGCCCGGCCCTCCAGCGACTTGGCCTTGGTGGCGTACATGTCGACGTACTCCTGGCCGGACAGCTCCATGATCTTGTACATGATCTCGTCGGTGACGGCGCGCAGGATCAGCCGGTCTCCCTCCATCCCGTCGTACCGGGAGAAGTCCAGCGGCTCGCCGAACTTGACCGTCGGGGAGGCGAACGAGGCGACCACCTTGCCGGGCGGGGCGACCACGTCGGTGCCGATCACGCCGCACGGAATCACCGGGACCTTCGCCTCGAGCGCGAGCCGGGCGACGCCGGTGCGGCCCTTGTAGAGCTTGCCGTCGTGGGAGCGGGTGCCCTCGGGGTAGATGCCGAACAGGTCGCCGCGCTCCAGCACCTTCAGGCCGGCCTTGATCGCGCCCTCGGACGCCGAGCCGCCGGACCGGTCGATGGGGACCTGGCCGGTGCCCTTGAAGAAGCCGCGCTGGAACCGGCCCTTGATCCCGGCGCCGGTGAAGTAGTCGGACTTGGCGACGAAGGTGACCCGGCGGCGCAGTACCAGCGGCATGAAGATCCAGTCCGCGTAGGACAGGTGGTTGCTCGCGATGATCGCCGGACCGACGTCCGGGATGTTCTCGGCGCCCTCCACCTTCGGGCGGAAGATGCGCTTGACCGGCGGGCCGACCACGACGTTCTTCAGCACCCAGTAGATGCCCTTGCCATCGCCGTCACCGGCGTCGTCGACCGGGCGCTCAGGCTCCGGCTCGAACCGCGGCGACTGTGCCGGTTCCGTCATCGATGTCCTTTCCTCACGTTTCCCCGAGCCCTCATGATGCCGTACCGGGCCCCGGGCCGCTCCTGCCTACTGGCAAGTTCGGCGCGCGGAAGCCGCTGACAACTCCGCCGTCGCCTTCGTAGGCTTCTCACGGCGGCCTCGCCCAGGAGCCGCCACACCAGGGGAGGACCGCCTCGTGAGGACTGGTTTCAGTAAGTCGCGCCTGACCGCAGTACTGGCAGTAGCCGCGACAGCGATGGCCGGTGTGCCACTGGCCGCATCAGCCGGTACTACGTCCGCCGCGGCCGATGCCGTGCCGGCGCCGAAGGTGGTGCCGCTCCAGGTGACCGGGCCGGCGTCGTCACGGTTCAACCTGGTGGTGATGGGGGACGGGTACACGGCAGCGGACCTGCCGAAGTTCCGGGAGCAGGTGGACAAGCACCTGAACGTGCTCTGGAGCATCGAGCCGTTCAAGACGTACCGCAACTACGTGAACGTGTACGCCGTCGAGATCGCCTCACCCGAGAGCGGCGTCGACTGCGACCCCGGCCTCGACTCACCCAAGGTCGACACCCCGCTCCAGATGGGCTTCTGGGGCGGCTGCAACCCCGGCTCGGTCCAGCGGCTGCTCACGGTCAGCGCGACCGCGGCAGCGCAGTACGCCGACCTGGTTCCCGGCACCACGCCCGCCAACCGCCAAATCCTTGCCATCGGCAACAGCAACACCTACGGCGGCGCAGGCGGCACCTATGCGACCGCCTCCGGCGGCAACGCACTCTCCGCCCTCATCACCCCGCATGAACTGGGCCACTCCCTGGGCGGCCTCCAAGACGAATACGACTACTACGCGAGAGGCGACCGAGGCGCCCCCTACGAAGGCCCCGAACCGTCCTCGATCCACCACACCCTGCTCACCGAACAACAAATGCTCGCTCAGCAGAAGAAGTGGTTCCGCTGGCTGGGCGAGCCGTCCGAGTCAGGCGGCCCCATCGCCCGCTACGAAGCCGGCATGTACGCCGGAAGCGGCATCTGGCGCCCCTCGAAACACTCCATGATGAAGGTCCTCGGCTACTACTTCGACCAGGTCTCCCGAGAACGAATGACCCAGCGAATCTCCTCCAGAGCCACCCTCATCCAGTCCAGCACCCCACCCGGCCAAGTGACCCCCACCCAGTCCGTCTGGCTACAAACCCTCCACCCCGCCACCCACGAGTTGACAGTCACCTGGACCCTCGACAGCACAACCCTCCCCACCAACAACCGACGCTACGTAGACCTGAGCTCCCTCTCCCTAACCCCCGGATCCCACACCCTCACCGCAAAGATCGTCGACCCCACCGATTTCGTCCGAGACCCAGCAGTAAGAGCCTCCACCGCCCTCACAGCAACCCGCACCTGGACCGTCACCCCCACCAACGAGGCAGGCTTCGGCCTACCGCCGGCGGCTCAGGCCGACCCGGCCACCGCCGAGGTGGCCGCCGCCCCTCAGTCAACCTTCACCACCTCCACCTCCACCTCCACCTCCACCTCCACCGAGCACCCGGTGAATGCGGATGAGGTGGTTTATGTGGAGACGACCCAGTCAGACACCGAGCAACCAACGGTGGAATGGCGGGTTGACGGCCAAGTGGTAGCCAACCCCGGCAACGACCGTGACTTCGAGCTGGCGCCGCTCAACCTGACCGGCACCCACACCCTCACCGCCCGTGCAGGCGCCAGCGAACTGACCTGGCAGATCGACGGAGTAGAGCCGACAGTGACCCCCACCCTGTCGAAGCCCCTCCTCAAGATCACCAAACCCACCGGCCCGGAGTACATCTACAACGACGCCTTCACCATGGCCCTGAAGGCGACAGACGACACCGACGGCTACGTAGTACCGGAGTTCCGCACCGACGGCGACGGTTGGTACAACTACTACGGCTGGCCGACCGACGCCAACGCCCCGTTCAAGTTCACCGCCGAAGGCACCGAGATCGACCAACTCGTCTACGGCAAACTCGGCACCCCGCGAGTAGTCCCCTGGGACGACGTCCCGTCCGGCTACGGCCGCCACCGGATCGAGTACCGCGCGATCGATGCCCCCGGCAACATCGCCACCCCGCAAAGCTTCGCGGTCACCCTCCTCCGCCCCACGCCGGCCTGTACGACGACCATCACCGGCACCCGCAACGGCCCCCTGACGGTCACCTCCGGCGTCACCTGTCTCACCAATGCCACCATCAACGGCCCGGTCGCCATCCGCCCCGGTGCGTCCCTCGTCGCCACCGACACCAAGATCTCCGGCCCGGTCAACGCCACCAACGCAGCAGACCTCCACCTGCTCCGTACGACGGTCAGCGGCCCGGTCACCTCAACCGGCACCACCCGCTCCGAAGTGCTCGTAGCGACTACCGTCAGCGGCCCGACGACCGTACGCAACTCGAGCACCGCCGACCCCGTAGCACTGGCCGGCAACACCATCAACGGCCCGCTCACCTGCTCCGCCAACACAGCAGCCCCGTCGAACCTCCAAGCCCCCAACCACGTCACGGGCCCACGCTCCGGCCAATGCAGCGGCCTCTGACAGGCCGATGAAAGACCAGGCCAGGTAGCTTGCCGTCATGAACGGACTGCGAGTGGGGTCGCTGCTGGTCGCGACGATGCTGACCGGCCTGGTCGCGGGGGTGTTCGGCATCTACGCGAACGCCTTCATGCCCGGTCTGGCCAAGACCGATGACAAGACGTTCGTCGGTGCCTTCCAAGCAGTCGATCGAGCGATCATCAACCCGGTGTTCCTCGGCATCGGCTTCTTCGGCGCGCTGTTCTTCACGCTGCTGGCCGGCATCGTGAACCTGAAGGAGAAGGCGCTCCCGTGGATCGCGGTCGCCTTCGTCCTCTACCTGATCGTCGTGATCGTCACGATGAGTGTCAACGTCCCGCTGAACGACGCGATCAAGGCCGCCGGCGACCCGAACGCGATCGATGTCACCGCCGTCCGCGCCGCCTTCGACGAGTCCAAGTGGCGCGCCTTCAACCTGGTCCGCGTCGTCCTCAACACCGTTGCCTTCGCCCTGCTCGCCTGGGCGCTGTATCTGACCGGCAAGTCCAGCGCCCAGCCCTAACCGTTCTCACAGCCGTACTACGTACTTCCCCTCGCCCCGCCCATCCGCCAACGCCTGCTGGGCTTCCGGAGCATTCTCGAGCCCGTCGACGACAGTCGGCTCGACCTGCAACTCACCACGGCTGAGCCGCTGCAGTACTTCGCTCAGCGCCTCAGCCACCATCCACGGCGCCTTGGCCGCGTACCCCCGGATGCTGAACCCACCGATCGCCGCATTCCCACCGAACAGCCTCCCGGCCGCAGGCAGCGACGCCAGGGGAGTCCCACCAGCATTGCCGAACAGCACGATCCGCCCACCGGCCGCGACCAGTTCCAGGTCCGTCTCGATCCAGTCCGTCCCCTGCGGATCCAGGATGAGGTCGACACCCCGCCCATCCGTCAATTCCCTAACCCTGTCGACGATTCCGTCGCCACGGACGACCACTGCGTCGTACCCAGCCTTCTCCGCCGCCGCGGCCCGCCCTGCGCCACCAACTGTCCCCAGCAACAGCCCAGCGCCGTGCAGCCGAGCAAGCGAAGCCAGTGCCTGCCCCACCCCGCCAGCGGCCGAGTGGACGAGCACACTGTCGCCCTCCCGCAACCGCCCGGTCGGCCCAAGCAGCAACGCCGCAGTAGTCAGCGTCCCCGGAGCAACAGCCGCCTGCTCGAACGACAACCCAGCGGGGATCTCCACAACAAGCTCACCCCGTACTACGGCAACGTCAGCCAACCCACCCGTCGCAGTGAAGGCCGCCACCGGCGTACCGACCGCCGGCCCACTCACCCCCGCACCAAGCGACCGCACCGTCCCCGCAACCTCCAGCCCTGGTACGAACGGCCAGCCAGTCGCATACCCGGCGTCCCCACGTCGAGCCATCACGTCGATGAAGTTCACCCCAGCCGCCCGGACGTCGATCGCCACCTCACCAGGCCCCGGCTCCGGGGTCGCAACCTCACCCACCCTGGTCGTACTCGTATCGGCAGCAGGCTGATCGAAGAGCAGAGCGCGCATCATCGGATTCCTTTCGACGTTCGTCGTACATCGAAACCAAGCTACACTTCCTTTCGACGATCGTCGAAAGGAAATTGGATGGCGCACGCACGCCGGCCGGCCCTGGTCCACCCCGAGGCAGCCGACCTGAACCTGTACGCCGTCCTGCACGCCCTGGCCGACCCGACCCGGCTGACCATCGTCCGCACGCTCCGGGAGGACCTCGAGCGCGCCTGCGGCACCTTCCCGGTCTCCGTCGCGCCCTCGACCCTCACCCACCACTTCCGCGTACTCCGGGAAGCCGGCGTGATCCACCAGCGTGAGGACGGCAACCGCCGCTGGACCACCCTCCGCTACGACGACCTGCAGTCGCGCTTCCCGGGCGTCGTCGACACCGTCCTCCAGGCCGAAACCGGTCCTTGAAGCCGCGGAGGTGAGTCGGTGGCGGGGAAGCTGCGAGAATGGCGTTCGTGGCACCAGTACAGGCTCCGCCGTCCCAGCAGCTTCCCGCGGTCCAGAAGTTGCGGATCCGCTTCGCCAAGCGCGGGCGGCTGCGATTCACCTCGCACCGCGACTTCCAGCGCGCTTTCGAGCGTGCGGTCCGCCGCGCCGGGCTGCCGGTGGCGTTCTCGCACGGCTTCAGCCCGCACCCGAAGATCTCGTACGCCGGTGCCGCGCCGACCGGCGCCGCCTCCGAGGCGGAGTACTTGGAGATCTCGCTCACACACGAGCGGGACCCCGAGCAGGTCCGGGCCGCCCTCGACGAGGCGCTCCCGCCCGGGCTGGACGTGCTCGAGGTGGTCGTCGCCGGACCGGGCTCCCTGGCCGACCAGCTGGAGGCCAGTGAGTGGCTGATCGCGCTGCCTGGCGTGGATCCGGCCGACGCCGAGCCGGCGGTCGCCGCGTTCCTCGCCCGGGACGAAATTCTGGTCGAGCGCATGACCAAACGGGGTCTTCGCTCGTTTGACTGCCGGGAAGCCGTCCTCCGACTCACCGTCGGTAGTGACCCGGCGACGGTTGAGACGTGTGCGATACTGCAAGTGGTGTTACGGCTCGGAACCCCGGCCGTGAGACCCGACGACGTTCTCGCCGGCGTGCTAGAGGTAGCGACGCTTGAGGTGACGGGCCCGGCTCTTCTGACCAGGCTCGCCCAAGGCCCGCTCATCGCGGCAACCGGCACTGTGGACGATCCGCTCGCTCGTGACCGCGACGCCACCCAGGCGACCGCGACCGGCCAGGCGGTCGACCACCAGACGCATGTAGCGGAGGGCGACGCCGCCGCTCCAGCTGTGCCCTGACGGCATTGCAGGGAGCGGATCCAGAAGGCTTCCGCCGCACCGGATTAGCACCCGGGAGTGGCGAACCGTGACCGCCAGCTGGCAGCGCCGGACCTGTGACAGAGGCCCGCAGGGTGCGCCGGATGGCTTGAGGAGACCCGCACCGCATGCTCGACAACGAGCCCAACGACACCCAGGCAGCCGACGTGGCCGCCACCGCCCCCGCAGCCAAGCGTGCTGCCAGACAACCGGCCGCCAAGAAGGCGACCACGACGCGCAAGCGCACGGCCAAGAAGGCCGCCGCCGTGCCCGCCGAGGCCGCCGCCGTCAGCACCCAGGACGATGGCGAGAGCGCCGACCCGGCCCCCGCGCCGGTCAAGAAGACCGCCGCGAAGCGCACGGTCAAGAAGACGGCCGCCAAACGCCCGGCGAAGAAGGCCGCCGCCCGCGGCACCACCCAGGACAGCCTCCTGGACACCGACGCGGACAGCGCCGACGCCACCGCGGGCGCTACTGCTGACGCCACCGCCGACGCGGCCTCCGTCGAGGCCGCCGCTCCGGCGCGCGCCGCGAAGAAGACCACCACCCGCAAGCGCACCACCAAGAAGGCCGCGGCACCCCAGCCCGACCTCCTCTCCGAGGACACCCCGCTCACCGACGGCCCGGTAGCGGCCGCCGAGCTCCCCGAAGAGCAGCTGACCGAGGAGGAGCTGGCCGCCGCCGAGGCAGCAGCCGCCGAGCTCGCCGCGAAGGAAGCGGCCCTCCTGGCTGCCGCCGAGGCTCCCGCCCGCCGTTCACGCCGACGGGCGCCGCCCGCTGCGGCCGTACTGTTCCAGGCTCCGACCGAGGTGCCCGCCCAGGCTGCGGCCACCAGCGCGGTGGAAGCCACGCCGGAAGCAGCCCCGGAGGAGGCGCCGGCCACCGGTCGTCGTACCCGCCGTCGTTCGACCGCAGCTGAGCGTGCGGCCGAGGCTGCCGCGACCGCTCAGGCCGCCGAGGCCGAGGTCGCCGAAGAGCAGACCCCCGAGGTCGCCGAAGAGCAGACCACCACGACCCGCCGTCGCCGGAGCCGTCGCAGCCGTGACGCCGAAGAGGTCGCCGCCGACCGTGCCGAGCCCGTGCTCGAGCAGGCCCGTGGCACCAACGCGGACACCGACGACGACGAGACCGACGAGGGTCACGACGCCGAGGCCGACGAGAACGACGACGACCAGCCCAGCACCACCCGCCGGCGTCGTCGCCGCGGTGGCCGTCGCCGCCGCAAGGCCGGGGACGCCGACTCCGAGGACAGCGCCGACGAGGGCGACGAGTCCGACGAGGACCAGCAGGACGAGGACGCCGAGGACCACGACCAGTCGGCCGAGTCCGACGACGAGGCCGAGGGCGCCGGTACGTCG